>NZ_LGHK01000257.1 GCF_001908235.1 Bradyrhizobium sp. NAS96.2
GATTTTGCCGTCTTCCGCAGAATGGTCGATGATGTCACTCGCCGACAATGATCCGTTTCCAGCTTATGACTTGCTCCGCAAGAGAGGGCACGTCGTTTGGGATCCCGGCATGAATTGCTGGCTGGTGTTGAGTTATGACATCTGCAAGCTGATTGAGTCCGACGAGGGAACTTATCGGGTCCTGGCCGATGATGCGCCTGCGTTTGTGTACGAGATCAAGGGCGGTAGGACGGCTGCTACATCGCTGGTCGGAGATGAGCATGCGCGTATGCGTCGGCTCTATCTGAAGCTTTTCAGTCCTGCGATGATGCCGCAGTACCGTGTTGAACACGTTTTGCCGGTCATGAACTACATCATCGATAGTTTCGCTGAAAAGGGAGGCGCCGAGCTAGGCACTCAAATGGCCGATAGGTTGCCCAACCTAGTTATGGGATCGCTCTTCGGGCTCCCTTGGAAAGATGACATGCTCATGGATCGGGTTTCCCGATGGCATAAAGACCTGACGGTGTGGTTCGGCATGAAGTATGTTGGAGAAGAGGTGAACCGGAAGGCGAGAAGTGCTGCAAATGAATTGACCAAACTCTTTCTGCCTCTTGTCCTCGAGCGAAAAGAAAAGCGCGGCAGCGATTTCATCAGTCAGATCTGGTCTCGAGCTCCAGAGGATTGGGGAGAGGTTAGTCCGGCTGATGTAATCTCGATCGTGCGAGATATCGAGCTCGGTGCAGGGGACACGACCGCGAATGCTATCTCCAACGCTATTTATCTATTCCTGTCGGATCCCGCCATGCACGAAGCGGTATCTAGGGATCAGCACGGTGCTCTCAATGCGTTCGTGGAGGAGACGTTGCGACTCTTGGGATCGGTTCAGTGGCGGTTTAGGAAGGCCGATCGCGACGTGTCACTCGCTGGTGCAGCGGTGAAGAAGGGCGACATGATCTGCCTGTTGCATGCAGCCTCCAATCGAGATCCTGAGCACTTCACTTGCCCGCATATGATCGATTTGAGCAGAAAGCCACCCACTGATCATTTGGCATTTAACGTCGGTCCACGCATTTGCGTGGGCATGCATCTCGCCAGACTCCTGATGCGGGAATCGCTGAAGGTGCTTATTGCGCGTTTTCCGAATCTGCGTCTTGATCCAGCGAAGGAAGCGCCGCGGTTTCGTGCGTTTTCTCATCGTTCCTTCGGTCCATTGCATGTGACCTTCTAAGAAATCCGATCAATGAAAGTTTTGATTTACGATCACGAAGGCCAGTTGGTTAAACTCCATAACGTGTCCGCGCAAACCCTGATGCTTGCGATTCGAGATGCTGGGTTGAATCTAACCGCGCAATGCGGAGGTTGTGCTTCCTGTGGAACTTGTCATGTCTACGTCGACGACGCCTGGTGGGCGAAGATCAAGCCCGCCAGTGACCTCGAAGATGCGATGCTGGATGTCGTCGAGGAGCGCCGAGAGAGTTCTCGGCTTTCGTGTCAGATCGAATTGACGGAGGATTTGGATGGCCTCACAGTACAACTCGCGCCTGGCTCCGCATTCAAATAGGCGCGGAGCGTCGTATGCGTCCTCTGATACAGTAGTCTTGGACCAATCGACGCCGGCGAGCGTATACGCAAGTATTTGACGAACCTGAGAGCCATGCGTCAAAGGTTGCTAATAATTGGTGGTTCTCACGCCGCAGCTTACATCACATGCGCGCGAGCGAACAGATCGTGATTGTAAGCGAGGAGTGGGAGCTACGCGGTTCGTCCGGACTTACGAAGACGTTCAATGCCAGTCATAATTGTCGACGTGCTGTCGGGCCGAACGACAGAGCAGAAACGAGAGTTCGTAAAGTCGATTTGAGGATTTGCGGCAGTACAGCTCCCAGCGTTCACAACGTCTTTAGGGATGTTGGTTTATTGGAGGGGGTGAGGTCAGCCTACCTACACTACCTCGCTCTTAAATAAAACGCGATCTCCAACGTTGTTGTGATGTCAACTTCGTCGAAGATGGCGCTCTCGCCCAAATGGGATGACTACTGTGCCAAGGCATTTTACGGCGCGTGGCGCGAGCGCGCAGTCCTTTCTTGAGCGACTGGATCATCAAGCAGAGCGGTTCACTCCGGCCAATCGAGTTCTGCGCTCGGCCAGTCGTTCCATCACCTGCTTCCCAGCGACGCTCGTCCATGTCCGGCGCTAATAGCACCTTGCTTGAGTCACGTATCGAAGGCCATCACGCGCGATATGCGTCCGCGAGTCGCAAGAGGGGCTGCGCAGTAGGTCGCACTGTTCTGGTAGTATAGAGTCTGGATGGAACTGCGCGCCGAATGTCGGTTGAACGCTGTGTGCGAGAGCCATGGTCTCGCCTTCCGATTGCGCTGTCACGTTGAGATGCGCGGCACATCTCGTCTCAAGCTCGACAAGGTGAGAATGATAACATCCAACTCGGAGTGGGGGCAGGACTCCCTCGCATAGCTCCCTTGTCCGAGACGCGACCGGTGCCATCATTTTGAACGTTAGCAGTGCCACTGCTAGACTCCATAAGCCGGCCTAATGACGTTAGCGATGTAACCCGCATCATTGACGTTGGCAGATAAGCGTGGCCCGAGATCACTGCTTGTTCCGCGTTGGAGCTTTTCGTCATATTCGGTCGATTATTGGCGGCCTCATTTCGCGATAGCTTAGACCTTGGCATAAAACTACAATCAGCATTTGGTACTGTCGATTTATAACTAGAGAATATACAAGGGGGGCTCGATGAGAAGACCCGTCTCAAAAGTGTCGCGGCGCTCATTGCTTTTAGCGGCGGCGGGAGGTGTCATTGCGGCGCCAATGGCGATCAAAAGCTCGCGTGCAGCCTCCAACACGGTAACGATCACTGGCTGGGGCGGCAACTACCAAGAGATTTTCGTCAGAGACGCATTTAATCCCTTCACCGAAGAAACAGGTATAAAAGTAAATGTCGTGCAATCGCCTGATCTTGCACGAGTCAAGGTTCAAATCCTTACAGGAAACGTCGAGTGGGATGTTTTTGACGGCGCAGATATCATGATCGCGTCGGGGTCTAAGTCGGGTTTTTGGGAAAAACTGGATGGTTCGGTGTTCAAGTTGGATGATATGAGAATTCCTCCCACAAGTGACAGCGTACCCACCTATCTCTTTGCCGCGGGTTTAGCTTGGGATCCAGCGAAATTCGGCGATGGAAAGCACCCTCAAACCTTCGCTGAGTTCTTCGACATAGCGAAGTTTCCTGGCCGCCGTTCGCTCATGAATCGGGCTTTTATGACTCTGGAGGTAGCGCTTCTTGCCGACGGCGTTGCGCCAAAAGATGTCTACCCTCTCGACCTCGATCGTGCGTTCAAAGCCCTTGATCGAATAAAGCCGAGTATTGCGACATGGGCGTCCACCAATACCCAAACCATCGCTCTAGTTCAAACTGGCGAGGTCGATTTCACTTTCACTCCAGCTGCAAGTCGCGTGAAATCGACGACTGAGGACGGCGGCGGAAGACCGTTAGCGTTCTCCTTTGAGCAGAATCTGTATGGAAGCGGGGCCTTGGCGGTGCTTAAGGGTACGCCGAACAAAGAAAACGCCATCAAACTTCTCACCTATATTATGCGCCCGGAAGTGCAGGCGCGACTGTCGGAATCACTAGGGCTGTTGCCTGTCTCCAAGTCAGCCGCAACAATGCTGACCGATGCGGCTCGCAGATGGCTTCCAAACTGGAATAATCCGAAAAGCTTGTTTGTTGATCCCGGTTACTGGGCAGACCATCTGGAGCCTGTGACGGCTCGGTTTAAAGAATGGGTCCTATCTTGAACGCTTTCCTTCGTCGGGGCGGGCCCTCAGGCCTCTTCCTAGCTTCGCCATTCCACTACTACGGAAGGAGCTCAGCGAGCGAATCGGTTTAACAACATAGCCGCGTAGACTACAATGTCTGCCGGTCCTCTGATTGCACGCGGTTGTACTGCTGCCGCTATTGTATGTATCTCGTGACCTTGCCCCACAGGCTTAATCCAGTTTGAAGTTCGCTGTGGCCCAAGACGAGGACCAGAGCATGAAGCGCAGCCGCTTTTCGGAAGAGCAGATCATCGGGATTCTGAAGGAGCACGAGGTCGGGGTTTCGGTTGCCGATCTGTGCCGCAAGCACGGCGTCAGCGACGCCAGCATCTACAATTGGAAGGCCAAGTTCGGCGGGCTGGAGGTGTCAGAGGCCAAGCGGCTGAAGACGCTGGAGGACGAGAACACACGGCTGAAGCGGTTGCTGGCTGATGCCATGTTGGACAACGCGGCGCTCAAGGACCTCGTGGGAAAGAATGTATGGTCCGCCCCGTCCGTGCAAGGGTCGTAACA
>NZ_LGHK01000258.1 GCF_001908235.1 Bradyrhizobium sp. NAS96.2
TCGCCCTTGGCGAGCAGCGTTTGATTGACCAGGTCGAGCGCTTGCAGCGAGCCGGAGACGATCATGATCTCGTCCGGCGTGCAGGCGATCCCGGCATCGCGCTTCAGCTTCTCGGTGAGGAACTGGCGCAACGGCAGATAGCCCTGCGGTCCGTGCGCGAGATTGTAGGTCGCCAGATTCCTGCCCTCGCGCTTCAGCACGGCGTTGACCGCTTCCAGCAGCCCGTCGACCGGGACCTGGTCGGGATCGTTGTTGCCGCCGACGAAGCTGTATTTGGCGAGCCCGGTCCAGCGCGCGGCCGGCGCGGGCAGGCCGGCCGGAAGCAGTGGTGCAAAGTCGAACTGGGCTGAGGTGGACATGGACGTTTCGCTCCGTGTTGTTGTCGTTGAGAAGGCCAGCGGGAAGCGGCCTTCCGTGAAGTCAGTTCAATTCAGTTCTTGCCGACCAGCCGGATCGGGCGGCCCTGGCTGATGAAGGCATAGTGCCCGGGGCCGACGCTGCCGACCATCAAGGCCTCGACCGCCGGTTCCGCGATCTCGCCTGCGGCCGCCCAATCGACCACGAAATTCGCGCCGGTGCCGCCGCGGGTATCGGTCGTGGCGATCGCGACCTCGATCGTAGCAAACGGTTTTAGAGCGATCGGCGATTTGAGGTAGCTCTCCACCATCTTGCCTGATGTGTCGAAATAGGCGATCCGCTTCAGCATCAGGGGCCTCGTTTCGGAGGCGTTGTGCACGCTGAGCGTCACCGAGAAATCGGCCCTGAGCTTGCCCTGGCTCATCGACACGCTGGAATACACCGGCACGTAGAATGCACCGGAGGTAGTGAGACCTTCCGATGGCACCGCGGTCAGCGAGTTCGCGAAATTTTGTTCAATACTTGCCGAGGACTGTGCTAGCGCCTCGGTCACTCTCCCGGTGAGCAGGCAGAGCAAAACTGCCAGAAAAATGCCGCCTGCGCGGATGTGACACATTGCTCGGTTGATCCTCACGCCCGGCCCTCTAGGTTGCGGCAACAGGAAGTCTTTGACGCATGCATGAACTGATTCCCGATATCACGCTCTGTATCCTGTTTGCCTGGGGGATTGGGCTGCTCGCCCATTTCTCCCGGCAACCGCTGATACTGGCCTACCTTATCGCCGGCTTTTTCATTGGTCCATTCGGCATGGGCTGGGTCAAGTCCCAGGAGTCGATCAGCGTCATCTCGGAGCTCGGCCTGATCTTCATGCTGTTCATGATCGGGCTGGAAATCGACCTCAAGAAGATCATCCGTGCCGGCAAGGTCATCCTGTTCGCCGGCGCCGGCGAGCTGATCGGCGGCTGCCTGATCGGCGCGGCGCTCTTTGCCGGCATCGGGCTTGCGGTCGGCGGCGGCAAGTTCGATGCGATCTATCTCTGCGTCGCCTGCGCGCTGTCCTCGACCGTCATCATCGTCAAGGTGCTGTACGAGAAGCGTGAGCTGGACACGCTGCCGGGCCGCATCACGCTCGGCGTGCTGGTGCTGCAGGACATCTTCGCGATCCTGTTCCTGGCGGTGCAGCCGAGTCTGGACAATCTGCAGATCAGCGTCGTGCTGCTGTCGATCGCCCGCGTCGCGGTGCTGGTCGCCACCGCGCTGGTGCTGAGCCGCTACGTGCTGCCGCGGCTGTTCCACCAGATCGCGCGGCGGCCCGAGCTCGTGCTGCTCGGCGCGCTCGCCTGGTGCTTCCTGATCGGCGAGATCGCCGAACGGCTGCATCTGTCGCGCGAGATGGGCTCGCTGGTCGCCGGAGTGTCGATCTCGACCTTTCCCTACGCGCTCGACGTTACCGCCAAGGTCACGACGCTCAGGGATTTCTTCATCACGCTGTTCTTCGTCGCGCTCGGCATGACGATCCCGATCCCGGGCTTACAGGTGATCTGGCTGGCGCTGGTCATCGCGGCCTTCACGGTAGTGAGCCGCCTGATCACGACGTTCACGCCGCTCTATCTGATGAAGCAGGGCCTGCGCGCCAGCCTGCTGCCGGCGATCAATCTGGCGCAGATTTCCGAGTTCTCGCTGGTGGTGATCCAGACCGGCGTTGCCGCCAACCATATCGGGACCGAGACTGCGAGCGCGGCCTCGTTCGCCTTCGTGGTGCTGGCGGTGCTCTCGACCTTCGCGATGGGCCGCAGCGACCAGATCGTGCGCGGCCTGATCGGGCCGCTCAAGCGGATCGGGCTGCGCGATCTCGACCACGTCGGCGAGGGCCGCGGTGAGGCCGGCCAGGAGGGTGGGCACGGCGAGATCCGGCGCATTGTCATTCTCGGCTTTTTCCGCGCCGCGAGCGCGCTGGTCAGCCAGATCGAGCGGCAGAACCAGTCGCTACTCGAGCAGATCAGCGTCATCGACTTCAACCCGCTGGTGTTCCGCACGCTGTCCGACCGCGGCATGCACGTGATCTATGGCGACATCAGCAATGTCGATACGCTGGTGCACGCCGGCATCGGCAAGGCCGAGATCATCATCCTGAGCGTGCCGGATTTCCTCCTGGTCGGCGCCGACAATGAGAAGCTGGTGCGCCACGTCCGCGCCCTGAATCCGACCGCGCGGATCGTCGCCACCGCGGACCTGTTGACCGGTGTCGACGATCTCTATGCGGCGGGCGCCGACTATGTGACGGTGACCCGGCTCAGCGACGCCGGCGAGCTCTATTCGGTGATCGAAGCCGCCGACGCCGGCCTGCTCGACGACAAGCGGGCCGAGCTGGACGCCCAGCTCAGCGACCGGCGCGAGGTGCTGCCTTAAGGGGTACATCCACTTGCGCGATTGCGCCGTCAGGCGCGCCTTCGCTTGCGCGATTGCGTAGCCCGGATGGAGCCAACGGTCGCGCGAACGCGCGCCCGATGACAGGCTCCGCGAAATCCGGGACCACGCACGCGGAACACCCCCGGATTGCGCTTCGCTCCATCCAGGCTACGGGGCTACTGAGCATGATCCGGAAAAGTGGGCATCGGTTTTCCGGCGGGTTCGAGTTCAAACAACAAATCAAACAGGAAACGGGGGCCGTCCCCGGTCCTGGTATGCCTGCCGGACGCATGGCGGGTTGCATAATGATACTGGCGCCGACATCGGAACCCGGCTAATCCACTGCCTGCATAAAGCGAGATGTCAGGACAATGGCCGATACGATCCAGGAAGTGCTGCAAGCCTTTGCGAAGGGTGAACTCGTCGTCGTCACCGACGATGACGATCGGGAAGGCGAGGGCGATTTGATCGTCGCGGCGTCGTTCTGCACGGCGGAGAAGATGGCCTTCATCATCCGCCACACCTCCGGCATCGTCTGCGCGCCGATCACCACCGAGGATGCCCGCCGGCTGCGGCTCGATCCGATGGTGGCGCATAACGAGTCCAACCACACCACGGCCTTCACCGTCTCGATCGACTACAAGCCCGATGGCGGCACCGGCATCTCGGCCGAGGAGCGCGCCTCCTGCTGCCGCGCGCTCGCCAACCCTAACGCCGGCTCCAATGATTTTGCGCGCCCGGGCCACATCTTCCCGCTGATCGCGCGCGACGGCGGCGTGCTGCTGCGCTCCGGCCACACCGAAGCCGCGGTCGATCTCTGCCGGCTCTCGGGCCTGCCGCCGGTCGGCGTCATCAGCGAACTGATGAACGACGATGGAACCGTGATGAAGGGCGAGCAGGTCGCGAAATTCGCCGCCGCCCACAAGCTCAAGCATGTCACGATCGCTGATATGATCGCCTATCGCCAGGCGCGCGAGAAGCTGATCGAGCGGGTCGCGACCTTCACCACCGAAAGCCCGATCGGCCCCCTGCAGGGCTACGCCTATCGCTCGCCATTCGACGAGATCATGCACGCCGCCTTCGTCTATAACGGCATCGGCGATGGCCGGGACGTGCTGACCCGGCTGCACAAGCCCAACATCGTGAAAGACCTGTTCACCGGGCCGGCGCGGATGGAAGCCGTGCTGCGGCACTTCAAGGATGCCGGCCGCGGCGTGCTGGTATATCTGCGCGACGGTGCGGCCGGTGTTCCGGTCCAGCCGGTGGGCGAGCAGAAGTCGGCGGAGGCCGATCGCAACAAGCAATGGCGCGAAGTCGGCGTCGGCGCCCAGATCCTGCGCGATCTCGGCGTCACCTCGATCCGGCACCTGACGTCGTCGGTGCACGACTACAAGGGTTTGTCCGGCTTCGGCATCGAGATCGTGTCGAACGAAAAGTTCGACGGTTAGTACTGTCATTCCGGGGGCGATGCGCAGCATCGCCCCCGGGCATGGCATCCGCCCAATTCAATTGCGCTTCGCAGCATAGCGCTTTAATTTATCCGCCAATTTCCGAGTGACGATGCGAAAGGATGTTTCATGAGCGTGCGCCCCCAGGCCAAGGACAAGCCGGCTGCCGCCAGCTTCCAGTGGGATGATCCCTTCCTGCTCGACGACCAGCTCACCGAAGACGAACGCCTGATCCGCGATACTGCGCGGGCCTATGCGCAGGACAAACTGCTGCCGCGGGTCACCAAGGCCTATCTGGAAGAGAAGACCGATCGCGAGATATTCAACGAGATGGGCGAGCTCGGCCTGATCGGCGTGACGCTGCCCGAGGAATATGGCTGCGCCAATGCGAGCTACGTGGCCTATGGTCTCGTCGCCCGCGAGATCGAGCGCGTCGACAGCGGCTATCGCTCGATGAACTCGGTGCAGTCGTCGCTGGTGATGTATCCGATCTACGCCTATGGCGACGAAGACCAGCGCAAGAAGTATCTGCCCAAGCTCGCGACCGGAGAATGGGTCGGCTGCTTCGGCCTGACCGAGCCGGATGCCGGTTCCGATCCCGGCGGCATGAAGACCCGCGCCGAGAAGGTGGCGGATGGCTACAAGCTCAACGGCGCCAAGATGTGGATTTCGAACGCGCCGATCGCCGACGTGTTCGTGGTGTGGGCCAAGTCGGCCGCGCACGACAACCAGATCCGCGGCTTCATCCTCGAGAAGGGCATGAAGGGCCTGTCGGCGCCGAAGGTCGGCGGCAAGCTCAGCTTGCGCGCCTCGATCACCGGCGAGATCGTGCTCGACAACGTCGTGGTGCCGGAAAGCGCGCTGCTGCCCAACGTCTCCGGCCTCAAGGGCCCGTTCGGCTGTCTCAACCGCGCCCGCTACGGCATCTCCTGGGGTGCGCTCGGCGCCGCCGAGGACTGCATGCACCGCGCGCGCCAGTACACGCTCGACCGCAAGCAGTTCAACCGGCCGCTCGCTGCCACCCAGCTGGTGCAGAAGAAGCTCGCCGACATGGAGACCGAGATCGCGCTCGGCCTGCAGGCCTCCTTGCGCGTCGGCCGTCTGATGGACGAGGGCAAGATGGCGCCGGAGATGATCTCGATCGTCAAGCGCAACAATTGCGGCAAGTCGCTCGACATCGCCCGCATGGCGCGCGACATGCACGGCGGCAACGGCATCCAGATCGAGTATCACGTGATGCGCCACGCCGCGAACCTCGAGACCGTGAACACCTATGAGGGCACGCACGACGTCCACGCGCTGATCCTCGGCCGCGCGATCACCGGCATCCAGGCGTTCTCGTAAGCTCTTGCCTCCGTCATCCTGAGGTGCGCGCCTTCTTTGGCGCGCCTCGAAGGATGAACGGCCCGGCTCGTGCCCGACATCCTTCGAGGCTCGCAAGAGTTCGCGCCTCCCGAGTGAGCGCGAAGCGCTCATCCGGGGATGACGGCTCACAAGGAATCGGATCCCATGGCCGACAACGACGACATCCCGTTCAACCGCGACTTTCCGCTGAAGCCAGGCGTGGTCGAACAGGTCCGCCCCGGCGTGCGCCGCGTGCTCTGCAACAATCCGAGCCCGTTCACCTTCACCGGCACGGTCAGCTACATCGTGGGCGAGGGCAAGGTCGCGATCATCGATCCCGGCCCCGACGACGAGGCGCATGCGAAAGCGCTGCTCGATGCGGTCAAGGGCGAGACCGTGACCCATATCCTGGTCACCCATACCCATCGCGACCATTCGCCGAACACGCCGCGGATCAAGGCCGCGACCGGCGCGCCGGTTTATGCCGAGGGGCCGCACCGCGCCTCGCGCCCGCGTTTCGAGAGCGAGAAGCACAATCCGGAATCCGGCGCCGATCGCGATTTCCGGCCCGACATCGAGGTCAAGCACGGCGACGTCATCGAGGGCAGTGGCTTTGCGCTGGAGGCGCTCGCCACCCCCGGTCACACCGCAAATCATCTGGCGTTCGCGTGGGCCGAGCGCAGCATCAATTTCGTCGGCGACCATGTGATGGGCTGGTCGACCTCGATCGTGGCGCCGCCCGACGGCTCGATGATCGACTACATGGCTTCGCTGGAGCGGCTGGAGCAGCGTCCCGAGCAGATCTACCTCTCCGGCCATGGCCCGGAGATTCCGGAAGGCCCGCGCTTCGTCCGCTTCCTGGCGCGGCATCGCCGGGCGCGCGAGGCGTCGATCCTGCACCGTCTCGGCAAGGGCGAGGCCGACATCCCGACTATGGTGCGGGCGATCTATATCGGGCTCGATCCACGCCTCGCCAATGCCGCCGGTTATTCCGTGCTGGCGCATCTGGAGGATCTGGTCGCGCGCGGCGTCGTGGCGACGGATGGCGATCCGGTGATCGGCGGCACGTACCGGATGGTGTAGCCGTCATTCCCCGGTGCGCAATTGCGCACCTGAGGGCTCGCGCTGCGCGCGCCCCGGGATGACGGAGAGATTACTTCTTCACCGTCTTCGCCGGCGGGGCTTTCGGCGCGGCGGGGGCCGCCTTCTTCGCCGGCTTGGCGTTTTCGTTGTCGGCCGCGGTGTTGAGGTCCTCGATCAGCTTCTTGACCCGTGCGGCGTTGCTGCCGAGATCGGTGTCGAAATAGCGCGAGGCGGAGCGGATATCGACGCGCGAATCCTCGTCGTCGGGCGTGACCCGGATCGAGACGTCCTCGCGGAAGCCCATGATCGGCGTGCGCGCCACCGCCTCGATGCGGCCGATGCGGCGCGGCGGCTGCGGCGCGCGCGCGTCGATGACGAGCCATTTGCGCCGGTTCACCAGCCGCAGCGTCATCTCATACGCACGGTCGACCGGGGCTTCCAGTTCGACGGTTTCGATATCTGGATAGGCCGCGCGCTGCCTCTCGGCGGAATAGAGGCCGGCATAGGCGGCCGGATTGGTGCCTTCGCCGGTGCGCAGCCGTGCCAGCGCCTCGAATTTCGGCGGGTCGATGGCGTCGGTGGTGACGTCGTAGATTCGCGGCAGCTTGCGATACTGGTAGGTGAGGTAGGCCGGGTAAGCGAGGATCGCGGCGTCGATCAGGAACGCGAGCAGGATCCGGCCCATGCCGCGGGTGCCGTTCTGCCAGATCGCGGCGAAGGCGGCCAGCCCGAGCAGGATCGACAGGCCGGCGAGGCCCAGCGCCCCGAAGAAGGTCGCGAGAGCCGGTTTGACCTCGAGGAACCCGAACCGGACGATCAGGATCGAGACCACCACCGCGACGACGGAAAAGATGGCGAGGTTGCGCGACCAGGTGGCGAGACCGGACACGGGCTCCTGCTGGTAGGGAGCGGAAAACCTGCGCGCCATCGTCGAAAAATCTGCCGGTTGATGTCCCCGGCGACCTCAGCCGCCGCCAATGACCGTGTGAGATCACGGTCCTGCGGCGAATTCAAGGGATTTGGGCGGTGCTATTCACCCTCCCCTGGAGGGGGAGGGTCGACGCGAATCATAATGAGCGGCGGGGTGGGGTGATCCCTCAGCACGGGCACCTGTCTCAACGGAGGGACTGTCACCCCACCTCGGTTCGCATTCCGCTGCGCGTCATGCGAACCGATCCTCCCCCTCCAGGGGAGGATGATAGCTCGCCTACGCCGCGGCGGTCGGGAGGGTGTAGTCCTTGAACTGGTCGCGCAGTGCCGTCTTCAGGATCTTGCCGGTCGCTGTGTGGGGAATGCCGTCGACGAAAGCGACGTCGTCGGGCATCCACCATTTGGCAATCTTGCCGTCCATGAACTTCAGGATGTCCTCGCGCGTGGCGCTCTGGCCCTGCTTGAGCTGCACGATCAGCAGCGGCCGCTCGTCCCATTTCGGATGATGGACGCCGATCACGGCGGCTTCCGCGACTGCGGGGTGGCCGACCGCGAGGTTTTCCAGATCGATCGAGGAGATCCATTCGCCGCCGGACTTGATCACGTCCTTCGAGCGGTCGGTGATCCGCATGTAGCCGTGCTCGTCCATCGTCGAGACGTCGCCGGTGTCGAAGAAGCCGGCATCGTCGAGGATGTTGGCATCGACCCGGAAATAGGCTTTGGCGATCGCGGGACCCGAGACCTTGAGGCGGCCGAAGGTCTTGCCGTCCCACGGCAGCTCCTTGCCGGCATCGTCGGTGATCTTCATCTCGACGCCGAACGGCGGATAACCCTGGGTCTGCAGGATGTCGAGCCGCTCCTCGCCGGTGCGTTCGGTGAACGGCGGCTTCAGCGTCGCCAGCGTGCCGAGCGGGCTCATCTCGGTCATGCCCCAGGCGTGGCGCACCTGGCTGCCCATGTCGAGGAACGCCTGGATCATCGAACGCGGCATCGCCGAGCCGCCGCAGATCACCATCTGTAGATCCGGCAGCTTGACGTTGTTGGCGGCCATGTATTGCAGCAGCATCAGCCAAACCGTCGGGACACCGGCGGTATGGGTGACCTTCTCGGTCGACAGCAATTCGTACACCGAGGCGCCGTCGAGCTTCGGGCCCGGCATCACAAGCTTGGTGCCCATCGACGGGGCGGAGAACGCGATGCCCCAGCTGTTCGCATGGAACAAGGGCACCACCGGAAGCATTGTGTCCGAGGCGGAGGTGCCGAGCGCGTCCTTCGAGTTGGCCATCAGCGCGTGCAACACGTTGGACCGGTGCGAATAAAGTACACCCTTGGGATCGCCCGTCGTGCCGGAGGTGTAGCACATCGCAGCTGCGGTGTTCTCGTCGAAGGTCTTCCACTCGAACTTGCCGTCGGATGCCGCGATCCAGTCCTCATAGGCGACCGCGTTCTTCAGCGTGGTCTGCGGCATGTGCGCCTTGTCGGTCAGCACGACGTAGCGCTCGACGCTCGGCAGCTGGCTCGCGATCTTCTCCAGCACCGGAACGAAGGTGAGGTCGGTGATGACGATGCGGTCCTGGGCGTGGTTGACGATCCAGGCGATCTGCTCCGGAAACAGCCGCGGATTGACCGTATGGCAGATCGCGCCGATCCCCATGATGCCGTACCAGACCTCGAGATGGCGCCAGGTGTTCCAGGCGATGGTGGCGATGCGGTCGCCGAGCTTGATGCCGTCACGCTCGAGGCTCTGCGAGACCTTCAGCGCGCGGGCATGGATTTCGGCGTAGTTGGTGCGATGAATCGGACCTTCGACCGACCGTGTCACGACTTCCTGCGTGCCGTGATATTTGGCGGCGTGCTCAATAATCTTGTGGCACAGCAAGGGCCAATCTTGCATCAAACCAAGCATACGCAAATCCCTCCTCGATCCTCACGCATGATCTGCCGGCATCTTGGACGGCCGGCAGTAAAATCATGGAACTGACATGAACTGTAGCGCGGAGAAAGCAAGCCGAAAATGGCCTGATGGCGCGTTTCGCCGCGGGGGCGCGGCAATGGTTACCGCTGCCGCCGCGCTGCTTTGCCTTGGTATGCAAGCGGGCCCCGCGGAAGCTGCCCGCGGCGCGCCCACCTTTCCGTGGGATGATTTGTTCGGCACCCGGCCGCACAGGGCGCACAAGGCGGTCCGCCGTTCAGCCGTGCCGCTGCCGAAGCCGCGCCCCGCTGAC
>NZ_LGHK01000259.1 GCF_001908235.1 Bradyrhizobium sp. NAS96.2
CCGACCGCCAGCGGCCTGTCGCGGCCGCTAACCGCGACAGGCCATTCCTCTCGGAATATGCCGACGATAGCCGATCGCGCTATTACAAGGATGGGTAGAGCGCAGCGAAACCCATCGCCTTCGTGCCGAGTGGTGATGTGATGGGTATCGCTTCGCTCCACCCATCCTACGCACCGTCAGCGCCCGCCCTACCCCTTCAACCTCGCCATCGCAACGCCCTCGCGCGCCAGCTCGTCGGCGCGTTCGTTCTCGGCGTGGCCGGCATGGCCCTTGATCCAGTGCCAGCGCACCTCGTGCGGCTTCAGCGCGGCGTCGAGGCGCTGCCAGAGCTCGACATTCTTGACCGGCTTCTTGTCGGCGGTGCGCCAGCCATTGCGCTTCCAGCCATGGATCCAGCCGGTGATGCCCTGGCGGACATATTGGCTGTCGGTGGTGACGTCGACCACGCAGGGCTTCTTCAGCGCTTCCAGCGCCGAGATCGCCGCCATCAGCTCCATGCGGTTGTTGGTGGTATGCGCCTCGCCGCCCTTCAATTCCTTCTCGACGTCGCCGAACCGGAGGATCGCGCCCCAGCCGCCCGGTCCCGGATTTCCGGAGCAGGCACCATCGGTGAAGACAGTCACATGCGGCTTGTCGCTCACGCCGCGCATCCGGCCGGCGTGATGCCGTAGTCGTTCAGGCTTGCGACATTCTGCTGGAAGCGCAGCTTGCGGACATATTCCAACGGGTCCTTCGGCTGCACCAGCGCGCCCTCGGGCACGTTGAGGAAATCGACCAGCCGCGTCAGCAGGAAGCGCATCGCGGCGCCGCGCGCCAGCAGCGGCAGTGCTGCCTCCTCCGCCGCCGACAATGGCCGCTCGCGGCCATAGGCATTGAGCAGCGCGCGCGCCTTGGTGACGTTGAAGGAATGATCCGGCTCGAAGCACCAGGCGTTGAGGCAGATCGCAACGTCGTAGGCCAGGATGTCGTTGCAGGCGAACGGGAAGTCGATCAGGCCCGACAGCTTGTCGCCGAGGAAGAACACGTTGTCGGGAAACAAATCGGCATGGATCACGCCGACCGGCAGGTCCGCCGGCCAGGAGGCTTCGAGATGATCGAGCTCACGCGCGATGAAGTCGTGCAGGCCCACCTGTACGCTGTCGGCGCGCGCGGCGGCGAGATCGAACAGCGGCCGCCAGCCGGAGACCGACAGCGGGTTGTTGCGGACCAGCGGAAAGTCGCGGCCGGCGAGATGCATCCTGGCCAGCGCCGCGCCGACACCTGAGCAATGCGCGACGTTCGGCCGCCGCGGCCACACGCCCTCGAGGAAGTTGATGATCGCGGCGGGCCGGCCGGCGAGCCGGCTCGTGACCTCGCCCTTGCGGTTGCGCGCCGGCTGCGGGCACGACACGCCGCGCTCGGCGAGATGCGCCATCAGCGACAGGAAATACGGCAGGTCGTCTTCCGCCACGCGCTTCTCATAGAGCGTGAGGATGTAGGCGCCCTGGCTGGTGTGCAGCAGGAAGTTCGAATTCTCGACGCCTTCGGCGATGCCCTTGTAGGAGAGCAATTCGCCGATGTCGTAGCTTTTGAGGAATTCCGCGAGGTCTTCGGCGGCAACGTCGGTGTAGACCGCCATATGGTCTATTCCGCCGCGGCAGCGTCGGGCCGCAGCGAACGCGGCAGCGGGAAGAACTCGTTCTCTTCCGCGGCCGAGACCGTCTCCACGTGCAGATCATAGCGCTCCGCGAAGGCGCCCATGATCTCCTCGACGATCACCTCCGGCGCCGAAGCGCCCGCGGTGATGCCGAGGCTCCTGATGCCTTCGAAGCGCCCCCAGTCGATGTCGCTGGCGCGCTGGGCAAGAATCGCAATCGGGCAGCCCTCGCGCTCGGCGACCTCGCGCAGGCGCTGCGAGTTCGACGAGTTCGGCGCGCCGACCACGATCAGTGCATCGACCACCGGCGCCACCTTCTTGACCGCAAGCTGGCGGTTGGTGGTGGCGTAGCAGATGTCTTCCTTGTGCGGACCGTTGACGTTCGGGAAGCGCTCCTTGAGCAGCGCCACGATCTCCGCGGTGTCGTCGATCGACAGCGTGGTCTGGGTCACAAAGGCGAGATTGTCGGGATCCTTCGGCACGAAGGTTTTGGCATCCTCGGCCGTCTCGATCAGGGTCACGGCGCCCTCTGGCAGCTGGCCCAGGGTGCCGACCACCTCTGGATGGTGGGAATGCCCGATCAGCAGGATCTCGCGGCCGCGCTTGAAATGGATCGCCGCCTCGCGGTGGACCTTGGTCACCAGCGGGCAGGTCGCGTCCAGCGAGAAGAAATTGCGGGATTTGGCCTCGGCCGGAACCGACTTGGGAACACCATGGGCCGAGAACACCACCGGCGCGTTGGTATCGTCGGGGATTTCGGCCAATTCCTCGACGAAAATGGCGCCTTTGGTCTTCAGGCTGTCCACCACGTACTTGTTATGGACGATCTCGTGCCGGACATAGACCGGGGCGCCATAAATGGTGAGGGCGCGCTCGACCGTGTCGATGGCGCGGACCACCCCGGCGCAAAAGCCGCGGGGGGAACAAAGCACGATTTTAAGATCGGGTTTTTTCGCTGACATCGGGCTGGTCTCGGGGCTGTCTCGGGGCAATTTCGGGACCGAATCACCCCTCGCCGGCGGGCGGGGAACGGCCAGTTAAGGTAAGGACTTGGGACTGCTTTCGGGCGCTGTCAAGGCGATTTTGCTGGCCCATTGCGCCACTCCCCCCGGAGGGCCTATATAGGTGGCATAATTCCCGTCATCGCCGATGACTACCAGCTTCGCCTCGACAGAGGTGGGCGAAGCACAAAGGAGATTTGCCATGAGCAACGCACCGCTGATGCCGAAGGCGACTGCCGTGTGGTTGGTCGATAATACCGCCCTGACGTTCGATCAGGTGGCCGATTTTACCAAGATGCACCCCCTGGAGGTCCGTGCCATCGCCGACGGCGACGCCGCCCAGGGCATCAAGGGCATGGACCCGATTTCCAACGGCCAGCTGACCCGCGAGGAGATCGAGCGCGGCGAGCGCGACACGAACTACCGGCTCAGGCTCCAGGAGAGCAAGGTGGTGCTGCCGACCGCCGCCAAGAAGAAGGGCCCGCGCTACACCCCGGTGTCGCGTCGCCATGAGCGGCCGAGCGCGATCCTTTGGCTGGTGCGCAACCACCCCGAGCTCAAGGACGCCCAGATCATGCGTCTGGTCGGCACCACCAAGACCACGATCGCGAGCGTGCGCGACCGCACCCACTGGAACGCCTCGACCCTGACGCCGATGGATCCGGTGACACTCGGCCTGTGCTCGCAGATCGAGCTCGATTTCGAGGTGCAGCGCGCCGCCAAGGAGAAGCCGACCACCGCGGTCTATGGCGGCGCCACGCTGCTGCCGGCCTCCGAGACCACGCGTAAGGAAGAGGACGATCAGCCGATCGAACGCCACGACGATCTCAACGTCGATGCCGTGTTCGCCAAGCTGAAGACGATCGGTGGCAAGAAGGCCGACGAGGAAGAGTAAGCGCGGACGTCGCAACACGGCGAACGGAATACCAAACGCGGCGGGCCAACCCGCCGCGTTTTCATTTGGGGACACGAATAGCCTTGATCCCTGCGCGCGCTTTGGCTCACCCGAACGAGAACCGCCGATGGGCGAAATCGAGCAGCGGACGTTCGAAATATCGATAGCTCAGGGCACACAGCCCGAAGGTCAGCGCGAGCGCGCCAAAGGTCAGCGAGATGCCGGCGAGGCTCTCGATCGTTCTCGGCTCATGGAGCACGGCGAACAGCAGGTACACGATGACGTGGTGGGTGAGATACGCCGCGTAGGAGGTTCTGGCGAAGAAGGTCGCAACCGAACTGCGCAGCAGTGCGAGTCCTGGCGAGCCGCGATTGTCCAGAACGACGAACAGCAGGGCACCGAAGAAGATCTCGACCTGGGTGTGCGAGAACGCCACCGACCAGCGCTTCCATCCGAACAGCCACAACAGCGGAAGCGAGACGCTCGACCATTTGAGGATGTTTGCGACAAGCCTGGAGATCTCGGCGTCCGGCTTGCGGTAGAGGCGCCACCAGGCGATCAGCGCGCCGATCGCAAGCGAATCGATCCTGAATTGCGGCAGCACGTACCAGCCATACGCGTCCGGCAGCGCGCTATCGATCAGGCGTCCGATCGGGCAGATCAGGATCGGCACCAGCAGGATCGCGAACAGCCGCTCGGGCGGGATGTTCCGGACCAGCAATGGAAACAGCAGATAGAACTGCTCCTCGATCGCAAGCGACCACGTGACGGCCAGGAAGTAAGCGCCGTCGGTCTGGGCCTTGGCCATGCCGAAATTCTGCAAGCCGAAGAGATAAAGCCAGCCAGGCACGCCCCTGGTGTCGAACAGATCAGGGCTCAGCGAGAAATACCAGCCGATCAGCGCGCAGCCGCACATCAAATAGTAGAGCGGCCAGATGCGGAACGCGCGCCTGCCGTAGAACGCCGAGTAATATCGTTCGGCCGCTCGGTGGCGCAGCAGAATATCGGTGATGAGATAGCCGGACAGAATGAAGAACAGGTCGACGCCGAAGCGGCCGACATGCAGCAATTTCCACGGCAAGCCTTGCGGCCCGTCTGGCGCGCCGAAATAGTGCCAGATGACGACGATCAGAATCGCGATCGCGCGCAGCCCGTCGAGTTCGCCGATCCTGTCACGTTCCGGCAGGGCCGCAATCACCGCGCTAGTGCCGGTCCGGATTGTTCATCATGTATTCGCCGAGATCACGCTGCCGCCGGTCGCTACGGACTTCGGCGTTCTGGCGCTGAACGTCGCGGTCCTTGCGGCAGGCGACATATTCGGGCGAGCCGACCGCAACCTTGCCGCCCCCCTGGCAATACTGATCGTCGTCGCCCATGCTCTCCGCAATCGGCGATCGCCCGCGTTCGAGGCAACCTGCCAGCAGCGGCAGTGCGAGCAGCAATGCGAGAGGCGCGCGTGCGGAAATGGATCGCATCCGGTGGTCCGTATCTCGTGGCATATGACAGGGAAGGCCGGGATGACCCGGCAATCCATCAAAATCAAGGCCATTTTGTTTCCGGATGCGTTTCGGTGGTGAGCGTCCCTATTGTGCGGTTCGTGCCCTGATCGATCATCTCGCCTGGGGCCACCCCTCTCCCCACCCTCCCCCGCAAGGGGGGAGGGAGCCTGACCAATGTGCTCACCTCACGTGGAGCGGCATCAACGGCATGCTCTCAATTCGTCCAACGTGAGGAAGGCACCGGCGGAAGGGTTCCCTCCCCCCTTGTGGGGGAGGGTTAGGGAGAGGGGTGCCGCACGGGCACTCTCTCCGGAAGCGCGCGAAGCAACGACGACGATCGTAGCTACGCCTTCCCCTTCAGCGCTTCGCCGATCTCGTCGAGCACCTTCGGGTCCTCGATCGTCGCCGGCATGGTCCAGGGCTCACCGTCGGCGATCTTCTTGATGGTGCCGCGCAGGATCTTGCCGGAGCGGGTTTTGGGCAGCCGTCCCACCGTGATCGCGAGCTTGAAGGCGGCGACCGGCCCGAGCTTCTCGCGCACCAGCGCCACCACTTCCTTCTCGACCTGGTCCGGCGCCTTGGTGACGCCGGCCTTGAGCACCAGGAAGCCGCAGGGCACCTCGCCCTTGATCGCGTCCTTGACGCCGAGCACAGCGCATTCGGCGACGTCCGGATGCGAGGCGAGGATCTCCTCCATGCCGCCGGTCGAGAGCCGGTGGCCGGCGACATTGATGATGTCGTCGGTGCGGCCCATCACCCAGACATAGCCGTCCTCATCCTTGTAGCCGGCGTCGGAGGTCTTGTAGTAGCCGGGGAATTCCGAGAGATAGGCGTCCCTGAATCGATCGTCCTGCTGCCACAGCGTCGGCAGGCAGCCGGGCGGCATCGGCAGCTTGATCACGATCGAGCCCATCGTGCCGACGGCGACCGGCTTTGCCGCCTCGTCGACGATGTCGACCTGATAGCCCGGCATCGGCACCGTCGGCGAACCATGCTTGACCGGCAGCATGCCGAGGCCAACCGGATTGCCGGCGATGCACCAGCCGGTCTCGGTCTGCCACCAGTGATCGATCACAGGCACCTTGAGCTGCTGCTCCGCCCATTCCACCGTCGGCGGATCGGCGCGCTCGCCGGCGAGAAACAAAGTGCGGAAGCTGGAGAGATCGTAGTTCCGGATGAACTTGCCCTCGGGGTCTTCCTTCTTGATCGCACGGAATGCGGTCGGCGCGGTGAAGAAGGCGACCGCCTTGTGCTCCGAGATCACGCGCCAGAATGCGCCGGCATCCGGCGTGCCGACGGGCTTGCCCTCATACATGATCGTGGTCGCGCCGTGGATCAGCGGGCCATAGACGATGTAGGAGTGACCGACCACCCAGCCGATGTCGGAGCCGCACCACCAGATCTCGCCGGGCTTCACGCCGTAGAGATTTTCCATCGACCATTTCAGCGCGACGAGATGCCCGCCATTGTCGCGCACCACGCCCTTCGGGATTCCGGTCGTGCCCGACGTATAGAGGATGTAGAGCGGATCGGTCGCGGCCACCGGCACGCATGGCGCGGTCTTGCCGGCATCGAGCGCGGCATGGCGGAGCGTCGCCCAGTCATGGTCGCGGCCCGCGGTGAGCTCGCACGCCAGCTGCGGCCGCTGCAGGATGATGCAGGTCTCGGGCTTGGCGCCGGCGAGCCGGATCGCCTCGTCGAGCAGCGGCTTGTACTGCACGATGCGCCCGGGCTCGATGCCACAACTCGCCGAGAAGATCAGCTTCGGCTTGGCGTCGTCGATGCGGGTGGCGAGCTCCTTGGCCGCAAAGCCGCCGAACACCACGCTGTGCACCGCGCCGATCCGTGCGCAGGCGAGCATCGCGACGACGGCCTCCGGCACCATCGGCATATAGAGGATGACGCGATCGCCCTTGGCGACGCCAAAATCCTGCATGACAGCGGCCAGCGTCTGCACTTCTTTCAGCAGCTCGGAGTAGGTGAACTTGGTGATCGCGTTGGTGAGCGGGGAATCGTGGATCAGCGCGACCTGGGAGGCTCTGCCGCCGGCGACATGGCGGTCCAGCGCGTTGTGGCAGGTGTTGACCACGGCACCAGTGAACCAGCGTCCATAGGAGCCCACGGAAGGATCGTAGATCTTCCTGGCCGGCTCGATCCAGTCGATCTCGCGCGCCGCTTCCGCCCAAAAACCCTCGGGGTCCCGAAGCGAGCGGGCATACACCTCATGATACCGGCTCTGTTGAATGTTCATTGCGCTTCTCCCTCGTCCCTCTCCTTCGTCAGGGCCGGCCATGACGAAGTTGGTTGGTTCTCTTTGGCCGTCATTGTCATGGGCTTGACCGATAATTCAAGCCGCAAACTAACCGACGTTAGCACTAGTAGCCATCGACCCCGTTGATTTGCCGCAACCGCTCGCGCATCGCCTTTTGCAGGTCGTAGCCCGGCTTGCCGAATTCGGCGTTGCGGCGGGCGATGAAATCGTCCTGCGCGCGTTGCAGCTCGCGCGCCTGGCGCGGATCCCCGGCCTCGCGCACCGCGCGAAAGGTCGATGCGCCGATCTCGCGATCGAGATCGGCGAGCGCGGGATTGGCGCAGATCGCCTTCTCGACCGGGCGGCGCGCTTTGCGGCAATCGAAGCTCGGCTTGCCGGCGACCGCCATCATGGCGCCGATCCGCTCCAGCTCCAGCGACAGCGATTTGTAGTTGGCCTTGGCCGCGGCATGGTTCGGGTCGAGCTTGACGGCGGCGCCGAAATCCATGATCGCCTTCGGCCGGTCGCCCTTGCGCCGCCACAGCTCGCCACGCGCATTGTGGGCGTCGGCCAGCGATGGATCGAGCCGGAGCACGGTGTCGTAGTCCGTGATCGCGCGGTCGATCATCTGCTTGCGATCATAGGCCCCCGCGCGCGCTGTCAGCGCCTTGACGCGATCGGGCTTGGCGGCTTTCTCATTGTCGATCAGCGCGCCGCAGACCTCGATGATCTTGTCGTCATCCGTCGCCGCAGCGGCGGCGATGCAGGGTCCGGCGTCGGCCTGCACATCCTTGCCGGGTTCGCTGCTGGTCGCGCGCGCACCGCCTGAGGTCAGCGCGCCTGACAGGCAAAGGCACAGCAGCGCCGCAGCCAGATTTCTTGAGTTGCGTCGCATTCCCATCACCGACAAGACATCCCGCGCCTGTACCACCGGCCTCCGATTTCGAGCGGTGCCATTTGCCGCAAAACCACACGCTGGATTATACGTCAATTGCGACGATCGGCTGCACTTTGAGCCGCATCTGGAGCCGCATCTGGAGCCGCACCTTGGGGGTTCGCCTTGCTGACATTCGAATGGATCATCGGCCTGTTGCTCGCAGCGGTGGCGCTGTCGGCGCTGGCGCGGCGGATCAAGGTGCCCTACCCGACCTTCCTTGCGCTCGGCGGCGTGCTGCTGACCCTGCTGCCGTGGGCGCCGACCTGGGCCCTGGAACCGAAGCTGGCGCTGGCGCTGTTCGTCGCGCCGGTGCTGCTCGATGCCGCCTTCGATACCTCGCTGCGCGATCTGCGCAACAACTGGCTGCCGGTCTCGACGCTGGTGGTGGTCGCGGTCGGCGTCACGACGGCGGCGGTCGCCGTGGTCGCGCATTGGCTGCGTCCGGACATGCCCTGGGCGGTCGCGATCGCGCTCGGCGCCATCGTGGCGCCGCCGGACGCGGCTGCGGCCACCGCGATCCTGCGCCAGGTCAGCCTGCCCTACCGGATCCAGAAGATCCTCGAAGGCGAAAGCCTGCTCAACGATGCGACCTCGCTGTTGATCTATCGCGTCGCGGTCGGCCTCGTTGCTGCCGAGCACATGAAGATCCGCGAATTCGTGCCGTCGATCACGATCGCGCTGGTCGGCAGCCTTGCCGCCGGCTATCTGTTCGCGCAGGTCTGGATGATGATCACGCGCCGCATCACCGAGGCGCCGAGCGCGATCATCACGCAATTCGGCGGCACCTTCATGGTGTGGATCGTCGCCGAGCATCTCGGCCTGTCCGGCATCCTCACCATCATCGCCTATGCGATCACCATCGCCCGCACCGCGCCGGCCCGCACCTCGGCGCGGCTGCGCGTGTCGTCCTATGCGGTGTGGGAGACCGTCGTGTTCGTGCTCAACGTGCTCGCCTTCATGCTGATCGGCCTGCAACTGCGCCCGATCTGGTCCGAGCTCGACGCCGAGGTGCGCTGGAAATATTGCAGCTTTGCCGCCGCGATCCTCGCCGTCGTGATCCTCGCCCGCATCCTCTGGGTGATGCCCTACGGCGCGCTGTTGCGCACGCTGAAGGCGCGCCATTGGCTGCCCGCCCACGTGGTGGACGCCGTGCCGACCCTGAAGCGCGGCTTCATCGTGTCCTGGTGCGGCATGCGCGGTATCGTCACATTGGCGGCCGCGTTCGCGCTGCCCGAATGGTTTCCGTATCGCGACCTGATCCTGCTGACCGCATTCGCGGTGGTGCTCGGCTCGCTGGTGATCCAGGGCCTGACCTTGCGGCCGCTGATCCTGGCGCTGAATTTCGCTGATGACGATCCGGTCGGACGCGAGGCCGCACATGCCCGCAGCGTCGCGTTTCGCGCCGCGCTCGACGAGATCGACGCCGATCCTTCGGAGGAAGCGGAAATCCTGCGGCTCGAATACCGCGCCGTGCTGCTGCGCGCCGAGAGCGACCCCGATGGCGGCCTGTTCTCGCGCGAACTGCCGGCCGATCCGCTACGCCGCCGCGCCATCGCCGCAGCGCGCCAGGCGCTGCTCAAGCTGCGCCGCACCGAGGCCATCGGCGACGACGCCTTCCATCTGGTCGAGGAAGAGCTCGACCGCGCCGAGCTCAGCGTCGAGGCGTAGTTCCTTACGAAATCACGCACCCGACTTCGAGGTGATGCCGCCATCGACCACCAGTTCGATGCCGGTGACATATTTCGATTCGTCCGAGGCCAGGAACAGCGCGGCATTGGCGACGTCCCAGGCGTCGCCCATATGCCCCATCGGCACCTGCGCGTCGCGGGCGCGCCACATCGCCTCGACATCGCCCTTGGCGTAGCTTTGCGCGAGCCCGGCCGAATGCGCGACCATCGGCGTCTTCATCAGCCCGGGCAGGATCGCGTTGACGCGGACATGCTTGGAGGCGAACTCGACCGCGGTCGAGCGCGTCATCTGGTTCATCGCCGCCTTGCTGGCATTGTAGCTGACATAGGAGATGCCGACATGGCGGATCGAGGCGATCGAGGAGATGTTGATGATCGAGCCGCCGCCCTGCTTGATCATGACCGGAATGACGTGCTTCATCGACAGATAGGCGCTCTTGAGATTGACCGCGAACACGCGGTCCCACTCGGCTTCCGCCACTTCCACCACGCTGCCGACCTCGGCGATGCCGACATTGTTGTCGAGCACGTCGATGCGGCCATAGGACTTGAGGCAGGCCGCGACCATCGCCTCGACCTCGGCGGCGCGCGAGACGTCGGCGGTGAATGCGGCCGCCTTGCCGCCCTCCTCGGTGATGATCTTGACCGTCTCCTCGGCCGCCGCGCCGTTGCGATCGACGCAGAACACGCTGGCGCCCTCGCGCGCGAAGGTGACGGCGGTCGCCTTGCCATTGCCCCAGCCTGGCCCGATCGAGCCCGCCCCGACCACCATCGCAACCTTGCCCTTGAGCCGATCCATCGCCTGTTCTCCGTTGTTGTTCTTGCAAGAGGACCGTAGCCCGGATGAAGCGCCAGCGAAATCCGGGGCCACTGTTCCCGGATTTCGCTTCGCTCCATCCGGGCTACGGATCTCGGCAAACACTCATCGTCGTGACATTAGCACCGATCGGATGCCCGAAAATCTCCGATAGCGTCTGGCAGCGTCCCGCGCGGCACAGATGCCATTCGCCCGCCGCGCCGGAATTACCGAGCACGACCTCCGCCCTCGGCACCGGCTGCGGCGACCATTGAAACCAGCCGCCAATGAGCCGCGCCTCCGGCGGCGGCTCCATGCCGGCGCCAAAGCCCTTGATGCGCGCCCGTTGCAGCGTCAGCCCGGCCGGCGTGACCAGCCAGTCTTCCTGCCAGGCGGTCTTCTCGATCGAATGCGTCCAGGCCAGCGTGAAGGCTGCGACCTGCAGCGCCTTCACGACACCGGCGGATGCAAGGCAGAGGCTCAAGCCGCCGCCACCGCGTCGCGCGGACGCTGCCGCCACTGCCACAGCACGACCGCGGCAGCGAGCGTGAAGCCCGTCGTATCCGAGAAGCGGAAATCGCCGAGCAGACAGAGCGCGGCGCCGAACGCAACCGCGATCTCGATCAAGGTCAGCCGGGTGAACAGGAAGCCGATCGCGACGATGCCGAACAGGGCGATCGCCACCAGCGCCTTGAAGGTCGCCAGCGCCACCGCGCCGTAGAAGCCGAGCTGGGCGGCCATCGGGTCGTTGGTTTGCAGCATCAGCGCCGGCGAATAGACGAAGATGAAGGGAATGACGTAGCCGGCAAGCGCGATCCGCATCGCCTCCCAGCCGATCTTGTCCGGATTCTCCTTGGCGATCGGCGCCGCCGCGAGTGCGGCGAGCGCCACCGGCGGCGAGAGGTCGGCCATGATGCCGTAATAGAACGCGAACATGTGGCTTGCGATCAAGGGCACGCCGAGCTTGGCGAGCGCAGGGGCTGCGAGCGCCGCGGTGATGATGTAGGTCGGGATCGTCGGGATGCCGGTGCCGAGCAGGATCGACAGCAGCATGGTCATGATCAGCGCCAGGAACAGGCTCTTGGCGCCGAGCCCGATGATCCAGCTGCCGAAGATGGTGCCGACGCCGGTCTGCGTCATCATGCCGATGATGGTGCCGACGATGGCGCAGGCCATGCCGACGGTCAGTGCCGACTTGGCGCTGTCGGCGAGCGAGTCGCGGCAGGCCCTGAGCGTGGCGCGGCCGCCGCGGGTGATCGCCGCGATCACGATCAGGCCGGCGACGACGCTGGCGACCGGAACGATCTCGAGCCCGTGGCGCGACACCGCGGCAACCACCAGCGCAAGCCCGATCCAGAAGATGGTGCGCACGACGGTGTTGGAGAAGCCGAGCGTGATGCTGGCGCCGAGGATCAGCGCGACGGTCAGCGCCAGCCCCATGCTGCCGGCATAGAGCGGCGTGAAGCCTTCGAACAGCATGTAGACCAGCGCCGCGAGCGGCAACACCAGGTACCAGCGCGCCACCAGCGCCTTCCAGGCGCTCGGGATCTCCGAGCGCTTCATGCCGACGAGGCCATGCTTGCCGGCTTCCAGATGCACCATCCAGAACGCCGAGGCGAAATACAGGATCGCCGGAATCACTGCGGCCTTGACGATCTCCGAATAGGGCACGCCGAGCGTCTCCGCCATGATGAAGGCGACCGCGCCCATCACCGGCGGCATGATCTGGCCGCCCATCGAGGCGGTGGCCTCGACGCCCGCTGCGAATGCGCGGCGGTAGCCGAACTTGATCATCAAGGGGATCGTGAACTGGCCGACGGTGACGACATTGGCGACGCCGGAGCCGGAGATCGTGCCCATCATGCCCGAGGCGAACACCGCGACCTTGGCCGGGCCGCCGCGGGTGCGGCCGAACAGGCCGAGCGAGACGTCGGTGAAGAGCTGGATCATGCCGGCGCGCTCGAGGAACGAGCCGAACAGGATGAACAGGAAGATGTAGGTCGCCGAGACGTAGATCGGCACGCCATAGAAGCCTTCGGTGCCGAACGAGAGATGGGTGACGATCTGGTCGAAGTCGTAGCCGCGATGGTTGAACGGCGACGGCAGATGTTGCCCAAAGAACCAGTAGAGCAGACAGGCGCCGCACATCAGCGGCAGCGCCGCGCCCATCAGCCGCCGCGTGCCCTCGAAGATCAGGATCGCGAGCAGCGCGCCGACCGCAAGGTCCATGTTAGTCGGATCGCCGTCGCGGGCGATCAAATCGGCATAGAATATCCACTGGTAGAGCCCGCAGAGGAAGCCGCTCGCGCCGACGATCCAGCTCACCGCGCGGCCGAAATCGGTTTTCGCGGTGAAATTGCCGATCAGGCCGAAGGTCAACAGGATCAGGAAGCCGACATGGACGCCGCGCACCACCTGGCTCGGCAAATAGTTGAACGCCGCGACATAGAGCTGGAACACCGCAAAGGCGAGACCGATGGCATAGGCCAGATGCCCCCAGGCGCCCGGGCCAAATCCCTCCGGAAAGCCATGCTCGAAATTGTCGAATTCAACCTTGATGGGCTCTTCGCCCGCAATCTGCTGCTGCATTGAATAAGTCCCCCACCGTGCCCGCGACGCTTATATCTATAGAACCCGCCCACCAAAAGCCGCGTCAGGAAAAGCGGTCCCGTCATTGCGAGGAGCGAAGCGACGAAGCAATCCATCTCTCCGCTTGCGGCGCGATGGATTGCTTCGCTTCGCTCGCAATGACGGTGGGAGCCGAATCTCGAGCCCCTACTTGATCAGGCCCTTTTCCTTGTAATAGCGGATCGCGCCGGGATGCAGCGGCACCGGGCTGCCGGTCGCGGCGGCCTCGAGCTTGATCTCCTTGCCCGCGGCGTGGGCATTGGCGAGTTCCGGCAGCGATTCGTAGATCAGCTTGGTCATCTGATAGGCGAGATCGTCCGACACCGCGCTCGAGGTGACGAGGTAGTTCACAACCGCAGCGGTCGGCACATCCTTGTCCTGGCCGGTATAGGTGTTGGCCGGGATGACCACGGAGACGAAGGGCGAACCGATCTTGTCGACGGTCTCCTTCGGCACGGCGACCACGGTGATGTCGCTCGAGGTCGAGAGGTCCTTCAGCGAGGCGACGCCGAGGCCGGCGGATTGCAGCGTGGCGTTGAGCTGGCGGTTCTTCATCAGGTCGACCGATTCGGCGAACGGCAGATACTCGACCTTGCCGAGATCCTTGTAACTCATGCCGGCGGCCGCGAGGATCGCGCGCGAGTTGAGCTCGGTGCCGGATTTCGGCGCACCGACCGACAGGCTCTTGCCCTTGAGATCGGCGAGCGTCTTGATGCCGCTGTCGGCGGTGGCGACGATCTGGATGTAGTTCGGATAGATCGCGCCGATGGTGCGCAGCTTGTCGAGCTTGGTCTTGAAGCCGGCCTCGGCGTCGCCTTCCCAGGCCGCCTTCAGCGAATCGCCGAGCGTGAAGGCGATCTCGCCACGGCCCTGCTGCAGCAGCACCAGGTTCTCGACCGAGGCCTTGGTCGCCTGCACCTGGGTCTTCACGCCGGGAATCTTGTCGCCGTAGATCTTCCCGATCGCGACGCCGAGCGGATAGTAGACGCCCGAGGTGCCGCCGGTGAGCACGTTAATGAACTGCTCGGCCTGCGCGACGGGCGCAGCCAAAACACTGGCTGCCACGATCGCGGCAGCCATCAACTTTGAATTCATGAGCATTATTCTCCCCTAAGCCGGGCCGGAAATTGGCCGCACAACCCTGCCGGGTCAACCCATCCAAATGACGCATGCGTGGCCAAAATGCCTGATGGCAGCACCACTTTACCTGCGCGGGAGCTCTGCGCGAGCAAGCGGGTTGAGATGCGCAATCTCGCCGCGAGGTATGACTTGCAGCCGTCCGGGACGACGACCGTTGAGCGCGCTTGATGCGTTGAACTTCTTCCTCGCCGACCTGCGGGACGGGCTCGGCCCCTATCTTGCGATCTACCTCCTGACCGAACGGAAGTGGGACGAGGCCGGTGATGTCGATCGCCGCGATCGCGGGGATCGCCCGCCGCACCGCCTATTGGTTTGGTCCCGTGGTGGTGTTCTGGCTGCTCGCGGCAATGGCGCTCGCCAGCATCGCAGCGACGCTATCGATCTCACCCGCCGCCATCGATCGTCAACTCGCGCGCGGGCTCGACGACGTCGCGGAGGAGCATCGCACGCCGCGTGACCGGCCATCCGGCTTTCGCGTGCTGCTGACCTGCAAGCCGGGTGCGATCGCCACGGCGACCGGTCTCGGCGGCGCGTTGAGCACGGCGGTCGCCGGATTCATTATTGTCCACGCCGGCTACAGCGCCGCATTTCTGTCCCTTGCAGCTATCGCTTGTGCAGGGCTCATCGGCTACTGCGCGTTGATGCCGGAGACGCTGCGCACGGCAACGACGACATCACACGCATCTGCTTCGGCGTCACACAACGGATGATCCGTGATTCGCCGTCGGCGCGCTGCGGATCACCGCGCGTGACGCGAACTGATGTCCGACAATGATGCAGTTCCGCATCTGCATCGACGCGACAACACAGTCATTAACGTCGTCTCTCGATGACACACACGCGCAATGTTTCTGCATACGTCCAAAGTCGCGCACAATCGCGCTCATGAAGCTCAGATGACGCATTTGTTGCACGTGTAACCGCGGCGAGATGCAGCGATTCCAGCGTC
>NZ_LGHK01000026.1 GCF_001908235.1 Bradyrhizobium sp. NAS96.2
ATCCCTTGGGACGTCGCGCTCGAGGTGTTCTCGAACCATGACATCCCGCGTTATCTGGCGATCTGCCGGCGGCTGCTGCCTGGTCTCGACGAGCTCTCGCCGGATTGCGTCGGCGTCATCCTCTCGATCGCGTTTAACCGCGACGCCGTCGGCTTCAATAAACCGGGGCCGCGCTGGTCGGAGATGCGCCAGATCAAGGCGGCGATCGGCAGCGGCGAGCTCGCCAAGATCCCTGGCCTGATCCGATCGATGAAACGGCTCTGGCCTGACGACAAGGGCTTACGCATCCGCCGCGACGACGAGGCGGCGCTTTTCGAGCATGGCCTCGCGGCCTCGCATCCGCGTGAGCATGCGAAGCTCGCGACGACGCCGGCGCCGGTCGATCCGGACGCAATCGCCTACGTCCAGCGGCGGCTGCGCGAGCTCGGCTATTACGACGTCGGCCAGGTCGACGGCGAGCAATCGCCGCAGGGCCGGACCGAGGGAATGATCCTGGCTTATCGCAATGCGCGCGGCTTGCCGCTGACGCCTGACATCGACGACCAGCTGATCGCCGAGCTCGGCAAGCCGCAGACGCCGCGCCAGGTGGCCGAGACGCGGGCGACCGCGACCGTCGAGGATCTGCGCGACGAGGGCTCACAGACGATCGCGTTGACGGACCGCGCCAAGAGATGGGCCGGCAAGATATTCGGCGGCTCCGGCGGCCTTGGCGGCGCCGGCGTGCTCGCCTGGCTGACCGATCGCGCGACGCAGGTCTCGGCGGCAAAGGACGCGGTCGGCGGCCTCGGCCTGACGCCTGGCGCGATCCAGGCGATCGCGATCGGCGTCGCCACCCTGGTCGTCGTCGCCGGCGTCGGCGTCCTGGTCTGGTTTGTCGCCGACACGCTCGAGCAGCGCCGCCTGGCCGACTATCGCGCGGGGAAACACGCATGAGCTGGATCGTCGCAATCCTCATGCGCCTGGCCGGCCTTGCGGGCGTCAGCCTCTCGCCGTTCGCCGCCGGCGCGCTGTTTGCCGGCGCCCTGGCGCTGCTCGCCGGCGGCGGCGCGATCGCAGGCGCCGCGCATCTCTACAACGCCGGCTATCGCTCGGCAGACGACAAGTGCGAGGCGGCGCAGGTCGCCGCACAGAATTCTCAATTGCAGGCGCGCCTCGAGGAGAAGGATCGCCAGCTCGCTTTCGCCAACGCTCTGCAGAGACGCGACGCCGGGCGCGCCGCGGCGGCCGAGGCGCAACTGCAATCTAACCAGGGGGCTATCGATGCAACGCCGGCTAATCCTAACAAGTGCTTTACTCGCGACATGTCTCGCCGGGTGCGTGGGGTCCGGTAGCGTCGACAAGCTGCAGCCTCCGCCTCCGGACGCGCCGAACATTCCTGCGTTGCCGGCGGACGTTGCGGCCTGCGAGCGCGCGCCGGTCGATACGCCGGATCGTGATCTCGACGCCGGCGAGATCGAGCGGCTCTGGAAAACCGACCGCGCCGCGCTGGCAAAGGTCAATGCCTGCCTGCGTCGCGCCGTCTGCCAATACCAGGACGTCCGCGAGGGGATCGGCCGCGTGGAAGGCGTCGCCTGCGAGAACATCGCGCCGGTCGAACAGCCGGCGCCGCGCCTCGGCCTGTTCAAGCGAAAGCGGGCGAAATGAGCGGTGACGAAATGGCGAGCGTGAATGCCGCCTTGCTGCAGATGGCCGCCAAGATCGGCGGTCTCGAGTCGACCGTCGCGACGCTGCTGCATACCTGGACGCAAATGGAGGCGAAGGCATCCGAGGGTCGCAAGGATCTGCATCAGAAGGTCGAGGCGCTGCGGGCCGAGGTGACGACCATGCGGGGCGAGGTCGCGACGGCGACCAAAGACATCGCCGACATGAAGCCGACCGTTCAGGCCGTCCAGAATGTCCAGGTGCAGGCGACCGGCGTGCGCAATGCCAGCCGCTGGCTTTACTGGGCCGCCGTGGGGTTGAGCGGCGGCGTCGGCTGGATCGTGACCAACTTCGTCGACATCCATCTCAAGCGCTGATCTCGCAGTCGCACTCGCTCGGACCTCGGCCCAGCGCGTGGCGCCGGTCCTTTGCCAAAATGATAAGTCCCAGCGCTCTGGGGAGGAGCGCCGGGACTAAATGTGAATGCACCAACTTGGGCGGCGGGACGCATCCACAATTGCAATAATTTTCCGGACGATGGATGGTTCCTATGCTTGGCGGGACGCGTCGGGCTCTTCTTTGTGCCTCGCGACAGCCTCATTGACCTTCTGACGGTCAAGCTGATCTTCGGGTGAGAGCTCGGAAGCCGGGCGCCAGATCTCGACCGGTATCGCGAGCTTGCTCTTCAGCGGTTTCCCGACCCATTCCAACCATTGGTCGAATGCGTCTTTGATCATTCAAAACTCCCGCGACATGGCCGCGTGCATCCTGTTCTTGACCTTGATCCAGTGCGGGCACCGACCGCCGCGGTAAGGCCGATCCGATCGCTTGGACACCAGACCCTCAAAGCCGAACTCGCAGGCCTTGCGGAATAGGTCAGGGCCGATCTCGCCTTGCTCGTAATCCGACACGAAGATCCCCTCCGGCCGGCGCGCGAGCAGTCGCTGCAGGTTGGTCTTCCGCATCGAGAGCGGCAGGTCCCGCAGGTCTTCTCCGTCCAGGGCCAGGATATCGAATGCCAGCATCTCGACCTCCGTATTGTGTTTGCCTGAGTGCAAGGCATTGAAGTCGGAGTAGCCGTCTACGCCGCGGACGATGGCCTCGCCGTCGATTACGAAGTGCTTCTGGCGGTTCTTCAGCGCGGCCTCAACGATCCACGGGAAGCGCTTGGTCCAATCATGGCTGCCCTTAGTGATCAGCCGGACGCGATCTCCGTCGCGCTCGAGGCGCAGGCGGTAGCCGTCATACTTGATCTCATGGAACCACTCAGGGCCGGCCGGGACCGCTTTCCCAACAGTCGGCAGGCAAAAATCGAATTTGAGCATGCCCGTGAAATAGGTATCGGGGGCCGGATTTCCCATCCCGTTAAGCATTTTTGGAAGTTGTTTACCTTTGATTAACGCAAGTTAATTGACGGGCTCAGACTTTGATTCGATCATCCCGGCACTGGGCGGACAGTTTCATTAAGGTCAATTTGCTTAAGCCCAGTGGGGCGCCTAATCATTGCATCGGCGGCTCGGCAAGGCTGGAATGAGGAACGGCCTCAGCATCACCTCCAAGGGTGCTGGGGCCGTTTCTTTTCGGGCGTGAGCGCCCGACTATAGCTAAGAAAAAGTTAATGATTCCCTGTGTGTTTCTGGGTTGTCACAAACCCCATGACCGGTACGCATTCAGATGCGGACCACTCACGCAGTGGGTCCCAGAAGCGCCGCATGATCCCGGCGCTTGACGCGATGACAGGGTTGACCTTGGCCCCAGCCCCCTCGCTGGGGCCGCTTTTCTTTAGGCCGGATATGAGCCGCCCTTCGAAAGAGCGCGTGCGTGAGGTCATCCAGGAGGTCGACGCGCTGGACCTTCCTGATGGTGCGCATTGGGCGCTGATCCACGAAAAGCTCGGCCTCAGCTACGGCGAGGTGTTCGACTACATCGCCGAAGACCCGGCGTTCTTCGGCGCAACACCTCATCCCGAGCATTAAGCGGCGCGAGCCGCCCAAAACACTGGCCGTCGCCGTAGGGATGTTATCCGGTGTCCTCCGTGGGTGAACATGGTTCCGAATGGACAAACGGCAGAACCGGAACCACATATCAGGACATGCCGCACTTAGAGACTTGCAAGGGCGTCCTGCGCCACCTGATCGCCAAGGGCGACCCGAATGGCATTCCCTTGGCCGAACGCGCGATCACCGAGTATCTGGAGGTGACGCCCGAAGGCGCCCGCAGGAGTGGTCTTCGCCTGATTCAGGACGACGTTCTAAAACAGCGCGACGCCGTGGTTGGAGATCGGCACAACTTCGCCGAAACCGTCAACGCCTACATTGAGCGGATGCTAACCCCGCCCTAGCGGACGTCGGGCCGGTTCAACATCACCAACAGGCCTGCCGCAGCGATGATTGACGCAAGCAATGACGCAACCTGGACGGCGAACAATACGTCTTCGTCCTGACCAGCTCCCAAGCTCGTCTTGGCTAGAACGGTCGTCAGAGACAGGATGATAAGGGTGCCGATCAGCACCCACAGGAACATTTCTTTCACATAGGCTCCCTCTGGAGTAATCTCTGACGCAGAGGCTTTTGGAATTGGGGGAAGCGACATGCGCCCGCAATCCGTTCGCTATAGCAGTCTTGGTTGCCATGCTCGGACTCGGGGCGCTCGTTGCCTACGAGTACGTTCCACACTAGGACCTGCCTACTATGGCTAAGATGATTAAGTCCCTTCGCAAGCACGCTGACAAGGCAGAGCGCGCAGCACTGTCCGTTCTCGACCGCGACCTAGCGGAAGGATTGCAGGCACTCGCACGGGCCTACCGGGCGCAAGCCGACGTCATCAGATCCAAAAAGAAAAAGATGAAGAAAGCATCGTGAGGCTCGCCAGCCCGACTCCTCGCGTTTTGACTGCTCGCCCACATCAGGAATGGCACGTTACCTCGGCCCCGGGTTGCCCCCCTAGCTGGGGCCGTTTCTTTTCAGGTGAACAGCTCTTTCCCAGACTGCGTCAATCTCACGAACGTTCCACTCTCATGGTACTCGAGCCAGCCTTGGGCGATCGCGTGCTGTAGCCCAGCCCAATACTCGGCCGGCGTCGACTTGTCCTCGTCGATCATCGGCCGGTTGATCTTCTCGATGTAGATCCGGCCGTCCTGGATGGGCTCGAACGCTCTCGCGTGCTCCATGATCCTGCGGGCGGCGTTCTCGGGGTTGGAGTAGGGGCGGTCGCTTACAGATTTCATTCTTGGCTGAGGTGTCGCTTGAGAGCCGCGAGACTGACGGTGGTAATTGCTTCGTCCAAAAGAGCGAGGCGAGTTTCGAAGATCGACATCAGATCCAGATTGTCTTGGCTGTTGGAGACCAGCGGTCTGCGGGTGGCCGCGGTGTAGATAGACCGAAGGCTCTGAAGCGCGGTTAGGTGGCCTTGGGCGATGTAGCCATCCACCAGGCGGACGAAGGCGGGACTGTACTCAGTCGCCGTGCCACGTCGTTCGTCTTTCATCTGTCCCACCTCGGCAGGCCCCGCCGGTAGCATCGCATTCTCTCGACGTGCTTACCGTAGATCAAGCGCTTTAGTTGTTTCGTCTCGGTGCAGCCAACATGGCCTATCGTTCCCCCGGCCACCATATCGACGGTGGGTTCATGCTTGAAATCTTCGTGGTCCGCAATGCCACAAGATGGCTGCGCTTGAAGGGGTAGCCGTTCGCTCTGGAGCACTGCTTGCACCGCATGTAGCGTTCCAGCTCGTGGATCGGGGTCCACTTCGGCCGTCGCACGACGTCGAGCGCCACCGTTTGATGGGTCTCGCAGCCGAGGCATTTGACCTCAAGATAGCGGTAGCCGGCATTGAGCGCGTCGCCGAGGGCCGGGGACGGCTGGGCCGGTCCTTGGAAGGCGAGCATTCGGGCGTTCCAGGCTTGACAGCCCAGCACGTCGGCCTCCCGGCGCGCCTCAGCTGCGCGTTCGGCCAGATGCCTGACGGTCACTCCAAACATGTACTCCCGAGACTTGGATCCCATTCCCCATAATCGCGCCCAATGCCCCGAGAGAGAAGCCGCTAGGACTACCCGGGAGCCAGCGCCCGCCTACAACGAGTTGGTCAACAGATGCCGGCATGGGCAGTGGATCAGTGCTCGTGCAGAGCGCGATACCGCCGACCAGCATGATTGCGAGGATCGCGGTCCACAGCTAGGCGCTGGCCTTTACCAGCTGCAGTGGGGCCGTGACAGTCATGCCGGGTGCGAGCGCGATCCGTTCGATATACTTCCGTTTCAGATCGAGGCCATGCCCGTCGCCGTATTTCGGCTTCTTGGTGTCGTGGCCCATTAGCTCGTCCTTGAGCTCGTCGGGCGTCTCCACGGCACGCAGCCGGTCCTTGAAGCCGTGCCGCAGCGAATAGAGCGTGTGCGCCACGGTCTCGCGCAGGCCATGATCGGAGAAGTAGGCATTGACCGCGGCCGACAGCGAGTCGCCCTTGTCGCGGTAGTGCGGAAAGCCGTCCGGAAACTGGCGCATCGCCTCGAGCGAGATCCCGACCAGCGGGATGTCGCGATCGGAGAATTCGGTTTTCAGGACGCGATCGTCCGGCCGCACCCGGATGAACGGAATCGGTCCGTCGAGCACGATGTGCCGGCTGCGCAGGTTGATGATCTCGCTCGGCCGGGCGCCGGTGTTGATCATCACCAGGATGACCGCACGCTCCTCGTCGTTCATGGTTTCCAGCGCGCCATCCGCCAGGAGGCGGTTGACGATCCACCATGGTGAGAAGGGGGGCCGCGGGCGCGACTTCTCGCCCTCGAGCCTGGCGCCCGCGAACACGCGATCGAGATTGAGCCGGTGACGTCGGGACACCGCCGACAGCATCCCGGTGATATGCGTAAGGTTCCGGTTCGCGGTGTCGGCCACGACCTCGCCGTCGACGACGCGCTCGGTCCAATGGTCAGAATATTTCAGCGCGTCGTCGCGGGTGAGTTGGGTGATGACCTTGTCGCCAACGACCGTGATCAGTAGCTCGACCGCGCGCTTTTTGCCGTTCTTCCATTTCTTGAACTGGCCGGCCGACATCTTCGCGATGGTGGTTTTCTTGGCGATCGCGAATTCGTCGTAGAGGCCGGACAGCTTGATCTCGGGCAGGTCGACGCCGCCGAGCGCAGCGGCCGCGGTCGCCGGATCGTGCCGCCGATCGCCGATCGCGAGGGCGTCGAGCCGGCGGAGGATCTCGGTGAGAGCCTCCTTCGCGACGTCGTCGACCGGCCGGTAGGCGAGCTGCAGGGCCTGCGCGCGCTGCCGGGCCTCCTCGAGCGCCACGATGGCGTCCTGGGTTCCCTGGCCCGCTGCGGCCCGCCAGGAGGCTTCCAGATCGATATTGAGCTGGTCGGCCACCCGGCCGGCCCGGATGCCGGTACGGTCGTCGGCAACCCGGATTTTGGTCGACAGCTTGACGATGCCGCGAGGGTCGATCTCGGCGAACTCGGGCGGCACCCGGCGCACGAAGTGCCAGTATCCCTTCCGCTTGGTTAGACGCTCCGGCATTCCAGCCCTGTTGCACCCGTTGTTGGACGTAGACCATCCGCGCAGGCGTGCGGGAAAGTCAACAAATTCAATATTTTTAAGAGATATCAACAGGATCGCCTGCGACACGGATCGCACCGCTAGGGAGCGCCATTGGCAGCTTAAGCGCCTGATTTTTCCTTGGTTGTCGACGATTTTCCCAACCGGCAAAAATGGTTTGGGAGTTTTCCTCAATTTCATTGAAGCGGACGACGGCGCGCCGACCACTGCGGCGACGATCGGACTAAAGTACCTTGCGAAGTTTGAGAATGATGATGCCGGGGCGGGGGCGAGGGTCGGCGTGATCGAAAAACGCTTTGCTATTCATCACATCGATATAGTTGGTCGATGACCGTTCATAATGCCGCTCGACTTCGATGCTCATCTCTGGGTGAAATTTCTTACCGATGTCCCAGTCGATTGTGATCGGCTCAGCAATCGTCGCCGCGTGGTTAGTATCGACGCCCAGCAAGAATATTCCACCCTTTGCTACTACTCGCTTGATCTCCGCGATTGTTTGATCGAGATCATCGACATGGTCGAGCGCATTGAAGCAGGAAACGATGTCGAAATGGCCGTCCGGATAGGGGATACTTTCGGAATGAGCCGTCACATATGTCATCTTGTGGCTATCAGTTCCCAGCTTTTGATAGAGGTTAGCCAGCGGGTCGAGGCCAACGCGTTCGACCGTCATGTCGGCCCACTCTAATGTACCAAGTGGGCCGCAGCCGATATCGAGCACTCTCTTGCCGCGATAATCGTCTAAGGCCAGATCAACCAATTGGGTGAAGCAGGGTTCATAGATGCCGGACATTCGTTGCTGAGCCCGCAGTTTCATCCAAAACGCGAACTCGAATGCGCGTTTGGCGAAAACATCGGCGTTGATCGCTTTGAGCGTCGGCAAGAGGCGGTCCAGTGAGCGCGCCAGCATCGGCACAAGCCTTTCTCTCTCTATGGGCGAGCCGTCAAAGCCACTGTCCGTCCAGCGGTGCACGGCCGTCGCCCCCTTGGGGAAAGCATAGGTTCGAGTGAGTTTCAAAGGCGCGCGTGGATTACCCCATTTGCGTACGACCGTTGCCGTCGCCAGGGAGCCCCATCGCGGAGCGCCATTACGGCCGAACCGGAAATCCGGCCAATTGAACGGATTGTCTTTCGGGTGGAGGCTTTGCCGCGCCGTCCCCGCGGGTGTGAACAAGCCCGCAATCGCTGCAATCCGCCACGATTTCGCAACTCTTTGGTAAGCCAGCGGCGATAGGCGTGATCCCGGGGGATGATGTGATGGCTCTTGGGTCCAAGAAGCGCGAAGCGCGCAAATCGCTGCGTCAGTCCGGCTGGATCACGCTCGATGGCGGGTTCGCGGCGCGGCCCTGCGTGGTCGAGGACATGTCCTCGACCGGCGCAAAAATCACGGTCCAGGACAACAACACGCTGCCGGCCAAGCTGCGGCTGGCGTTTTCGCGCGACGCCCGCACCGGGCGCGCCTGCGAGGTGGTCTGGCGCGAGGCAGGACGTTCGGCGTCAAATTCGTGCGCTGACGCGTGATCCGGAAAAGTGGACGCCGGTTTTCCGAAAAGATCGCGCCATAAAAAGGAGAAGCCAGGTCACGATGCGACCCCTTCGCAGCATGATCTAGCCTCATCCGGCCGCGCGCGATAAAAGGCCGGATGCGCAAGACCTGTTTCGCCTTCATCGCCGTCCTGCTCCCCGCCGCAGCGCTCGCCCAAGCCGGCGATCGCCGCAATTTCCAGACGCCGCCCGATGCCGGCAGGACCTTGCCGTCAAAATCCGTGACGCGCCGCAATCCCTGCGCGTCCTACGGACCAGGCTTCGTCAAGGTCGAAGGCACCGACACCTGCGTGAAACTCGGTGGCGCCGTCAGTGTTGGTGCGGGGATGTCCAGCGGACGTTGAAGCATGATCCGGAAAAGTGCGAAGCGGTTTTCCGAAAGATTAGGCTCTAACCGCCTTGCCGCTCACGACATCGGCGGCGCGACGATGCGGACAAAGGCCGGCCGCTGCGCGATCTCGCCGAACCAGCGCTCGAGATTGGGCAGCTTCGGCTTGGTGAGGCCCTCGACGCCGAACCAGCGCCGCGCAAAAGCGCCGAGCGCGATGTCGGCGATGGTGAACTGATCGCCCTCGAAGAAGCGGTGCGTTGCAAGCTGCGCCTCGGCGACCCGCCACACCACGGCCTCGGCATCGGCGTCCTTCTGGATCTTGGCCATGTCGCGCTGCTCCGGCGGCGTGCGCACGATCCCCCCAGAACACCGGGCGGTCGACCGGTTGCAGCGTCGACAGCGTCCAGTCGAGCCAGCGATCGACGCCGGCGCGCGCCTTCGGCGCCTGCGGATAGATCGGCGAGCCTTGACCGTACGCCATGCAGAGATAGCGCATCACCGAATTGGATTCCCACAGCACATAGTCGCCGTCGACCAGCGTCGGGACGCGGCCGTTCGGATTCATCCCGAGATATTCGGGCTGATCGTTCTTGCCGAACTGCATGCCGGCATCGATGCGCTGATAGGGAAGGTCGAGCTCGGCGAGACACCAGAGCACCTTCTGCACGTTGACCGAATTGGCCCGGCCCCAGATCGTCAGTTGCGGCTTGCTGTCCATCTCGCGATTCTTCCCGCTGTTGTGCTTTGCGCGCGTTCTTAGCCGAAACGCCGGGGAAAAGCGCGCGGTGAATTGTATCGAGAGCAAAAAAAAGAGGCTCCACCGCATCGCGGCAGAGCCTCGCTCATACGCAGCATCAAAACGCGGTCAGCGACCGAACAACAACCACAGCACGATGATCACCGGGATCGGCACACCCAACAGCCAAAGCAGAATTCCTTTTCCCATCTCGTTGTCTCCTCGCATTCAATGTATGAGGAGGCAACTTCAACGGTTGCGACACGTTCCTAGAGATTGTCTCGCCTCGCGATTGTCCCGCCCGTCAGCGATGGAGACGTGCGGACAGGAACGTGCGTTCGGGTGCGGCGTTTACTTTCGCGTCTTACCAGTGGCCGGTGTTGGGCATCGAGGCCCACGGTTCGGCAGGCGCCTTCGGATCGCCTTTCTGCAGGATCTCGATCGAGTGCAGGTCGGGCGAACGCACGAACGCCATATTGCCGTCGCGCGGCGGGCGATTGATGGTGACGCCCATCTTCATCAGCTTCTCGCAGGTCGCGTAGATATCATCGACCTCGTAGGCGAGATGGCCGAAATGGCGGTCTTCGCCGTACTTCTCCTCGTCCCAATTGTAGGTCAATTCGACCAGCGGCGCGCCGCGGGTCTGAGGCAGCGACTTGAGCAGATGGAGGTCTTCCTCCGCGCAGAGAAACACCAGCGTGAAGCGGCCCTTGTCATTGTCGATGCGGCGCACTTCCTTCAGCCCGAGTGCGTCCTGATAGAATTTCATCGCGACATCGAGATTGCGGACGCGCAGCATGGTGTGCAGATAGCGCATTGTTGTCCTCCTGGCAGGTTCAGATTCTTGCAGAGATGCTTGTTTGGGCGGGATGGTCGGGGACGAAAAATAGCAGCAAATCGCATCAAGGGGCAGCGCTAACGTGCGGGTCTGCCCCGCTGCCGTTCGCGCTTTCCCGCCATTCGTGATCGCGATTGCGTGAACGCTCGATCCCTTAACGGAATCCCGTCAGGCCGGCGGGCCGTGCCGCGCCTCCCTGCGCTGAGCGATGTTCCGGATCGCGCAGGCCATGAACCAGATGACGAGAGCGAACAGCAGGCCGGCGTAGAGGCCGAAAAAGGGGCCATGTGTTGCCGCTCAGGTATCGCTCGATCTCGGCGAACTGAAAGCATCCGATGCTGCCGAACCAGATCAGCCGCACGAATCATTTCCACATGATCGGCGCGAGATCGGCTGACGATTGGTCTTCTGACATGGGCTGCCCCTGACGCCACGCCTTGCTAGCACTCAGGGGTTGCCGCCCAATTGGCGCAGTATCTAAAGCTTTATGCGCCGCCGCATCGCCGCAAGCATGCGCGCACGCGATACGAGAAAGCCCCGCCCAGGATAATTCCAGGACAGGGCTTTCGTGGTCGAGCCTTGGAGGCACGTGCCTCTATCTCATTGAATGCCCATCACCGCCAATCAAGGACGCGCGAGGTTGGACATCATCTAAAAAGCAAAACCCCGCGAGCGGGCTCGCGAGGCCTGATGCCGACCGGCCTTGGGGAGATCGTGCGGGCAACCGGACACCTAACGGTGCTCGCCGCGGAAGGTTCCGCCACCGCAAAAACAGAAAGCCCCGCAGGCTGGATGCGGGGCTTTCCCAGCTGACGGACTGGGGATCTCTCAGGGCGTGAGCCGTCAACTGTTGGCGTCAAACTTAAGGTTGAATTTATAAAATGCAACAGCGCCGCGTAGACGGAATATGTTCGTCCCACAGCGCTGCGCCGGATGCTGGGCCCTGAAATCCCCAGTGCCATTGTGTCGACCCACAGCGCAAAAGGTTCAAAAGACCGTTGGGATTCTCGCCGGATTGCCGTGAGCTTGCAAAGTGTCGGCTTCAGGAGCGGCCCGGTTTCCAATTGGGCTGCGGCTCGTATTCATCAACCTGCTCGACGCGATAGGCCGCAGGCAGGATCCGACCACCCATTTCATCCGCGAGCGGAACATTTTCTCATCCGCGAGCGGAACATTTTCCACCAAGCCATCGATGAGCGCGGCCTCCCAGACTTCCTTCTCGGTCGCGAACGATCTGCCAAGCTGTGTCTTGCCGCGAAACAGGGCGTACATAGGCACCTCCAGAATCAAAACCCCGCCAGTTACCGAAGTAGCTGACGGGGCTTGTTGAGCTGATATTTCCGGTGGATTTCTCCCTCGTTGTATCGCTCGTCACACCAACGGCTGAACTGAAAATCCGTTCCTGTTCCCGTACGCTGTTTTTGTCGACGGTGAGTTTGCACCAGGGGCGCACCTACTTCTTTGCGTTGTCCTTTTTGGCTGCGCCCTTTGCTGCGTCCTTTGTCTCGGACTGGTTGGCCCGGTTCACGTTCATGCCGGTGGTGTCCATGGAACCTTTCTCGGTGGCGCCATGGGTTTTCTCGGGGCGCTCCATGCCGGATTGCGGGGCCGGACCGGCATTCTGGGCGAGGGCGGAGGCGCTGACGACGGCGAGCGCAGCGATGAAAATGATTATGAGCTTGCTCATGGATATCCCCTGACGTCACCCACGACTACCTGCGCGCAGTCGAGTTGTTCCGTCTGGTGGATGCGAGCAAAAGCTGATCGCGCCCCGCGGCTGATGCGCAATGTGCAGCAACCGGCATTGCTGCCCAGCCGATCAAACGCGGTTGGGTGGTTCCGCTCTCACACCTTGATGTCGAGAATGGTCTCAACGGCGTCACGGTCGGCCTGGTTCTTCGCTGCGAATACATCCAGCACATCCGCATTGATGATGCGCGGCTGCTCCTTCGCCGTCTGATCGACGACGAGTTGCACCCTGGCTTGCGTCACTTCGACAGGTACGGGGTAAATGAGCATGGCTCTCTCCCTCCGGCGGTCCGAACCTTGTCAGGGCTTTCTTAACGACTTGTTAGCGTCCGGATCCGCGCTTTCGGCCCGAATCGGCGGCCGGGCGGTATCGGCGTGCTCGCGCGCCGCCCGGCTTGGCGTCATACTGCGGCCGTTCAGGACCGGACGGCGCGATCGATGCGGAACGGGCTCTATTCGATCCATATCCATATGACCGACGGCGTGCGCGGTCGCGACAGTGGCGTCCTGATCCTGCGGGATGGTCTCCTGATCGGCGGCGGGCCGTATTTCTGGTCGATCGGCGCCTACACGGCCGGCGAGGGCACCTGGAAGGGGCACCTCAGGACCAACCAGCACTCGCCGTTTTCCGATCCGTTCGCCCGGCCGCTGTTCGCCGGGCAGGAGGTGACGAGCGGCTTCTCCGGCACCTTCAGCGGCGACCAGGCCGAGGTGTTGGGGACGGTGCTGGTCGGAACCCGCAGCTTGAGCTTCCAGGCAACCCTGAAACGCCTGGCGGACGCCTGATCGGGCGAGGCTGTGGACGAGTGCGCGGCAAGCGCCGAAGCCTGTTGAGGAAACGGGCTTACGGCCCCTGTGAATTTGCTGCGGACAAGCGCGGGATATGTTGTGGATTCCACAGCAGCCGGTGATCAGGACATCCCCGCCGGCGCCATACCGGGCCACCGCTAACCCTACCGAGTTAGGTTAAGCGTGGCATTGCGTTGCCACCACCTGCGATTGCGCTAGAGATGGTCGCAGGTGATAGCCATGATGCCGTCGTTCCATAGCGCTGACAGACCGACCCACCGGCGTGTGATGGTGGTGGGCGTGCTGTTCTGTTCCGTCTTTATGGTGATCAGCTTCTGGCTTCGGCCGCAGCCGGACAGTGGCAAGGTACTCGTAAAGGCGGACCGGCTGGTCCGCACGGCGGGAGAGGCGCGCAAGGCAAACTGAGGCGCGGCAAATCCCGGGACGACGCCGGCGTTCAGTCCGGCAGCTTCCCGTTCGGATGCTTGTGATACACCGCGATGCCGATAAAGCCGGCAAAGCCCATCACGTTCAGCAGCAGTTCCATCCACGCCGGCATCGATGCCAACCTCGCTCACTTCGCAGCTAATCACTGAGGTTGTGTTTTTGTTCCGGCGCTAACCGATGGTAGCTCTGCGCTATCGCATGGCTGGGGAACCGGAACAGGCGTTTTGCTGCAACCATCCCAATCCGCTCGCGTTGGTGCACATAACGACGTGAGGAGGTTGCGCATGAAAAGGACATTGGCAGTTTTGGCCACAGTTGCGACGGTTGGCGCAACGATGGTCAGCGCGCCGGCGCAGGCGCGTCATATCGGACCTGGCCTGGCGTTCGGTCTGGCCGCCGGCGCGCTCGCCGCGGGCGCGGCCGGTGCGTATTACGGCCCAGGCTATTATTACGGGCCCGGCTACGGTTATTACGGCCCGCGCTACGGCTACTACGACGACGGTTACGCCTACTATCGCGGTCCGTATTACCGGCACCACTACTATCGCCACTATTGGTAACGGCGACGAGCCCGGAGCACATCGCTCCGGGCTTTCTCATTTGTGCGTCATGATGCGATAGCGCGGGAATGCGCGCGTGGACGACATCAGGCGCTCTTGCGCTGAAATCCGTTCCAGACGTTGCCGAGCGTGTTGTCGTAATACTCCTGGCGATCGCGCTCGAACTTCTGCTGCGTCGCCCTGAAGCTGGCAACGCGTGCGACGATCTCCTCGCGCTCGCGCGCGACGCGCTCTTCCTGATCGGTCATTGCCCATCCTCATCGTAGTGGTCCTATCCCGCGCGCATTGGCGTGGGCGAATTGGGCGTCAATGCGGAGCAGGCCGTGCAGGAATGTGATGATGCTGAGGCGGCAGTGACCGGGCCGATGCGGCGAAGCGGCTCGCAGCCGGCCGCATCGCCCTCGAGCTCGCAATCGGTCGGGCCGTGCTATAGTCGCGGCGGCCAACCGGAAAATTTCCAGTGATTGCAAAAAACGCGATTGCAAAAGACCTGCGCAGCGGCGTCGAGCGGCTCGGCAACATGATTGCCGAGGCGTCCTCGATCGTGCCCTTCACCGGAGCGGGCATCTCCACCGAGTGCGGCATTCCCGACTTCCGCTCGCCCGGCGGGCTGTGGACCCGCAACCGGCCGATCCCGTTCGACGAGTTCGTCGCCAGCCAGGAGGCGCGCGACGAGTCATGGCGCCGCCGCTTCGCGATGGAACCGACATTTGCCGCCGCCAAGCCGGGGCGCGGGCATCGCGCGCTCGCGTCGCTGTACCGGGCAGGCAAGATTCCCGGCGTCATCACCCAGAACATCGACAATCTGCATCAGGCGTCGGGCTTCAAGGCCGATGATGTCATCGAGCTGCACGGCAACACCACCTACGCCCGCTGCATCGGTTGCAGCAAGGCCTACGACCTCTCTTGGGTGAAGCTGCAGTTCGACAAGGCCGGTGGTGCGCCCGATTGCACCGAGTGCGGTGATCCGGTGAAGACCGCGACGATCTCGTTCGGGCAGTCGATGCCCGAGGATGCGATGCACCGCGCGACGGAACTCGCAAGGCATTGCGACCTGCTGCTGGCGATCGGCTCTTCGCTGGTGGTGTGGCCCGCTGCGGGCTTTCCGATGATGGCCAAGGAGAGCGGTGCGCGGCTCGTGATCATCAACAACGAGCCGACCGATCAGGACGACATCGCCGATCTGGTGATCCGTCACGACATCGGCGACACGCTTGGTCCTTTCGTCGGCAACTGACGCCCGATTGATTCGCGGCTGTGCAAGCCTGTTCATAGTTCCCGCAAGAATCGTTTTTTAGCTATGCCCGGGAAGCGGGAGTGTTATCTTTTGGTTGAGAGATTCGCGCAGCGTCCAAATGAATTGGTCATGGAAAGCAGCGTGTACAGGGTGCGCCGCAACGTCGGCGCTCTGCATTTGATGTGTGGGGTCCGGGGTCATGGGGTCGGACGGATTTGAGTCCAAGAAGCTCGGCGGACCGCCGATAGGCGGAGTTGGGCAAAGCAGGATTGGACAAGGCGAGTACGGCAGCGGGCCGCGCGATCCGGCGATGGATGCCTTCTCCGGTCTCGGCGACGCCGCGGCCAACCTCGTCGAAGTCTCCGGCGTCATCAAATGGTTCGACGCCTCCAAGGGGTACGGCTTCATCGTCCCCGACAATGGCTGGCCCGACATCCTGCTGCATGTGACGGTGCTGCGGCGCGACGGCTATCAGACCGCTTATGAAGGTGCGCGCCTCGTCGTCGAATGCGTGCAGCGCGCGAAGGGTTACCAGGCCTTCCGCATCGTCTCGATGGACGAGTCGACCGCGATCCACCCCGCGCAGATGCTGCCGCCGCGAACCCATGTCACGGTGACCGCAACCAGTGGGCTCGAGCGTGCACAGGTCAAGTGGTTCAACCGGCTGCGCGGTTTCGGCTTCGTGACCTGCGGCGAGGGCACGCCCGACATCTTCGTGCACATGGAGACACTGCGCCGCTTCGGCATGACCGAGCTGCGCCCCGGCCAGTATGTGCTGGTGCGGTTCGGGCCCGGCTCCAAGGGCATGATGGCCGCCGAGATCCACCCGGAGACCGGTCCGTCGGCGCTGTCGTCGCACTAAAAGGCATGATCCGGAAAAGTGCCGAGCGGTTTTCCGAAAGGATCATGCCCAATACAACGGTCGTCCGCCCTGACGGAAACGTGAGCCGCCGGCGAGCCTCCAGGGCTCTGGCATTTGCCGCAATCATCGGGTTAGGGTCCGCCGGAAAATCTTCCCCGGTGTGAGTATTTGTCGATGAATTTCGATCGCATGGTTGGGCGGCTTCGACCGTGGCTGGTGGCCTCCCTCGTCATGATGTTCGGCGCGCTGCTGACCCCGGCCGCGCAGGCCGCCAGCGTCCAGCCGCTCGAGATCGTCACCAAATCGGGCGTGCACGTCTTCTCCGTCGAAATGGCGACCACCGAGCAGGAGAAGGAGACCGGCTTGATGTACCGGAAGGAGCTCGCGGACGGCAAAGGCATGCTGTTCGACTTCACGCCGGAACAGGAAGTGTCGATGTGGATGAAGAACACCTACATATCGCTCGACATGATCTTCATCCGCGCCGACGGGCGCATCCTGCGGATCGCCGAGAACACCGAGCCGCTGTCGACCAAGATCATTCCGTCGCGGGGGCTCGCCAAGGGCGTCCTCGAGGTGATTGCCGGGACCGCGCAGAAATACGGCATCCAGCCCGGCGATCGGGTCGGTCATCCGCTGTTCGGCGGTCATTAGGTTTCTTGACGCGATTTCGGGACAGAAACCGCCGCCGATTTCGCGGCCCGAAGCCCCGCACCGATGCCTTGCTGGCGCTGGCTGAAGCGTGTATCCACGGGGCTTCTCGGAAATGTCGGGGTATAGCGCAGCCTGGTAGCGCGGCAGTTTTGGGTACTGCAGGTCGTTGGTTCGAATCCAGCTGCCCCGACCATCCCATCTTGAATCTGCTGGACTTTTCGTCAGCATTCCGTCGCTGCCGCGACTAGGCGCCAGCGACCTTCTGAAGCGATCAATTGACGCCCTATCGGGCAATTCAGTTGGATAAGCGCTCCAAGCCGTGTGCTACTGCGACGGCGAGCACGACTGGACTAGATAAAGTCGCCCGATACTTTGGATGTTGGATCAGCAAGCTCGTCCAGCAAGGCTTGCCGGATTCGCTCGATCGTGATGGACGCATCTGCTTCGTATCCTTTGGCGAGTGCGTTGGCGATGTGCCGGGTTGCGTCCGCTAGAATTGTTCCCCAAGCCTTCTCTTCGGAAACGTTCATCGTTTCTCGGTACATCCCGACCTTGATCGAACACCAAAGACTCTTCTCGGCGATCCAGACCCGAAGCACCTCGATCGACTCTGGGTCTCGTAGCGCTGCTGCCGGAACGGTCATTTCGTGCATTGTGGTCCCCCAAGGACATTGACACCAAACCGCGGGCAAACCCGAGGCCAGCCGGATCAAGGAAACCCTACACCGTTTGCCTCGGCAGCGATCGGGATCAAAGGGTCAACATTGCCGGCGTCACGAAGCCAGAGATTGTCTTGCCTGACGCAACAACGCCGCCCGGACGGAATATCTTCGTCCAGACGGCGCCGTCGAATACTGGGCCCTGAAATCCCCAGTGCCCATGGGTCGCCCCGGCGGGAAATAGGTTCAACGTTGCGCCGCCTTGCCGCAGTCCAGTCTCGAGATCATGTGCTGCGATCCCGAGCGGATGTGGCTTGCCGATCACGCGCGCGGGCTGGCAGGGTAGTCCTGCCTGACAAGACCAATCCGCGAGGAGGCACCATGGCGCGCAGACTGATCGATATCTCCGTTCCCCTGCAGAACGATGTTCCGGCCGATCTGCCCGGCAACCACCCGACCATCCAGTACATCGACCATCAGCAGGGGCTGCCGCGCATGCTGCAGTTCTTCGATGGTCTGAAGGCCGCGGATCTGCCTGACGGGCAGGGCTGGGCCGTCGAGCAGGTCTCGCTCTCGACGCATAACGGCACGCATCTCGATGCGCCCTGGCATTTCCATCCGACCATGAACCGCGGCGAACGATCATGGACCATCGACGAGGTACCGCTGGAATGGTGCTTCCAGCCGGGCGTGAAGCTCGACTTCCGGCATCTGCCCGACGGCTATGTTGCGACTGCCGGCGATGTCGAAGCCGAACTGAAGCGTATCGGGCACACGCTGTCGCCGCTCGAGATCGTCGTCGTCAACACCAGTGCCGGCGCGAAATACGGCCAGCCCGACTACGTCAATTCGGGCTGCGGCATGGGCTATGAGGCGACGATGTATCTGCTCGAGCGCGGCGTGCGGCTGACCGGTATCGACGGCTGGAGCTGGGATGCGCCGTTCGTCTTCACCGCGAAGAAATATGCCGAGACCAGGGACGCCAGCCTGATCTGGGAAGGCCACAAGGCCGGGCGGCACATCGGCTATTGCCACATCGAGAAGCTGCACAATCTCGAACTGCTGCCGTCGACCGGATTCATGGTGTCGTGCTTCCCGGTGAAGATCGAGCGCGCGTCGGCGGGGTGGACGAGGGCGGTTGCCATCCTCGACGGTTAGGCCATGGCTCAGGCGGTTTTCGGCGGGCGAGGGAACCGGTGGACAGGCTGTTCATTCCCGCAGGTTGTTGCGGCACGGCTACAGCCTGAGGGGGCCGAATCTGCTCTCATGCACGCAGTAGATGCATTGGGTGATCGGGCCGCCGGCTCCTCCTCGCGTCCCGATTTTCCGAAGCGTTCTCTCCCGTGACTAGAGCCCCGGCGTCTCCCGGGGCTCTTTCTTGCGTGCCGCAGGTGAGCCAAGCCCCAGCGGGTGAATCACCCCCCAAAAGTAAATCAGGTGCGCCGGAACCGACGCACCTGATTTATATCTTCAATATCGCTTGCGTGTCGGCTGTGTCGGCGGTTGTTACCACCGGCAAACGCGAACGCCACGCGGGGTCCACCAGCAACGGGGACCGGCGTAACCGCCGTAGTAGCCATAGCCACGACCATAATATCCGCGGCCATAGCCCCAACCGCGGCCGCGACCCCAGCCACCGCGATAGCCATAGCCACGTCCGCGCCATTGCGCTTGCGCAGACGACGTGGTGGCGCCGACCAGGATGGCAGAGGTGCTTGCGACATAGACGAACAACAAAGCGACTGCTGCAAGGCAACGAGTCAGGATATTGTAGCGTTTAGTCATTCTGAAGATCTCCAGTCACTTCCAAACATCTGAACCGATGCCGGCTGTCTCGCTTAGACGCGCGAGACCGGTATTCGGTTCGAGCATGCTAAGACAATATTTTCACTAAGGTTCTTGCGAGCTTTAACGACTCTATTGAGACCAAAAGGTAAGGTCAAGTTACAGTCCCGCCTGCATAGGACGACGTGGTTGCTGCGCTCATCTTGTCGTTCATCCGCCGTTCATTCTGTTCATCTTGCATTGCATCGACTTGGTGCCGATCTGATTTGTGCATCGCAGAAGCAGAGATTTGCGAACCGCGGAAAGTGCCGTCCCGAACTTGAAGTCGACACGATCATGTTCTCTGAGCGTTGAGAGTCCTTCCTGAAGAGTGCCCATGCCGAAACAGCACACCTACGTCCTTGGTCTCAACGTCTACGACCATGACGTGAGCGCCTGCCTGCTGCGTGACGGTGCGATCGCCTACGCGATCTCCAAGGAGCGCATCACCCGCGAGAAGCACGCCTCCGGCTTCTACAAGGAAGTCATCGACTACTGCCTGTCCGCCGAGGGCATCACGCTCGACGACGTCGATCTCGTGGTGCGCAACAGCTACATCCTGCCGGTGCCGGAGATGGAGGAGCGGATGCTCCACCAAGACATGCCGGGCTTCCTGCCGATCGCCGAACGCAACGAGGCAATCAAGCATCCGCTGTTTCGTTCCAAATCCGACAAGGTGGTGTCGATCTCGCATCACCTCGCGCATGCCTACAGCGCGTTCGCGGTGTCGCCGTTCAAGGATGGCGTCGTGATGATCGTCGACGGCGTCGGCAGCTACCAGGCCGACGCGATGGAGTCCTATCCGCAGGATGGGGCCTCGCCGCTCGCCCGCGAGTCCGAGAGCTATTACAGGTTCGACGACACCAGGCTCGAATGCCTGAAGAAGGTCTTCATGGAGCCGGCGCGCGGTCTGTTGTCGGACGAGTTCTACAACATGCCGGGTCTCGGCGCGCTTTACAGCCGCGTCTCGACTTATGTGTTCGGCGACTGGAACAAGTGCGGCGAATTGATGGGGCTTGCGCCCTATGGCCGCCGCGAGCAGGTCGGTCATCTGCTCGAGATGAAGGACGGCAGACTGCACGTGCCGTTCTGGGGCGCCGACAACCAGCAGCCCTTCGTGCTCGACAGCGGCAGCTGGGACAAGAGCCCGACGATGCGGCACTGGGAGGACATCGCCTGGCGGGTGCAGGACGACACCGAGAACGTGCTGCTGGCGCGGGCGCGCTGGCTGCGCGAGAGCACCGGCGCGAAGAACCTCTGTATCGCCGGCGGCGTCGCGCTGAATTGTGTGGCGAACGGGCGGATCGCGCGCGAGGCCGGCTTCGAGAACGTCTGGATCCAGCCCGCCGCCGGCGACGACGGCATCGCGATCGGCTGCGCCTATTACGGCTGGCTCGAGATTCTGAAACAGCGCCGCTCGTTCGTGATGGACCATGCCTATGTCGGCCGGCGCTACAGCGACGCCGAGGTGGCGGCCGCGCTGCAAAGCTTCCTGGTGCGCATCCAGATCGATGCGAAGCGCAGCGACAACATCTGCCGCGACACCGCCAGGCTGCTCGCCGACCAGCGCGTGATCGGCTGGTTTCAGGGACCGTCCGAATTCGGGCCGCGCGCGCTCGGCAATCGCAGCCTGATCGCCGATCCGCGCAAGGCCGAGATGAAGGACATCCTCAACAGCCGCGTCAAGCACCGCCAGGCATTCCGTCCGTTCGCGCCGATCGTGCTGGCCGAGCGCATGAAGGAGATCTTCGAAGGCGAGGAGGACTCGCCCTACATGTTGATCGCAAAGCCGGTACGGCCGGAGTGGCGCGACAGGATCCCGGCGATCGTGCATGTCGACGGCTCGGCGCGGGTGCAGAGCGTGCGGGAGGAGACCAACCCGATGCTCTATCGCCTGCTCAGGGAGTTCGAGGCGCTGACCGGCGTGCCGGTGCTGATCAACACCTCGTTCAACGTCAAGGGCGAGCCGATCATCGAGACGCCGCAGGATGCGGTGAGCTGCTTCCTCACCACGGGCATCGACAACCTCGTGCTGCACGACACGCTGGTCTCGAAGACCGCCATGCACAAGGTCGTGACGCCCGTGATGACGACGTTCGGCGACGTCGCCACCATCGTCTCCTCGACGACGCAGGATCCCAGCCGCGGCGGAAGTTAGAGCATGGCCCGGAAAAGTGCGAAGCGGTTTTCCGACAAGGCCATGCTCAAATAATAAGGGTCAGGCCGCCTTTGCCGGTGCCGCGGGTTTCTGTGCCGGCGGCTTGACCGGTTTGTCCTGCCGCTTCGACCACGAGATGTAATAGGCCACGATCGTCATGATCGCGATGCCGGAGATGCTGACGAAGATCTGCGCGAACAGCGAGCCCGAGCTCATCGAGAGCTCGAAATGTCCGACAAAGGACAGGAACACGCCGACGCAGAACACCGCGAGCGACTGCTGGCCGCAGACGATCAGGGGATCGAACACCTTCCACTCCAGCGCCGACCAGTCCTTCGGGACGAAGCGGATCACCAGCACCGTGATCACCACGAAGTGCAGGAAGCGGTAGGGCGCGAGGTTGGTCTTGTCGTTCGGGTTGAAGGTCGAATACAGCCAGTCCGGGAACATCGCGCCTAAGTCCGGGAAGCGGCCGGCCATCGTCATGATCAGCGCGAAGATCAGATAGGCGACGCAGAACCACAGCGTATAGCGCGAGTTGATGATGTGCATGTTGGCGCGTGCGCCGCCCATCGCGCACCACGAGCCAAACACGAACAGCACCTGCCAGGCGAACGGATTGAAGTACCAGGTCCCGGCCGGGTAGGCGGGCAGGTTCCAGCCGAAATGGCGCGAGACCAGCCACAGCGCGAGCGAGGCCAGCATGGTCCAGTTCGGCCGCCGCAGCATGAACCACAGCACCGGCGGAAACAGCCCCATCAGCACGATGTAGAGCGGCAGGACGTCGAGATTGACCGGCTTGAACTTCAGGAACAGGCCCTGGCGCAGAGTCTCGGTGGCGTTGTCGACGAGGCCGGCGACGTTGAACTCGTTGATGATTTCGGAATCGCCGAAGCGCAGCGCCAGATAGCTGATCGAGGCGATATAGATCACGAACAGGATGATGTGGGCGACGTAGAGCTGCCAGACTCGCTTGGTCAGCCTTGTGGCGCCGACGATGAAGCCGCGCTCCAGCATCATGCGGGCATAGACGAAGGACGCAGTGTAGCCGGAGATGAAGACGAACAGGTCCGCGGCGTCGCTGAAGCCGTAATTGCGCGTCGTGATCCAGTTCACGATGTTGTCGGGGATGTGATCGAGGTAGATCGCCCAGTTCGCGATCCCGCGGAACAGGTCGAGCCGGAGGTCACGTCCTTTTTCGGGCAAATGAGCGTGGATTTCCATGGGGCGCCGCTTCCTCGAGGTGATGCTGTCGAGAAGACCGCGTCATGACAATCTGGCCCCGCAGGCCCAAGGGAGAGCCTCCGGAGCGCCCCCGGGGCCAGATTGTCACAGCGCGGTAGAATGACTATACCGGTCCGGCGAAGGCGACCTCCGAGATCGAGGAATCACCGATCAGTTCGTTGAACGGTGTCTCTATACTATCCCGACGGTTTCCTTCAAATCGCTTCCATGTTGCACATCCCACGGGGCCGACCATCCATGACCGCACGCATTTTTAAGCCCGCCAAAAACGCGATGCAATCGGGACGTGCCAAGACCAAAGCGTGGCAGCTGGATTACGAGCCGGAGCAGCCGCGCACCGTGGAGCCCTTGATGGGCTGGACCTCGTCGACCGACATGAAGCAGCAGCTCACGCTGCACTTCGATACCAAGGAGGAGGCGGTGGCCTATTGCGAGCGCAAGGGCATCGCCTACCAGGTGATCGAGCCGAAGGATTCGGCGCACCGCCAGATCGCCTATGCGGACAATTTTGCGTTCCGCCGCTGGGAGCCGTGGACCCACTAGTCGGGCCCTACTGACCGAACCCTCTGGTTCGACCAACCCGGGCCGGCGATCAGATCAGCTCGCCGGGCTTTCCGCGGCGACGGTGCCCGGAATCGGCAGCGGCGCATCCTTGGAAACGCCGAGCACCGGGAAGCTTCTAATTTTACGCACGTTCGGCAGGCCGGCGAACTGCAGCAGCTGCTGGCGCATGTCGTCGACGCTGGGCGCGACGCATCTCAGCATGAAATCGGCATCGCCCGAGATCCGCCAGCATTGCAGGAACCGCGGCACCTCCGCCACGGCGGCCTCGAACGCCTCGATCGCAACCAGGGTCTGGCTGTCGAGCTGGATCAGGACGAAGGTCGTGACCTCATAGCCGAGCAGCCGTTCGTCGAGCGTGGCGCGGATCGCCTGCACCACGCCGCGGCTCCGCAGGGCGCGGACCCGACGCAAGCAGGGCGGGGCCGTGATGCCGACCCGCTCGGCGAGCTCGTTGATCCTGATCCGGCCGTCGCGTTGCAGCTCGGACAGGATCCGTAGATCGATGTCATCGAGCTGTGGGCGTTCTGTCACGGTCACGAACCCGCCACCGCGGTCCGCGGGCCCTTGCTGCCGTGGCTCGCCTGGCCGGCCGCGGCCTGCGGCGCAACGCCCGACAGCACCAGCTTCTCGTGCGCTGCGATGATGGCGTCGCGGGTCAGCCGGCCGCCGGGGCGGTACCAGGTGCACAGCCCGGTCAACAGCGCCAGGATCGCGAAGGTCGCGACCTGGATGTCGACGACCTCGAACACGCCCTCCGACAGCCCGTCGGTGAGGATCTGCGCGAGCCGCTGCTCATAGGCGCCGCGCAACGCCACCACGGCGTCGTAGTTCTTGGCATCGAGGCTGCGCAGCTCGGAGTTGGCGATGAAGACCTCGCGCTTGCGGGTCATGTGATAGGTGACGTGGAAGGCCACGAAGGCGCGCAGCCTCTCGACCGGATCGGCCTTGCCTTCCAGCGCCTGATCAAGCTCGCGCAGCAAATCGTTGATATGGTCCTGCACCAGATCGAACAGCAGGTCCTGCTTGGTTGAGATATGATTGTAGAGTGAGCCCGCTTGGATGCCGACCTCGGCGGCAAGCTGGCGCAGGCTCATGGCCTCGTAGCCGTGCTCGAAGATCAGGCGCACGCCGGCCTTGCGGATCGCCTCCAGCGTCGTGGGGCCATGTGAGCCGATCGTGCGTGCCATCGGGGCCTCGGAGAGGTATTGGCTTGCCAGGGGGTGCCGGAAACAAGCGAACGACCGTATGTTTATCGCATGAAACCCCAGTGAATTCAATGAACTGCGGATTTCATGCGGCAACCTTAGCACAGTCGCTTGCGAAGCCAATAAAAAAAACGTATGATCGTTTAATTGCAGAATGAATCTCACGGGAGGGATCATGGCCTCGAACCAGGCGGCAATCTTCAATTTCGACCTTGGCGAGACCGCGGACGCGATCCGCGAGACGGTGCATGATTTCTCGACCAACGAGATCGCGCCGCGTGCCGCCGAGATCGATCGTTCCAACAGCTTTCCGCGCGACCTCTGGCCGAAGATCGGCGCGCTCGGCCTGCACGGCATTACGGTCGAGGAGGAGTATGGCGGCTCGGGCCTCGGCTATCTCGAGCACTGCGTCGCAGTCGAGGAGATTTCGCGGGCGTCCGCCTCGGTCGGATTGGCCTATGGCGCGCATTCCAATCTTTGCGTCAACCAGATCCGCCGCAACGGCAACGAGGCGCAGAAGCGCAAATATCTGCCGAAGCTGATCTCCGGCGAGCATGTCGGGTCGCTGGCGATGTCGGAGCCCGGCGCCGGCTCGGATGTTGTCTCGATGAAGACCCGGGCCGACAAGAAGGGCGACCGCTACATCCTCAACGGCAACAAGATGTGGATCACCAACGGTCCGCACGCCGAGACGCTGGTGGTCTACGCCAAGACCGACGCGAACGCCGGCCCACGCGGCATGACCGCCTTCATCATCGAAAAAGGCATGAAGGGATTTTCCACCGCGCAGAAGCTCGACAAGCTCGGTATGCGCGGCTCCGACACCTGCGAGCTGGTGTTCGAGGATTGCGAGGTGCCGGAGGAGAACGTGCTGAGCGAGGTCGGCCGCGGCGTCAACGTGCTGATGAGTGGCCTCGACTATGAGCGCGCGGTGCTGGCGGCCGGTCCGATCGGCATCATGCAGGCCTGCATGGACGTCGTGCTGCCCTATGTCCATGAGCGCAAGCAGTTCGGCGAACCGATCGGCTCGTTCCAGCTGGTGCAGGGCAAGATCGCCGACATGTACACCACGATGAACGCCTCGCGCGCCTATGTTTACGCGGTGGCGAAAGCCTGCGACCGTGGCGAGACCACGCGCGAGGATGCCGCCGGCGCCATCCTCTATGCCGCCGAGAAGGCCACCCAGTGCGCGCTGGATGCGATCCAGCTGCTCGGCGGCAACGGCTACATCAACGACTACCCGACCGGCCGGCTGCTGCGCGACGCAAAGCTCTACGAGATCGGCGCCGGCACCAGCGAGATCCGCCGCATGCTGATCGGCCGCGAGCTGTTCGCCAAGACGGCCTGAGCTGCGCACCGGTCGTCGCGCCCCCGGCGCGGCGACCCGCTTCCCCAAAATCCTGTCGGCTCCTCCAACGAAACGTGCAATACCGATGCCGCTTCATTCGACGATCGATCCCACATCTTCTGAATTCGCCCGCAACGCCGACGTGATGCGGGGCCTGGTTGCGGAGCTCCGCGACAAGCTCAAGCATGTCGCCGGCGGTGGGGGCGAGACCTCGCGCAAGCGCCACACCTCGCGCGGCAAGATGCTGGCGCGCGACCGCGTCGATCTCCTGGTCGATCCCGGCACCGCGTTCCTCGAGCTGTCGCCGCTCGCCGCCAATGGCCTGTACGGCGGCGACGTTCATTCGGCGAGCGTCATCACCGGCGTCGGGCGCATCGCGGGCCGTGAATGCATCATCGTCGCCAACGATGCCACCATCAAGGGCGGCACCTACTACCCGATGACGGTGAAGAAGCATCTGCGCGCCCAGGACATCGCGCGGCAGAACAATCTGCCTTGTGTCTACATGGTGGATTCCGGCGGCGCCTTCCTGCCGCTGCAGGACGAGATCTTTCCCGACGAGCGGCATTTCGGCCGCATCTTCTACAACCAGGCGCAGATGTCGTCGCAGGGCATCCCGCAGATCGCGATCGTGATGGGCTCCTGCACTGCGGGCGGCGCCTATGTGCCGGCGATGTCCGACGAGAGCATCATCGTGCGCAACCAGGGCACGATCTTCCTCGGCGGTCCGCCGCTTGTGAAGGCCGCGACCGGCGAGGTAGTCACCGCCGAAGAGCTCGGCGGCGCCGATGTCCATTCGCGGCAGTCGGGCGTGACCGATCACTACGCGCAGAACGATGCTCATGCGATCGGGATCGCGCGCCGCATCGTCGGCACGCTGAAGCAGCCGGCGAAGGCACAGCTCAATATGCGCCCACCGCAGGAGCCGTTGTTTCCCGCCGAGGAGATCTACGGCGTGGTCTCTGCCGACGGACGCAAGCCGTTCGACGTGCACGACATCATCGCGCGGATCGTCGACGGCTCCGAGTTCGACGAGTTCAAGAAACTCTACGGCACCACGCTGATCTGCGGCTTTGCCCATATCTGGGGCTATCCGGTCGGCATCATCGCCAACAACGGCATCCTGTTCAGCGAGAGCTCGCTGAAAGGCGCGCATTTCATCGAGCTGTGCTGCCAGCGCGGCATTCCGCTGGTGTTCCTGCAGAACATCACCGGCTTCATGGTCGGCAAGAAGTACGAGGCCGGCGGCATCGCGCGTGACGGCGCCAAGCTGGTGACGGCGGTCGCGACCGCCGGCGTGCCGAAATTCACCGTCGTGATCGGCGGCTCCTACGGCGCCGGCAATTACGGCATGTGCGGTCGGGCCTACAGCCCGCGCTTCCTCTGGCTGTGGCCGAACGCCCGCATCTCGGTGATGGGCGGCGAGCAGGCCTCGATGGTGCTGAGCCAGGTGCGGCGCGACGGCATCGAGGCCAAGGGCGAGAGCTGGTCGGCGGAAGAGGAGGACAAGTTCCGCGAGCCGATCCGCGCGCAGTACGAGAAGCAGGGCAATCCGTATTACGCCACGGCGCGGCTGTGGGACGATGGCGTGATCGATCCTGCCGACACGCGTTTGGTGCTCGGGCTCGGCCTGTCGGCCGCCGCCAATGCGCCGATCGAGCCCACCAAGTTTGGCCTGTTCAGGATGTGATCATGGACCGCTCAAAACTCTACCGGCGTTTCCGTACGCTTCTGATCGCCAACCGCGGCGAGATCGCCTGCCGTGTCATCCGCTCGGCGCGCGCCATGGGGCTGCGCACGGTCGCGGTTTATTCCGAGGCCGACCGCGACGCGATGCACGTCGCGCTCGCCGATGAAGCCGTGCTGCTCGGGCCTGCGCGGGCCCGCGACAGCTATCTCAACATCGAGCGGGTGATCGCGGCAGCCAAGGAGACTGGCGCGGAGGCGGTGCATCCCGGCTACGGCTTCCTGTCCGAGAATGCCGAATTCGCGCAGGCCTGCCTCGAGGCCGGTCTGGTGTTCGTCGGTCCGACCGCCGGGATGATGACAGCGATGGGCTCGAAGTCCGGCTCCAAGGCGCTGATGGAGAAGGCCGGCGTGCCGTTGGTGCCCGGCTATCACGGCGAGGCGCAGGACGAGGCGATCCTGGCCGAGGCCGCCAACCGGATCGGCTTCCCGGTGCTGGTCAAAGCGTCGGCCGGCGGCGGCGGCCGCGGCATGCGCGTGGTCAATTCGGCGGCGGAACTCGCGGCCGCGATCACCAGCGCCAAGCGCGAGGCCAAGGCGGCGTTCGGCGACGACCGCATGCTGATCGAGAAATACGTCCAGAACCCGCGCCACATCGAGGTGCAGATCATCGGCGACAGCCATGGCAATCTGCTCTCGCTGTGGGAGCGCGAATGCACACTGCAACGGCGACACCAGAAGGTGATCGAGGAGGCGCCGTCGCCGACGCTGAACGCCGCGCAGCGCGAGACGGTCTGCGAGGCCGCCCGCAAGGCCGCCGGTGCGGTCAACTATGTCGGCGCCGGCACCATCGAATTCGTGTCCGACGGCAAGGACGTGTTCTTCATCGAGATGAACACCCGTCTGCAGGTCGAGCATCCCGTCACCGAGCTGATCACCGGCGTCGACCTCGTGGAATGGCAGCTGCGCGTCGCGTTCGGCGAAGCGCTGCCGCTGAAGCAGAACGAGATCAAGCTGAACGGGCATGCCATCGAGGCGCGCGTCTACGCGGAAAATCCGCAGAAGAACTTCATGCCTTCAGTGGGCCGCATCAAGACCTGGCGGACGCCGCCGGACGGCGACGGCCTGCGCATCGATGCCGGCTATCGCAGCGGCGATAACGTCTCGCCATACTACGACGCGATGCTCGCCAAGGTGATCGCCTGGGCGCCGACGCGCGAAGGCGCGATCGAGAAGCTCAATCGCGGGCTGGAGCAGACCGACGTCCGCGGCATCGTCACCAACATCCCGTTCCTGTCGGCACTGGTGACGCATCCGGCGACGCGCGCCAATGCGATCGATACCGGCTTCATCGAGCGCGAGCTGAAGAACCTGACGGCCCGCAGCGGCGCGGCCGGCGAGTTCGAGCTCTGCGCGGCGGTGGCTGCGATCGTCAATGACGAGCAGAAGGCGGCGAGGCGCGAGGCGAATTCGCCCTGGCAAGCCTTCGGCTGGATGCCGGTCGGCCGCCGCCAGCGGGTGTTCTCGTTGCGGCAGGGCCATGAGCCGCCGCAAACCATCACGCTGCATTATGGCAACGGACCGTCGACGCTATCGGTCGGCGGGCGCGAGCTCGCCTTTGCGATCTCGTCGGCCGGCGAGGATGGCTTCGACCTGACGCTCAACGGCCTCAAGTCGCGCGTTGCATCTGTGATCGAGGGCCACGAGCTTTATCTGCGCACCCGCAACGGCCGCTTCGACCTGCACTGGGTCGATCCGTTCGGCGGCGAGAGCGAGGAGCAGGTCGGCGAGGACAAGATCGTCGCGCCCTTGCCGGGCACCGTGGTTGCGCTGCTGGCCGAGGAGGGCGCGACGCTCGAGAAGGGTGCGCCGATCCTGACGCTCGAGGTGATGAAGATGGAGCAGACCCTGCGCGCGCCGTATGCCGGTGTCTTGAAGAAGCTGAAATGCAAGGTCGGCGATATCGTCGGCGAGGGCGTCGAGCTTGCCGAAGTCGAACCTGCGGCCGCGCCATGAGTGATCAGATCCGCATCGTCGAGATGGGGCCGCGCGACGGTCTGCAAAACGAGAAGACACAGGTCAGCGTCGAGGCGCGTATCGCTTTCGTCGAGGCGCTGGTGGCCGCGGGGCTCAACACCGTCGAAGTCGGCGCCTTCGTCTCGCCGAAGGCGATCCCGCAGATGGCGAGCTCCGACCAAGTGCTGCGCGGTGTCGGCCATATCAAGGACGCCGAATTCCACGTGCTGGTGCCGAACGAGAAGGGCTATGACGCCGCGCGTGCGGCCGGCGCCCAGGTGGTCTCGGTGTTCGCAGCGGCTTCCGAAGGCTTCTCGCGCGCCAACATCAACTGCTCGATCGCAGAGTCGATCGAGCGTTTCAAGCCGGTGCTGGCGCGCGCCAGGGCCGATGGCGTCAAGGTGCGCGGCTATATTTCCTGCGTGCTGGGCTGTCCGTTCGACGGCGAGATCAAGCCGAAGGCGGTCGCCGACCTCGCGATGACGCTATGGGATCTCGGCTGCTACGAAATCTCGCTCGGCGACACAATCGGTGTCGGCACGCCGCTCAAGGCCAGGGAGATGCTGCGTGCGGTCGGCGCCGAGCTTCCGGTCGCCAACCTCGCGATGCATTTCCACGACACCTACGGCCAGGCGCTGGCCAACCTCTACGCCGGCATGGAAGAGGGCGTCCGCGTCATCGATGCCGCCGCCGGCGGCCTCGGCGGCTGTCCCTATGCGCCCGGCGCCACCGGCAATGTCGCGACCGAGGATATCGTCTACATGCTCGAGGGCATGGGCGTGAAAACCGGCGTGGACATGGACAGGCTGCTGGCGACGACGAACGAGGTCGCCACCTTGCTCGGCCGCCCGCCGGTGAGCCGCGTCGCCTCGGCGCTGAACGCGAAGCGGAAGCGGCTTTCGTAGATTGTGGGGTGGGTATCGCTGCGTGCTACCCGCGAAGTGCTCGTGTCTCCGCCGGTCGCGTTCGGAGGTATGCGCTGCGAAGCCCTGATTCAAGGCGCACGAGTCGCACCCCTGGCTTGCGCAGTCCGGGCTCCCGAAGCCGAACTCTCACCCCATATGGGTACGGTGCGGTAGCGCCTCGCGCTATCGCCGCCCTCCTTGAGGGCGTTTCCTCCCTAGACTTGGGGCCGCTTGTTGTTTCGAGCGGCCCTTTTTCTTACGCCGCCGCTGCGTCGATGGTCGCGATCATGGTCCTCATGTCGGTCGCCAGCTCGCGATAACGCCCGCCCAGCCGCTGGTATAGTTCGCGGTTGCTCCCATCCAGCGTCCTGCTCGCGATCAGCTCGCATTCGTCGGCGAGGGTCTCAAAACGTTCCAGCTTCGCTTGGAGAGCAGACATGGCGGGCGTTTCCCTGACTGTTACTGAGGGAGTTGCGACGCTACTACTCCGACTGCGTCTAGCGCCACCATAATTATAGGGTCGAACCAAATTCTTCCCGACAGCGACCTTGACCGATATCGCTGCGTGGGGCCGCCGAATGGAACTCGTTTTGCAGTGCAGCGCACGCAATCCTCGTCGTCGGCTCCCGATTCAAAATCCCCCGATAGCGTTCATGGCTTGGTGACTCAAAGGTGCTGTGGTGACAGGGCTCGCAATTGCTCCAGGTAGTCGTGCCATGTCCGGACAGGTGTCAGCTTCTCGCGGCCGAACATTCCTGGCCGGGAAGATCGTCTTCAATTTCGGGCGGTCCGCATTCGACTGCACCGTCCGGCAGCTCACCGATGCGGGCGCGACGGTAGAACTCGAAGCCACGATCGGCATTCCCGACCACGTCCAGCTGCTGCTTGTCGGCACCAACCAGGTGAGGCCGTGCAAACGGCTGTGGCAATCGGACCGGCAGCTCGGCCTTGCCTTTGAGGAGCAGCGGGCAAATCCCGCGGCGCCCGCGCCTGCAGTTCCTGCCGCTCCCGCGCCGGCTGCAATTCCCGAGCGGCGCAGCGGCGATATCCTGCGCGGGCACATGCTGGCGCTGCGGGCGGCACTCGATCATATCCCGGTCGGCATCCTGCTCCTGGACGCGGAGCTGAAAGCCCTGTTCATCAACCGCGCATTCCGGAACATGTGGCAGCTCCCCGACGCGGTTGCCGACCGCAACCCCACCTTCACCGATTTGATGCATCACGGCTGCAAGATCATGGCCTATGAGCTGCCGGCCGAGCAGCTCCAAGCCTATGTTGCCGAGCGCGTTCGCCTCGTCAGCGTCGGGGACGCAAACCCGATCGATCTCAGGCGCAGCAACGGCGATGTGGTTCGGTGTCAGTGCACGCCGCTGCCCGACGGCGGACGGATGGTGAGCTATACGCCCGTGACCGACATCGTGCGCGCGTCCGACAAGCTGAAGGTGCTAACCGGTGCGCTCGAGAATGTTGAGGACGGCGTCGTGCTGCTCGATCGCGATCTCAATGCGATCTTCCTCAACCGGAGAATGCGGGAATTCTGGGAGGTTAGCGAGGAGGAGGTCGCGCGGCATCCGCCATACATCACGCTGCTCACGCGCAATCGCCGCGCGGTCCCGACCGGCGCGACGGCGGAGCAGATCAAGGCGTTTCCGGCGAAACGGATCGCGGAGATCAAGGCCGGCGATCACAAGCGCGATGTGCAGACGCCGGACGGCCGCAACATCAGGGTCCATTGCTCGACGATGGCAAACGGCGGCCGGATGCTGACCTTCGTCGACGTCACCGATCTCGTCCGCAACGCGCAACAGCTTGAGGTGCTCGCGACCACCGACCCGCTCACCGGCTTGTTCAACCGCAGGCACTTCCTGACGACGTTGGATGCAGAGTGGAGCCGGTTCCAGCGCTACTATCGTTCCGTATCCGTGCTGATGGTCGATATCGACCACTTCAAGAGCATCAATGACCGGTTCGGCCACGCGGTCGGCGACGAGGCAATCAAGGCCGTTGGCGAGATTTGCATTCGCGGCAAGCGCAAGTCTGACGTTGTGGGCCGTGTCGGAGGCGAGGAGTTCGCGGTCCTGTTGCCGGAAACGACGTTGTCGCGCGCCCGCACCGTCGCCGAGCGCATTCGCAAGCAGGCGGAAGCGTTGACGTTGGGCGCGGATGATCGTCCGGTGTCGCTCACGGTGAGCATCGGTGTTGCCGAGGCCTTCACCAGCATGCCCGGGATAGACGCCCTGATGAGGGCCGCCGATGCGGCGCTGTACCAGGCCAAGGAGTGCGGCCGAAATCGTGTCGAGTGCTGGGCACCTCCGGCGGCGCCGAAGCTGGCGGCGGAGTAGGCTGCAGGGTGGATCGAGCGAAGCGCCCCAGATCCCAGAGACTCGTCATTCCGGGGCTCGCGGAGCGAGAGTCCGGAATCCATTCATCCAAGGGTCTCATCCAAGGGTCGTGCGGCGGTCGCGCTGCCCAATGGATTCCGGGCTCGCGCCAAGAGGCGCACCCCTGAATGACGCGGGGAAAGGGCTGCGAAGCTCATCCTCATCCTCGCGTGTCATCGCCCGGCTCGACCGGGCGATCCAGTACGCCGCGGCCTCTCGGCTCAAGCACCGCTGCCTCTGGAATACTGGATCACCCGCTTTCGCGGGTGATGACACCGAGAGTTTGGCTGTCAGGAGAACGGTCGAGAGCCGCGAATGCCCATTCTGTCCCGTCATCGCGCGCAGCGGCTTCGGCCTTATGCAAGCAGCGAACTCACAACTAGAGAGAGATTGATTGCGATCTAGCCACTTTACGGACGTTGTCAGGCACGTGTCAGGTTCCCATAAGGACTAATAATACATGGTTGCGCGGCGGCCACGATTGTTGCGTTGTTGCAACGATACCTGAACATTTAACCCTAAAAGCACCCCATCCGTAGTCGCGCCGCTTTTTGGCCACACCCTCACATGAAAGGATATTCACCTAGCTGAATAGCCAGCGCTCCGACGGCGGGACATTTTTTCGGGTTCCGGCGTTGATGGAGGAAAGAGCGCAGGAAAAGAGCGTCGGAACAGGGTCGCGATGGACGTCAAGACGAACATCAAGGGCAGGCTGCCGAGCCGTCACGTGACGGAGGGGCCCCAGCGCGCGCCGCATCGTTCCTATCTCTACGCGATGGGGCTGACGACAGCCCAGATTCATCAACCCTTTGTCGGCGTTGCTTCATGTTGGAATGAAGCAGCCCCCTGCAACATTTCGCTGATGCGTCAGGCGCAGGCGGTGAAGAAGGGCGTGGCTTCCGCCGGCGGCACGCCGCGCGAATTCTGCACCATCACCGTGACCGACGGCATCGCGATGGGCCATGACGGCATGCGCTCGTCGCTGCCGTCGCGCGAATGCATCGCCGATTCGGTCGAACTCACCGTCCGTGGCCACGCCTATGACGCGCTGGTCGGGCTCGCCGGCTGCGACAAGTCGCTGCCGGGCATGATGATGGCAATGGTCCGCCTCAACGTGCCCTCGATCTTCATCTATGGCGGCTCGATCCTGCCCGGCAACTTCCGCGGGCAGCCGGTTACCGTGCAGGACATGTTCGAGGCGGTCGGCAAGCATTCGGTCGGCGCCATGTCGGACGAGGACCTCGACGAGATCGAGCGGGTGGCGTGCCCGTCGGCCGGCGCCTGCGGCGCCCAGTTCACCGCCAACACCATGGCGACCGTCTCCGAGGCGATTGGCCTCGCGCTGCCGTATTCGGCCGGAGCCCCGGCGCCCTACGAGATCCGCGACTCCTTCTGCGCCGCCGCCGGCGAGAAGGTGATGGAGCTGATCGAGAAAAACATCCGGCCGCGCGACATCGTCACCCGCGAAGCCCTTGAGAATGCTGCAGCTGTGGTTGCGGCCTCCGGCGGCTCGACCAATGCTGCGCTGCACCTGCCGGCGATCGCCCATGAGTGCGGCATTAAATTCAATTTGTTCGACGTTGCCGAAATCTTCAAAAAGACTCCTTACGTCGCGGATTTGAAGCCGGGCGGCCGTTATGTTGCCAAAGACATGTTTGAAGTAGGTGGCATTCCGCTGCTGATGAAGACGCTGCTCGACAATGGCCACCTGCACGGGAATTGCCTGACCGTCACTGGCCGAACGATCGCCGAAAACCTCAAAAGCGTGAAATGGAATCCGCACCAGGACGTGGTGCGGCCGGCCGACAAACCTATCACCGTGACAGGTGGCGTTGTCGGTCTGAAGGGTAATCTCGCTCCGGAGGGTGCGATCGTGAAGGTCGCGGGAATGTCCAACCTGAAGTTCACCGGTCCGGCCCGGTGCTTCGACCGCGAGGAAGACGCCTTCGAGGCGGTGCAGAAGCGCACCTACAAGGAAGGCGAAGTGATTGTGATCCGCTACGAGGGGCCGAAGGGCGGTCCCGGGATGCGGGAGATGCTGGCGACCACGGCGGCGCTGACCGGGCAGGGAATGGGCGGCAAGGTTGCCCTGATCACCGATGGCCGGTTCTCCGGCGCCACCCGTGGCTTCTGCATCGGACATATTGGACCTGAAGCGGCCGTCGGCGGGCCGATCGGGTTATTGCAGGACGGCGACATCATCGAGATCGATGCGGTCGCCGGCACACTTGACGTAAAATTGAGCGACGCCGAGCTCGCAAATCGTAAGACCAAATGGGCCCCTCGGGCGACTAACCACACATCAGGTGCGCTGTGGAAGTACGCCGAGCAAGTGGGGCCGGCGGTGGATGGCGCAGTCACCCATCCGGGTGGCGCGCACGAGAAACAGTGTTATGCGGACGTTTAAGCGTACGATTTTTGCGTTTGCGTTAGGGGCCATTCCGGTGGCAGGCCCTGGATTCGGATTCGACGGCGCCCCGGTCAGCCCCCAGGATACCGTTCTTCCGGTGGTTTCCCCGCAGCCGGGGACGGCCGCCGCGCTGAAGCGGGCCGCGAGCCCGGTCGCACCGACCGCGCCGACCTCCTCGTTCAGCACGCTGCAGTACCAGGCCGAGGGCGGCCACCCCGTGGCGCAGTGGAAGCTCGGCAAGATGTACGCCGAGGGCGACGGCGTCATCCAGGACGACATGCGCGCCTTCGAGTATTTCAGCCGGATCGCCAATGCGCATGCCGAGGATTCCCCGTCGGCGCCGCAGGCCTCGATCGTGGCGAACGCCTTCGTTGCACTCGGCCGCTATTATCTGAGCGGCATTCCCAATTCCAAGGTGAAGGCGGACACCGAGCGCGCGCGGGAGATGTTCTCCTATGCGGCGTCCTATTTCGGCAATGCCGACGCCCAGTACGACCTTGCCCGGCTGTACCTGAAGACGCCGGACGCCTCGCGGGACGATTTCCGCTATGGCGCGCGCTGGCTGGGCCTCGCCGCCCAGAAGGGCCAGCATCAGGCGCAGGCGCTGCTCGGCCAGATGCTGTTCAACGGCGACCGGCTGCCGCCGCAGCGGGCGCGCGGCCTGATGTGGCTGACCCTGGCGCGTGACAGCGCGACGCCGGACGAGGCCTGGATCAAGGAAAGCTACAACCGGGCGATCGCCAAGGCGTCGGAAGACGATCGCGCGATGGCGCTGCAGATGCTCGAGCACTGGGTACAGGGCCGCCGCGACTGATATCGCGGGCGGCCTTCGCGGCTTGCTCGGGGCTCAGGCGGTCTCGAAATCGAGATCGGCCCAGACCGGGACATGGTCGGACGGTTTCTCCCAGGCGCGGACATAGCTGTCGATGCCGACATCGATCAGCCGGTCGCTGGCTTGCGGCGACATCAGGAGATGGTCGATGCGCAGGCCCCAGTTCTTCTGCCAGGCGCCGGCCTGGTAGTCCCAGAAGGTGTACTGGCCGGGCTCGTCATTGACCGCCCGCAGCGCATCGGTCAGGCCGAGGCCGAGCAGCGACTGGAAGGCTTCACGGGTCTGAGGCCGGAACAGGGCGTCGTCGGCCCAGGCGGCCGGATTGTAGACGTCGCGGGCAGCCGGGATGACGTTGTAGTCGCCGGCCAGGATCAGCGGCTCCTCGGCCCTAAGCCGTTCCTTCGTGTACTCAAGAAGCCGCGACATCCATTTGAGCTTGTAGGGATATTTGTCGGTGTTCGCGGGATTGCCGTTGGGCAGATAGAGACACGCGACGCGCACAACGCCCTGCTTCAGCGTGACGACGCCTTCGAGGAAGCGGGCATGGGCATCCTCGTCGTCGCCGGCAAGGCCCGATTTGGTCTCGTCGAACGGCAGCTTGGAGAGCAGCGCGACGCCGTTGAAGGTCTTCTGGCCGTGGGTGACGACATTATACCCGAGCGCCTCGACCTCGAGCCGGGGAAATGCGTCGTCGACGCATTTGATCTCCTGCAGGCAGACGATGTCGGGGGAGCACTCCTTCAGCCACGCGACAAGAAGCTCGATCCGTTGCCGGACCGAGTTGACGTTCCAGGTGGCGATGCGAACAGTCATCGGAAGTCCTCTATTTGACGCGGCGCGCTGGCAAGCGCTCCGCCTGGCCCAAGCGTTTCCGCATCTCGATGTGTGGGATGCCGGCTTCCTCGAACTCGTCGCCGCACCGTTCGAACCCGGCGCGCGCATAGAACGGCTCCGCGTGCGTCTGCGCGTTGAGGATCAGTTCGGGATAGCCGAGTTCGGCCGCCTTGGCCATCAGCGCCTCCAGCACCCGGGCGCCAACGCCTGTGCCGCGTGCCATTTTGAGCACGGCCATGCGGCCGATATGGCCGTCGGGGAGCAGCCGGCCCGTCGCCACGGCGGTGCCGTCCTCAGCAAATGCCAGCGCGTGCCAGCTCGACGCGTCCATGTCGTCCCACTCGAGTTCGACCGGCACGCCCTGTTCTTCGACAAAGACATTGTAGCGGATGGCGCCGGAGCGTTCGCGGGCGTCTTCCCAGGTGCAGATCAGGACGGAGGTGGACATAAAGCAGCGATTCGCAGCGCCCGACGCGGCGCAGTTTTTCACTTTGGTGGCATACCATGTGCAGCCCTGCTGTGGTAACCCTCTCCAGAAACAAGGCGTAACAATTGCCGACGGGGGAGTTGCGAAGCGTTCCGCCCCTCAAGGGAAGCGGGCGGCGCACGTGCAAAACTTATGAAAAAACGCAATTTGGTTCTGACTGTCGCTGTTCTCGGCATTGCGGCCGGGGCGGCTTACATGACCCGCGCTTCATGGATGGGTGGCGGTGCCGCCACCGCGCAGGGGACCCCGCGGCCACGCGTCGTCTCGGTGGATCTCGCCAAGGCCGAACGCAAATCGGTTCCGGTCGACGTCGATGCGATCGGACAGGTCACGCCGATCTCCAGCGTCGCGCTGAAGTCGCGGCTGGAGACCACCATCGTCTCCGTCCATTTCGAGGACGGCGCCAGGGTCAATGAAGGCGATCTGCTGTTCATGCTCGACGCGCGGCAGATCGACGCCCAGATCGAGCAGGCCGAGGGCGTGCTCGCACGTGACCAGGCCCAGCTCGAGGGCGCGCAGCGCGATCTCCGCCGCTACACCGAGCTGGTCGGCAAGGGCGCGACCACCCAAGTCAACCTCGACAACGCCAAGACCCAGTCCGACGTCCTGATCGGCACCATTAAGGCCGACCAGTTTGCGCTGGAAAATCTTCGCGTCCAGAAGAGCTACACCGTGATCCGCGCCCCGTTCGCGGGCCGGATCAGCGCCGCCAACGTCAAGGTCGGGAACTTCGTCCGTCCCGCCGACACCCAGCCGCTCGCGGTCATCAACCAGATGGCGCCGGTCTACGTCACCTTCGCAATCCCGCAGCGTGCGCTGGTCGATTTGCGCGACGCCATGGGGAAGGGAGATTCGAAGGTGACCGCAACCATTCCCGGCCACCAGCGCTCCGAGAGCGGCAAGATCGCGATGGTCGAGAACGCCGTCGATGCGACCACCGGCATGGTGACGGTGCGCGGCATCATGAACAATGTCAGCGAGACGCTGTGGCCCGGCACCATCGTGCAGACCAAGCTGATCATCCGCAGCGAGGACGCCGTGGTGGTGCCGACGGTTGCGGTCCAGCGCAGCCAGAACGGCAATTTCGTCTTCGTCGTCCAGGACGGCGTCGCCAAGGTTCGGCCGGTCAAAGTCGACCGCACCTTCCAGGGCTCGTCGGTGATCTCGGACGGTCTGGCGGGCGATGAAAGCGTCGTCGTCGACGGACAGCTGCTGCTGTCGGAGGGATCGCGGGTCGAGCTGCGGGCGCGCAAGGCCGGAGCCTGACCGATGACGCTCTCCGAGCTCTGCATCCGCCGTCCGGTCATGACGACGCTGATCACGGCGTCGATCATCGCATTCGGCGTGTTCGGCTTCCGCCTGCTGCCGGTCTCGGCGTTGCCGAAGGTGGACTTCCCGACCATCGCGGTCACCGCGACGCTTCCCGGCGCCAGCGCCGATACCATGGCCGCTTCGGTCGCCGGCATCATCGAGCGCCAGCTCTCGACCATTGCCGGCATCTCATCGATGAACTCGAACTCCTCGCAGGGCACGAGCGTCATCACCATCCAGTTCGACCTCAACCGCAGCATCGATGCCGCGGCGCTTGACGTGCAGACGGCCTTGACGATCGCGCAGCGCCGGCTGCCGATCGAGATGACGATCCCGCCTAGCTTCCGGAAGGTGAACCCGGCTGATTTCCCGGTGCTGTTCGTCTCGCTGGGGTCGGCGACGCTGCCGCTGTCGGCGGTCAATGAGTACGGCGACATCACGATCGGGCAGGCGCTGTCGCAGCTTCCCGGCGTCGCGCAGGTCCTGATCTATGGCGCGCAGAAATTCGCGATCCGCGTCCAGGCCGATCCGGAGGCCGCGGCCGCGCGCGGCGTCTCGATGGAGGACATCCGCGCCGCCGTGTCGCGCGCCAATTCCTCGACCCCGGTCGGCACGCTGAACGGCCCCAAGCAGGACGTCGCGCTGCAGGCCTCGGGCCAGATGGACAAGGCGGCCGACTACCGCCAGATCTACGTCGCCTGGCGCAACGGCTCGCCGGTCCGGCTCGACGAGATCGCCAAGGTCTATGACAGCGTCGAGAACGACAAGATCGCGACCTGGATGAACGACGAGCGCGCGATCGTGCTCGCGATCCAGAAGCAGCCTGACGCCAACACCGTGGCCGTCGTCGACGCCGTCCTCGCAAAACTGCCGTCGCTGCGCGCGGCGATCCCGCCGTCGGTGACCATGCAGGTCATGATGGATCGCTCGGTCTCGATCCGGCAGGCGGTCAGCGACGTCGAGGAGACCCTGCTGATCGCGATCGCGCTGGTGATCCTCGTGATCTTCCTGTTCCTGCGCTCGGCGTCGGCGACCTTCATTCCGGCGCTGGCGGTGCCGATTTCGCTGTTCGGCACCTGCGCTGTGATGTACGCGCTGGATTACTCCATCAACAACATGACGCTGCTGGCGCTGACGCTCTCGGTCGGCTTCGTGGTCGACGACGCCATCGTCATGCTGGAGAACATCGTCCGCCATATCGAGCACGGCATGAAGCCGTTCGAGGCGGCGCTGAAGGGCGCCCGCGAGATCGGCTTCACCATCATCTCGATCACCTTCTCGCTGATTGCGGTGTTCATCCCGGTGCTGCTCATGGGCGGCATCGTCGGCCGCGTGTTCCGCGAATTCGCGGTCACGATCTCGGTCGCGATCATCGTCTCCGGCTTCGTGTCGCTGACCTTGACGCCGATGCTGTGCGCCCGTGTGCTGCGCGCCCATGATGCGACCAAGCGGCCGAACATCGTGCTGCGGGCGTTCGAGGCGATGTTCGAGGCCTGGCTGCGCGCCTATGAACGGGCGCTGGACTGGGTGCTGGCCAAGAAGGCGCTGATGCTGGTGGTGACGCTGGCAACGCTCGGCGGCACCATCTATCTCTACGTGATCGTGCCGAAGGGCTTCTTCCCGCAGGAGGACACCGGCTTCCTGATCGGCGTGACGGAGGCCGCGACCGACACCTCATTCGAGGCGATGAAGGTGCGGCAGCAGGCGCTGGTCGAGGTGCTGCGGACCGATCCGGCGATCGAGTACATCAATTCCACGGTCGGCTCCGGCGGTCCGAATCCGACCGCGAATTACGGCCGGCTGTTCATCGCGCTGAAGCCGCAGAAGATGCGCGACAGCGCCACCGTCGTTGTCGGTCGTCTCCGGCAGAAGGCCCGCGAGATCCCGGGCATGCAGGCGTTCTTCCAGAGCATCCAGAACCTCAACATCGGCGGCCGCATCTCCAAGAGCCAGTACCAGTATGTGATGCAGAGCGGCGATACCGAGGCGCTGTACCGGCTGGCGCCTGACATGCGGGACAAGATCGAGAAGATCCCGGGCCTGCTAGACGTCACCACCGACCTCTACATCAAGAACCCGCAGATGACGGTCGACATCGACCGCGAGAAGGCGGCGGTCTACGGCGTCACCGTCGACCAGGTCCGCAACCAGCTCTACAATGCCTACGGCGCGCGGCAGGTTGGCACCATCTACATGCCGTCGAACGACTACCAGATCATCCTGGAGGTGCAGCCGCAGTTCCGGGTCGATCCGTCCGACCTGTCAAAGCTCTACATGAAGACCGCGAACGGCCAGACCATTCCGCTCAATGCGGTGGCGAAGCTGGTGCCGACGGTCGGACCGTTGCAGATCAACCATCAAGGCCAGCAGCCGGCGGTGACGATCTCGTTCAATCTCGCGCCCGGCAATTCGCTCGGCTACGCGGTCGACAAGATCACCGAGCTCGAGCAGAGCGCCAACCTGCCGCCGACGATCGCGACCGGCTTCTCCGGCACCGCGCAGGTGTTCCAGGATTCGCTGCGCGGGCAGGGCGTCCTGATCCTCGCCGCGGTGTTCGCAGCCTTCGTAATCCTCGGCATTCTCTACGAGAGCTTCATCCACCCGATCACCATCATCTCGGGCCTGCCGTCGGCCGGCATCGGCGCGATCCTGACGTTGATGCTGTTCGGGATGGAGCTGTCCGTCATCGCGATGATCGGCATCGTGATGCTGGTTGGCATCGTCAAGAAGAACGCGATCATGATGGTCGATTTCGCGCTGGAGCGCCGCCGTGTCGGCCTCAGTGCCGAGCACGCGATCCGCGAGGCCGCGCTGCTGCGCTTCCGCCCGATCATGATGACGACGTTCGCGGCGATCTTCGGCACGCTGCCGATCGCGCTCGGCGCGGGCGCCGGCGCCGAGCTGCGTCAGCCGCTCGGTGTCGCCGTGGTCGGCGGCCTCTGCGTCTCGCAGCTGCTGACGCTGTTCATCACGCCTGTGATCTACATCTATCTCGACCGCATCGACCGCAGGCTGCGCCGCAAGCTCGATCCGCTGGCGGATGGCGACGCCGAGCGTCCGCAGGTGGTGGCGGCGGAATAATTGCGCCTCGTGCGAACCGGACACCGGTTCGCATCGGGGAAACGCGTCGGCGCGAGGGCGTTAGATCGAGAAGCTGGTGCCGCAGCCGCAGGAGGCGGTGGCGTTCGGATTGACGACGCGGAACGAGGCGCCGATCAGGTCGTCGACGAAGTCGACTTCTGAGCCCGCCAGGAACGGGACCGAGGCGGGATCGATCAGCACCACCGCGCTGTCGCGCTCGATCACGAGGTCGTCATCGGCCTGGGTGCGCTCGACATCGAACTTGTACTGGAAACCGGAGCAGCCGCCGCCCTCGACCGAAATGCGCAGCTTGGCGCCTTCGCCTTCCTTGCTGAGGATCTGCCCGATACGGCGGGCGGCCCGTTCGCTGACGGTGATGGCAGCAGTCATATCGGTCTCCGAACCCTATTCTGGGCATGGTCGAATCGGATCATGCCCGGCGTCATACCCAATTCATTTGGTCAGCCGCCTTAGTCATAGTTAAGTGCGTCGGACCATGGAATCAAATGGATAAGGACTAAAATACTGTGTCGGTCGGAATGGCTGCCCCCCGCGCGCCTTATGCCTGCGACCCCGACCGCAGCCGCGGCCGGCTTGTCGCGGAGCCGCCGAGCCGGACCCGCAGCCCGTTCCGGCGCGATTGCGACCGGGTGATCCATTCCACGGCGTTCCGCCGCCTGAAGCACAAGACCCAGGTCTTCGTCTTCCATGAGGGCGATCACTATCGCACCCGGCTGACCCATTCGCTGGAGGTGGCGCAGATCGCCCGGGCGTTGGCGCGCCAGCTCGGGGTCGACGAGGATCTGACCGAGACGCTGGCGCTCGCGCACGATCTGGGCCATCCGCCGTTCGGCCATGCCGGGGAGCGGGCGCTCGACGACTGCCTCAAGGCCGACGGCGGCTTCGACCACAATGCGCAGGCGCTACGGGTCGTCACCGCGCTGGAGCACCGCTATCCGGAATTCGGCGGCCTGAACCTGACCTGGGAATCGCTCGAGGGGATCGTCAAGCACAACGGCCCGCTGACCGAGCGCAACGGCGCGCCGGCCGGCCGCTATCTGCAAGGCGGCCTTCCGGTCGGGATCGCCGACTACAACAAGACCTACGACCTTGAGCTCTGGAGCTACGCCTCGCTCGAGGCGCAGATCGCGGCCTTCGCAGACGACATCGCCTATGACGCCCACGACATCGACGACGGCCTGCGCGCCGGCCTGTTCGCGGTGGACGATCTCAAGGAGATGCCGCTGACATCAGAGATCATCGCCGAGATCGACCGCCATTACCCCGGGCTCGACGAGGTCCGGCGCGGCGCCGAGCTGGTGCGTGAGCTGATCTCGCATTTCATCAGCGCTGTCTTCAACGAGGCGACTCGGCGGCTCGCGGTAGCGCAGCCGCAATCGGCCCAGGACGTGCGCCGCCACAATGCGCCGCTGATCGCGTTTCCGCCTCAGGTCGCCGAGCAGGAGGCGGCGATCAAGGCGTTCCTGTTCCGGCGGATGTATCGCCACCGGCGGGTGATGATCGTCATGCGGGAGGCGGAGCAGGTGGTGCGCAACCTGTTTGAGCGCTACCGGCAATCGCCAGGCGACCTGCCGGCGGAATGGATCGAGGGCAGCGTGCAGGAGACCGCGAGCGCGCGGAACAGGCGGATCGGCAATTTCATTGCCGGGATGACCGACCGTTTCGCCCTGATCGAACACCAAAGGCTTTTTGACTCGACCCCGGATTTGCGTTAGCGCCCTGCCATGGCCGACACCACTGCTTCACCACACCTTTTTGCCGACATGCTGACGCGCGTGCACGCGATCTGTGCCGCGGTCGGAGCCGAGGACAACTGGCCCGCGGGCATCGATCTGTCCCGCGTCGTGGTCGAGCCGCCGCGTGATGCGAGCCACGGCGATATGGCGACCAATGCCGCGATGGTGCTCGCCAAGGACGCAAAGGCCAAGCCGCGCGAGCTCGCCGACAAGATCGCCGAGCGGCTGCGCGCCGACGCGCTGGTGGCCTCCGTCGATGTCGCAGGTCCCGGGTTCATCAACCTGACCTTGAAGCCGCAGGTCTGGGCCGACGCGCTGCGCGCCGTGCTGGCGGCCGGCTCTGCGTATGGACGCAGCGACATCGGCAAGGCCGAGAAGGTCAATGTCGAATACGTCTCGGCCAACCCGACCGGACCGATGCATGTCGGCCATTGCCGCGGCGCCGTGTTCGGCGACGCGCTGTGCAGCCTGCTGCAATTCGCGGGCTTCGACGTCTGCCGCGAATACTACATCAACGACGCCGGCGCCCAGGTCGACGTGCTCGCGCGCTCGGCGTTCCTGCGTTACCGCGAGGCGCTGGGCCAGGACATCGGCGCGATCCCGGAAGGGCTCTATCCGGGCGACTACCTCGTGCCGGTCGGCGAGGCGCTCGCCAAGGAATACGGCGAGAAGCTGCTCGGCATGACGGAAGCCGCGTGGCTGCCGATCGTGCGCGACAAGGCGATCGCCATGATGATGGAGATGATCAAGGGCGATCTCGCCGCGCTCAACATCCATCACGACGTGTTCTTCTCCGAGCGCTCGCTGATCACCTCCGGCAACAACAAGGTCGCCGAGACCATCGATTTCCTACGTGCCAAGGGCGACATCTACGAAGGACGTCTGCCGCCGCCGAAGGGCAAGCCGGTCGAGGATTACGAGGATCGCGAGCAGTCGCTGTTCCACGCCACCGCCTATGGCGATGACGTCGATCGGCCGCTGATCAAGTCGGACGGCTCGTACACCTATTTCGCGTCCGACATCGCCAACCACCGCAACAAGTTCGAGCGTGGTTTCACCAATCTGATCGACGTGTTCGGCGCCGATCACGGCGGCTACATCAAGCGGATGCAGGCGGCCGTGAAGGCGGTAACCGCGGGCAAGGCCGTGCTCGACGTCAAGATCGTGCAGCTCGTGAAGCTGCTGCGCGATGGCGAGCCGGTGAAGATGTCGAAACGCTCAGGCGAATTCGTCACGCTGCGCGAAGTCGTCGACGAGGTCGGCTCTGATGCCGTCAGATTCATGATGCTGTTCCGCAAGAACGATGCGGTGCTCGATTTCGACCTCGCCAAGGTGATCGAGCAGTCGAAGGACAACGCCGTCTTCTATGTCCAGTACGGCCACGCCCGCGGCCATTCGATCTTCCGCAACGCGCGGGAGGAGGCGGTTCCCGATCTCCCCGAGACCGACGAGGCCCGGCTGGCCTATCTCCGTAGTGCTACGGTGGAGCGGCTGACCGACCCGGCCGAGCTCGACCTGCTCAAGCGGCTTGCGCTTTATCCCCGGATGATCGAGGCCGCGGCGGTGGCACACGAGCCGCACCGAATCGCTTTTTATCTATATGATTTGGCCAGTGAATTTCATGCGCTTTGGACCAAGGGGCGCGATTTGCCCTATTTACGCTTCATTATCAATAATGATGCAGAAATCACGAGGGCGCGACTGGCAATGGTTCAGGGCGTCGTCTCGGTTCTGGCATCGGGCTTAGCTGTTCTAGGCGTCCACGCTCCAACCGAGATGCGGTAGGCAGGGGCATTAGGCCCTCACGAGTGGGGATTTGTGAGGGCATCTGGCAGGGGCCAACTCGTTCGGACCGGCTGTGCCGGCGATCTTGGCGCTGTCCCGAAGGGGATGCATCATCACAATGGCTGATCGATATCAGGACCGAAATTTTTCCGCCGACACGGCCTCCAAGGCCGAGAGCGATCCGCTCGCTGAACTGGCCCGGCTGATCGGCCAGACGGATCCATTTGGCACCGTCAACAAGCCGCCGCCGCGTCCGCTGCAGTCGCGCGCCAATGCGCGGCCGCAACAATATGAGCCGCAGGCGGACGAGGACGACACGCCGCCTGCAGGCCCGCCGCCCTGGATGCAGCGCGCGCGGCAGGAAGCTGCTGCGCCGCCGCCCGTGCAGCACACCGAATACGAAGAGCCGGAGCAGGACTATCAGCCGAAGCCGGTGCATCCGTTGCACCGTTATGCGGCCCAGCAGGCGCAGCCGCCTGCGCCCGCGCCGGTCGCAGCCTATCGGCCGGTCGAGCCCCCCCGGCAGCCTGAGGCCTTCGATGAGGAGCCGCATTATCAGGGCGGTGATCAGGTGCAGGATCCGTCGCGCTATGACGACGCGCTCTACGGCCAGCTGGAAGCCGGCGAGCAGGATCTGCAGCGCGATCCGTCCTATCCGGACGATCCCTACGCCTATGAGGCCTACGAGGAAGAACCCGAACCGCGCAAGCGGAGCAGTGGCCTGATGACGGTTGCCGCGGTCGTGGCGCTTGCGGTGGTCGGCACCGGTGGCGCGCTCGCCTATCGCAACTATGTCGGCTCACCGCGGACCGGTGAGCCCCCGATCATCAAGGCTGACAACACGCCGACCAAGGTGATTCCGGCCCAGGCCGATGCGCCGGCAAAGACGCCGGATCGCATGGCGACGGGTGACGGCACCGAAAAGATCGTGTCGCGCGAAGAGACCCCGGTCGACGTCAATTCGAAGACCGCCGGACCGCGCGTTGTGTTTCCGCCGTTGAACGCCAATGCGAACCCGCCGCCAGCCGCCAGCGTGCAGACGGCGCAGCCCGCGCCGGCGCCGCTCACCGCCAACGGGACCCTGCCGAACAACGAGCCGCGCAAGGTCCGCACGCTCTCGGTCAAGGGCGGCGACACACCTGATGGCGCGCAGGCGACGGCGGCGGTGCCGGCCAAGCCCGCGGCGGCGAAGCCTCCGGTGTCGCGCGGCAATCCGTCGGCAGCCAACGCCAGCGTGAACTCGCCAATGTCGCTGGTTCCCGGGCAGGCTGACGGGGCGGCAGCTCCGGCTGCGCCCCCGACCCGGGTCGCGTCGACCTCGACCGCATCGGTTGGCGGTGGCGGATACCTCGTCCAGGTGTCGTCGCAGAAGAACGAGGCGGACGCGCAGGCGTCGTATCGGACGCTGCAGGGCAAGTATCGCAACGTGCTCGGTTCGCAGACTTTGGTGGTGAAACGCGTCGATCTCGGCGAGAAGGGCGTCTACTACCGCGCCTTTGCCGGCCCGTTCGCGTCGTCGGAAGAGGCGAACCAAGTGTGCCGGAGCCTGATGTCGGCCGGTGGGCCGCAATGCCTCATCCAAAGAAATTAAAGGCCGTTTCCTTGACCCGTGAGCTGCATACGGCCTAATCGGCCGAATGACGAACCGCGCATTCATCACGGGCATATCCGGGCTGACCCTCAACGACGCTGAACGCGAATTCATTCGCGCCGAGCGGCCGTGGGGCTTCATCCTGTTCAAGCGCAACATCGAGAGTCCGGTCCAAGTCACCGCTCTTGTTGGGGAACTCAGGTCGGCGGCCGGCATGGCCGACGCTCCGGTCCTGATCGACCAGGAGGGTGGCCGGGTGCAGCGGCTCGGTCCGCCGCATTGGCCGGTCTATCCGCCGGGCGCGAGCTTCAGCGCGCTTTACGACACCGACCCGAAGCTCGGCCTTGCGGCCGCGCGGCTCAGCTCGCGGCTGATTGCGGCCGACCTGATCGACCTTGGAATCACGGTGGATTGCCTGCCTTTGGCCGATGTTCCGGTGGGGGGCGCAGATGCTGTCATTGGCAACCGGGCCTATGGAACCGAACCGGACAAGGTCGCCGCGATCGCCCGTGCGGTCACCGACGGGCTGGAACAGGGCGGTGTGCTGCCGGTTCTCAAGCATATACCCGGTCATGGCCGGGCCACGGCGGACAGCCACTTCCGGCTTCCGACGGTTGATACCGCCAGGGCCGAGCTGGAACGGACCGATTTTGCCGCGTTTCAGCCGCTGGCGGACCTGCCGATGGCGATGACTGCACATGTTGTGTTTAGCGCGCTGGACCCCGTCCATCCGGCGACGACTTCTGCGACAATCATCGAACAGGTGATTCGCGGCCTGATCGGGTTTCAGGGTTTGTTGATGAGTGATGACGTGTCGATGAATGCGCTGGCCGGATCAATTGCCGAGCGGACCCGCGCCATCGTCACCGCCGGTTGCGACATGATTCTGCACTGCAACGGCAATATCGACGAGATGCGCGAGGTTGCGCGGGAGACGCCGGAACTCACCGGCAAGGCGCTTGAGCGCGCCAAGGCTGCGCTCGCTGCGCGGAAGCAGCCCCAGCCGCTGGACCGGCAGGCGGCGCGGGCCGAACTGGATGCGTTGTTGGATCGGGTAGGGACGGCATGACCGCTGAAATTCTATCGTTTGATACCGGGCGGCCGGCCGACCTCGCCGAGGGCGAACCGGCGCTGGTGGTCGACGTCGAGGGCTACGAAGGCCCGCTCGACCTGCTGCTCACGCTGGCGCGGCAGCAGAAGGTCGACCTGTCGAAGATCTCGATCCTTGCGCTCGCCGACCAATATCTTTCGTTCATCGAGGCGGCACGCAAGATCCGTCTCGAACTCGCCGCCGACTATCTGGTGATGGCAGCCTGGCTCGCCTTCCTGAAATCGCGGCTCCTGCTGCCCGAACCGCCGAGCGCGGAGGGGCCGAGCGCCGAGGAAATGGCGACCGCGCTTGCCAACCGGCTGCGCCGTCTGGAGGCGATCCGCGAGGCGGCGAACCGGCTCATGAACCGGCCGCAGTTCCAGCGCGATATCTTTCCGCGCGGCAATCCGGAATCGATTGCCGAGATCAAGCACCCGAAATTCACCGCGACGCTGTACGACCTGCTGTCGGCCTATGCCACGCAGCGCCAGTCGCGCGTGCTGACCACGGTTCATCTGCAGAAGCGCACCGTCTGGTCGCTCGCCGAAGCGCGCGCCTCGCTGGAGCGGCTGGTCGGCATCGCCGAGGACTGGAGCTGCCTCGACGAATACCTGATGAACTACGTCGCCGATCCCACCCAGAAGGCGACGGTGTTCGCATCCAGCTTCGCCGCGGCCCTCGAGCTGGTTCGCGAAGGCGAGATGGAAATCAACCAGAAGCAGGCGTTCGCGCCGATCTATTTCCGGAAGCGTCAGGCACAGGCCGCAATGGCCGCGCCGGACCTGTCGGTTGAGTAAGTGGAAGAAGGAGAGCAAGCCCATGGCAAGCTTGGCGGAAGTGCGCAGAGACGAGCCCGAGGAGGAGGTTTCTCCTATGGATCATCCGGTAGCGCGTCCTGAGGAATTGCGGCTCCTGGAAGCCCTGTTGTTTGCATCGGCCGAGCCGATTGATCAGGCGACGCTGGCCAAGCGGATGCCCGACGGCGTCGACATCAAGCAGGCGCTCGCGCAGTTGCAGGCGGAATATGCGCCGCGTGGCGTCAATCTGGTTAAGGTCGCCAACAAGTGGACGTTCCGCACCGCCGGCGATCTGTCGTGGCTGATGACGCGCGAGAGCACCGAGACGCGGAAGCTGTCGCGTGCAGCGATCGAGGTGCTGGCCATCGTCGCCTATCACCAGCCGGTGACCCGCGCCGAGATCGAAGAGATTCGCGGCGTGGTGACGTCGAAGGGAACGATCGACGTGCTGCTGGAGACCGGCTGGATCCGCCCGCGCGGCCGCCGCAAGACGCCGGGCCGCCCGTTGACCTTCGGTACCACCGACGGCTTCCTGTCGCAGTTCAGCCTGGAAGCGCTCGGCGACCTGCCGGGGCTCGAGGAGCTGAAGGGCACGGGTCTGCTCGACTCGCGGCTGCCGACCGGCTTCTCCGTTCCGTCGCCATCCGACGATGCGACGCTGCGCGAGGACGAGGAGCCGCTCGAGCCCGGCGATACGCTGGAACTGCTGCTCGCGCCGGCCGTCGAGCCGGAGGCCGAGGAACCGAAGGCTGAGGTCGAGACCGAAACCGAGGCCGCTGCCGAGGTTGAAGCCATCGCCGTGGTCGAAGCCGAGGTGATCATTGACGTGGAGGCAGGCGAACCTGACGCGGCCGAGCCCGACGCCGACGAGCCGGACGAACGGGCCGACGACGCGGGCGATCACGACGACGCCGAGAAGGGCGAATAGGGCGGAATATTCCCGGTTAAGCCTAGCAATATTACGTAGCCGCGACAGCGATTTGCCGCGGCAGAGGTCCTTGTTTTTGACACCCCGCGGGCCTAACTTCCGGCCATGTTCAGGCCGGTCCGCCGGCCATTTCTGGAGGGTTGCAGGATGGGTTCGCTTAGCATTTGGCACTGGATCGTCGTGATCGCAGTGGTCCTCCTGCTGTTCGGTCGCGGCAAGATTTCGGACCTGATGGGTGACGTCGCCCAGGGCATCAAGGCCTTCAAGAAGGGCATGCAGGACGACGACAAGGTCGCGGACAAGACCGAGCCCACCAAGTCGATCGATCACAATTCGACGCCGTCGGCCGCGCGCCAGGACGTCGGCAGCAAGGCCGTCTAACGCGCTTGTACTGACGTATATTTCGACGTTTTTCTTCGCGCGAAACGGTGACGCCGTCGCACAGACGCGCTATGGACGCCGATTGAGAAAAGGCGCCGGCAGCCCCACATCCTGTTGGGAGCGATGGGGCCGATGGCGGCGCGCTTAGGCGGAACAATTCATGTTCGATATCGGGTGGAGTGAACTGGTCGTCATCGCGGTCGTCGCGCTGATCGCCATCGGCCCGAAAGAACTTCCGGGCGTGCTGCGCATGGTCGGGCAATGGATGGGCAAGGCCCGCAAGATGGCCGCCGAATTCCAGGGCCAGTTCCAGGAAGCCATGCGCGAGGCCGAGATGGCCGACCTCAAGAAGAGTTTTGACGAGGTCAGGGAAGCTGCGACCGGCATCACCAGCGGCAACATCATGACCTCGCTGCAGAAGGACGTCACCGACGCCCTGCAGATCGACAAGCCGGTCGATGCGCAGGTAGCGTCCGCAATAGATGCGCCGGTCACGCCAACGACACCTGCCGAGCCGACGCCGGAAACCTTCGTCGAGGCCGAAGCGCACGCTGCCGCCGGCGAGCCGCTTGCGATCACCAATGAGGTGAAGCCCGAGCCGGCGCCGCAGGACGTCACGCCGGCACAGCCCGACGTGCTCAAGGACGCGAGGGCGTCATGAGCGCCGAAGACATCGAGGCCAGCAAGGCCCCCTTGATGGATCACCTGATCGAGCTGCGCTCGCGGCTGATCAAGGCGCTGCTCGGCTTCGCCGTGGCCTTCATCATCTGCTTCTTCTTCGCCAAGCAGATTTTCAATGTCCTGGTCTGGCCGTTCATCTGGGTGGCGGGACCGGAGAATTCGAAATTCATCTACACGGCGCTGCTGGAGTATTTTCTCACCCAGCTCAAGCTCGCAATGTTCGGGGCCGCCTTCATCTCGTTCCCGATCGTCGCCGGACAGGTCTACATGTTCGTGGCGCCTGGGCTCTACAAGCACGAGCGCAATGCCTTCCTTCCGTATCTGATCGCCACGCCGATCTTCTTCGTGATGGGCGCGATGCTGGTCTACTTCGTGGTTTTCCCGATGTTGACCCGTTTCTCGCTCGGCATGCAACAGACCGCCGGCGCGGAGACCGCGCAGATCCAGCTGCTGCCCAAGGTCGGCGAATATCTTTCGCTGATGATGTCGCTGATCTTCGCGTTCGGCATCGCCTTCCAGCTGCCGGTGATCCTGACCTTGCTCGGCCGCATCGGCATCGTCACCTCGAAGATGCTGAAGGAGAAGCGGCGCTACTTCATCGTGATCGCCTTCATCATCGCCGCGGTGCTGACGCCGCCCGACGTGCTGAGCCAGGCCTCGCTGGCGATCCCGCTGCTCGCGCTCTATGAGGGCGCCATCATCGCGGTGCGCATGGTGGAGAAGAAGGCGGCCACCGCGAACGCCTCGTCCGGGGCGCCGTCGGCGACCAATCCGGCCGAGTAGGGTGATTTGGTCACATACCCCGCCGTCACACCCCTCGAAAGCGGGGTATCCAGTACGCTGCGGCCCCTCCGTCACACGCTGACGTCTCTGGAATACTGGATCACCCGCTTTCGCTGACGATGACGGCCGTGGTAGTGGAAACATGCAACGCAAGCGTTGACGTAAGACGTTATCTGCAAGCCCGCCATCAGGACTGCCATGCACGACATCAAAGCGATCCGCGACAACCCGACAGCCTTCGACGCCGGCCTGAAGCGCCGCGGACTGGGGGCGCTGTCGTCGTCGCTGCTGGCGATCGACGAGAAGCGGCGCGCGGCGATCCTGGCGTCCGAGCAGGCCCAGGCGCGGCGCAACGCGGCCTCGAAGGAAATTGGCGACGCCAAGAAGTCCAAGGACGAGGCGCGCGCGGCCAAGCTGATGGCCGAAGTTGCCGAGCTGAAGACCACGATGCCCGAGCTCGAGCTGGCCGCGAAGTCGGCCGATGAAGAGCTGACGAAGCAGCTGTCGTCGATTCCGAACCTGCCGCTCGACGAAGTGCCCGACGGTGTCGACGAGCACGGCAACGTCCAGCACCATGTGTTCGGCAAGGCGCGCGACTACGGCTTTGCGCCGAAGCTGCATGACGATCTCGGCACCGCGCTCGGCTACATGGATTTCGAGGCCGCCGCGAAACTGTCCGGCGCGCGCTTCGTCGTGCTGAAGAAGGGGCTGGCGCGGCTCGAGCGTGCGATCGGGCAGTTCATGCTCGACCTGCACACCGGCGAGCACGGCTACACCGAGATCAACCCGCCGCTGCTGGTGCGCGACGCCGTGATGTTCGGCACCGGCCAGTTGCCGAAGTTCGAGGACGACCAGTTCTGGGCGATCAAGGGTGAATTGCTCTCCACCCCGAATGCCGATCTGCGCGGCGAGCGTCTCGGCCTGATTCCAACCGCGGAAGTTTCGCTGACCAATCTCGCGCGCGAATCCATCCTCGACGAGAAAGAGCTGCCGATGCGGCTCACCGCGCTGACGCCGTGCTTCCGTGCCGAAGCAGGAGCTGCGGGACGCGACACGCGCGGCATGATCCGGCAGCACCAATTTACAAAAGTCGAGCTGGTGTCGATCACGACGCCTGAAGCCAGCAAGGATGAGCTCGAGCGCATGCTGTCCTGTGCCGAGCAGGTGCTGCAGAAGCTCGATTTGCATTATCGCGTGATGACGCTGTGCGCCGGCGACATGGGCTTCTCGGCGCAGAAGACCTACGACATCGAGGTGTGGATGCCGGGGCAGGGCGATGGCGGCGCCTATCGCGAGATCTCGAGCTGCTCGGTGTGCGGCGACTTTCAGGCCCGCCGCATGGATGCACGCTACCGCGGTCCCGACGGCAAGCCGCGTTTCGTGCATACGCTGAACGGCTCCGGCACGGCGGTCGGCCGCGCCCTGATTGCTGTGATGGAGACCTACCAGCAGCAGGATGGCTCGATCGCGGTGCCCGATGTGCTGCAGCCCTATATGGGCGGGCTCAAGGTCATCGAGCACGGCATGTAAGGCGAGGGCCAGTGCGATGCCGCTCCACCGTGACATCCACTGGCTTGGCCGACAATGGGCGGTCACCGGCCACGGTCTGCAACTGATCAACCAGAAGCAGATGGGCTATTACGACATCGAGGCCGCGCGCTTGTGGGAAGCCCGTGTGAGCGAGGTGCAGTCGAAGGCGTGGATCGACCGGCCCGACTTCGACAAGGCGCTGGAGATCGCGCGCGGCAAGTTCGCCCAATTGGCGCCGGACGATCTGCCGCCGCCCGCTGCGGTTGCGGCACCGCCACCTCCGGTTCGGGCGACGCCACCGGCCGCGCCGCGCGCGCCGCTTGACGCAGCATCGGTGCCCTCGATCGAGGAACTGCTGGCAAGGCTGAAATCGAAATCGGTAACGCCGCCGCCGGCCGCGGAGGCGCCCGCACCGCGGCCGCCCGGCCCCGAATTGCCCAAGCTTGAGACGCCGAAGCTTGAGCCGCGCAAGGTCGAACCTATCAGGTCGGAGCTCCCCAAATCGGAGCAAAAGCCCGAGCTTCGTGAAACAGCGCCGGTTGCTCCTACGGAGCCGAGGCCAGAATCCCGGAAGTTCGAACCCCCGAAGGCAGAGCCTGCCAAGCCTGCATCGCTCAAGCCCGAGCTTCCGACGCCGCCGGAGCCCGAGCCTCGCCAATCCGCACCGGTCACGTCCGAGCCCCCCAGGCCTGAGGCGCGCAGGGTCGAATCTTCCAAAGCTGAACCAGCCAAACCTGAGCTTGCACAACCGGAGGCTCCCAAGCCTGACTCTCGGAAGCCTGAACCCGTCAGATCCGAAGCGCTCAAGTCCCAATCTCTCGAGGCTGACAAGCGCCAGGCGGCGCCGGCAAAACGGCTCGAAGTGCCGCCGCTGGTGCCCGTCGTCAAAGTTGTGCGGAGGCCGGCCTGGCCGGTATTCGTCCGCAAGATCGCCGGCAGCGGCAAATTCCTGCAGCCGTGGCGCGTGACGTCAGCGCGTTGGCGCGGGCCGTCGTCGGGTTTGCCTCCGCGGCCCTAGCCGGTTAAGACGGCAATCAAGTCAAGAACGCGCAACTCAAGAGACCCGCGTCGAATCGGAACCAAAGGCACTTTGACGGATGCGAATTCTCTGCACCAATGATGACGGCATCAACGCTCCGGGCCTCAAGGTCATCGAGGAGATCGCACGCGCATTGTCCGACGACGTCTGGATCGTCGCCCCCGAACTCGACCAGTCCGGTGTCTCGCATTCGCTGTCGCTCAACGATCCGCTGCGCCTGCGCGAGGTCAGCCCGCGTCACTTCGCGGTGCGCGGCACGCCGACCGATTGCGTCATCATGGGCGCACGCCACATCCTCGGTGACAAGTTGCCCGATCTCGTGCTCAGCGGCGTCAACAAGGGCCGCAACGTCGCCGAGGACGTGGTCTATTCCGGCACCATCGCCGGCGCGCTGGAAGGCACCATCCTGGGCTTTCCGTCATTTGCGTTGTCGCAGGAATTCTCGATCGAGACGCGCAACGCGCCGCTCTGGGACACCGCGCTGAAATTCGGGCCCGACATCATCCGCAAGGTGATCGGCGCAGGCGTGCCGAGGAACACGGTGATCAACGTCAACTTCCCGTCCTGCATGCCCGATGACGTCAAGGGCATCCGCATCACGCGGCAGGGCAAGCGCAATCAGGGTTTCCTGAAGATCGATCGCCGTCACGATGGACGCGGCAATCCGTATTTCTGGATCGGCTTCGAGCGCGCCGCGATGATGGATACGCCGGCCGAGGGCACCGATCTCGCTGCGCTTGCCGCGCGCTACGTCTCGGTGACGCCGCTGCGGCTCGATCGCACCGATGAAGTGTTTTCGGAGACGCTCGTTGATACCCTGAAGTAAATTTGTAGCCCGGATGAAGCGAAGCGAAATCCGGGGTCATTCCCAGCGCGGATGGCACCCGGATTGCGCTGCGCTTCATCCGGGCTACGCATTCAGCGAACAATCAGACCGGCGCGCTCCGCATCGCGCTGGAGATCACCTGGGCGAGGGTTTCCAGCTGAAAGGGCTTTTGCAGGGCCGGACGGTCGCGATACTCCGGCGGCAGGCCGGACGAGCCATAGCCGGTCGCGAAGATGAAGGGGCGATTGCGGGCGCTGATCAGCTCGGCGACCGGCGTGATCACCTTGCCATTGACGTTGACGTCGAGGATCGCAAGGTCGAATTCGGTCGATTGCGCGAGCTTGACCGCTTCGCCGATTTCGCCGGCCTCGGCCGCGACGCTATGGCCGAGCTCTTCCAGCATATCGGCGACCATCATCCGGATCATGACCTCGTCCTCCACGAGGAAAACTGAACAGCCCGCCGGCCGTATCGCTGTCATGATGGAATCCTTGCCCGTCCCTGAAATAGGCTCGCAAATAACACTACAAGGCGCAATGCAAACGTTTGGGAATTAGTCGGTTTCCGGCGCGCGCCGCGGCATCGCCGGATCGTCCTGACCGACTCGTTGCGCGAGATTCGTCCAGACACCCTGATCGGGTGCAACGGCTCAGCCGCCGCCCGCGCTTCTCGGCGTTTTCAGCGCATCGCTGACGATTATATGGGAAGCTTGCGGATTGGCGCCAACACGAAATCGGCGTGTTGGTTCCTGGCCGGGAACAAAAGGTGACGGGAAATTTTTCCTTAACGCGGTATTTCGGATTTCAATGGCATCTAGCAGGAGCAAGACTCCGCGCTGCTGCCCTGAGACGCTGATGAACATGGCCCTGAAGCCCGATCCGACCGAGAAGATGATGTTTCAGCTCACCCTGCGGCGGCGAGGGGTCAGCGATCAGGCGGTGCTGCGCACCATGGAGGAGGTGCCGCGCGAGATGTTCGTCGATCCGCGCGATCGCAACGAGGCCTATCGCGACAGCGCGCTTGCGATCGCCTGCGGGCAGACCATCAGCCAGCCCTTCGTCGTGGCCTACATGACCGAGCAGCTGCAGCTGCAGAAAGACCACCGTGTGCTCGAGATCGGCACCGGATCGGGCTATCAGGCGGCCGTCCTGTCCCGGCTGTGCAAGCAGGTTCTGACCATCGAACGGTACCGGACACTGGCCGACAGCGCGCGCAAGCGGCTTGAAAAGCTCGGCTATTACAACATCGAGGTGCTGCTCGGCGACGGCTTCGACGTCCCGGCGGGGGCCGGCGATTTCGACCGCATCATCGTCACCGCCGCGATGGAGCAGATCCCGGAGAAGCTGCTCGATCGGCTCGAGCCGGGCGGCATCCTGATCGCCCCGGTCGGGCCGCACCAGGGCACCCAGACCCTGGTCCGCGTGGTGCGGACCGAGAACGGCTTCGACCGCAAGGAACTGGTCGACGTCCGCTTTGTGCCGGCGCTGCCGGGAATCGCGCGCGAATTGTAGATTTGGCGATTTGCTGCTTGGCACCAACGCCTTATTCGCAGGGTTAAGCGGTTATTTACTCGCGACGTGTTTACTCAAAACAGTCTTTTGTTGCGTACGAGTGAGTAACCATGTCTGGGGTTGTTGAGTTGCTTCGCTCGCGTCGCGTGCCGCAGGTTGCGGTGCTGACGCTGATGTCCATGGCTTTTGCCGGTTGCAGCGCCGACATGTCGTCGCGCTTCTCGCAAAACTCCTACTCGCAAAATCCGTTTGCGTTCGATCCGCAGCCGACCGGCACCGTGCAGGCGCCGCCGCCGCGCGAGCTGCCGCAATACGCGCGGCCGCGAACTCAACCGCAGTATTCGCAGTATCAGTCGCAGCCATTGCCGCCGCCGGTTGCGGCGCCGCAGTCCTATCCGGTCGCCAATGCCGGCGTCTCCGGAGGCGGGCGCGGGATGTCGTCCTACACCCCGCCGCCTGTGCGCCCGCAGATCGAAGCCACCGGCAGCGTGCCGCATTCGGTCGCCGCCGCGCATGCTTCGCATAGCGGCACCACCATCATCGTCGGCACCAGCGACACGTTGGAAGTGCTGGCGCGCCGCTACAACGTGTCGACCGCCGAGATCCTGCGCGCCAACGGCTACAAGGGGCCGCGCGCGCTGTCGCCCGGCCAGCAGCTGATCATTCCGCATCCGGGAGCAGTGGCCGCGGCACCTGCAATGGCCGCACCGGCCACGCGGCCCGTTGCCGTGGCGGCCGCGGCCGCCGGCGTCCACTTTGTCAATCGCGGCGACACGCTGCACAGCATCGCGCGCCAGCATCACATCCCGGTGGCCGAGCTCGCGCGTGCCAACAATCTCGACCAGTCGGCCCGGCTGAGCCTCGGCATGAAGCTCGTGGTGCCCGGCGCCAAGACGGCGATGGCAGCTCCCGCGCCGGTTGCGCAGCCTGTTACCGCCACACCGGTCGCTGTCGCCCCGGCACCGGCCATGGCGGCTCCGAAGGTCGTCGCCACGGCGCTGCCGCAGCAGAGCGCGCGGCTGGTTCAGCCGACCGCTACTGTCGAACAACCGGCCGCTGCCGCAGAGACGCCCGTCGTCACCAAGTCGAGCGAAGCCACCGGCGCATTGCCGACGTTCCGCTGGCCGGTGCGCGGCAAGGTCATCACCGCCTACGGCTCGAAGACCAACGGCAAGGTCAATGACGGCATCAACGTCGCGGTGCCCGAAGGCACGCCGGTGAAGGCCGCCGAAGACGGCGTCGTCGCCTATTCGGGCAATGAGCTGAAGGGTTACGGCAATCTCGTGCTGGTGCGCCATTCCAACGGCTACGTCACGGCCTATGCCCATGCGAGCGAAATCCTGGTGAAGCGCGGGGATACCATCAAGCGCGGCCAGGTGATCGCCAAGTCGGGCCAGACTGGCGAAGCAGGCTCGCCGCAGCTCCACTTCGAAATTCGCAAGGGATCGTCTCCGGTCGATCCGCTCCAGTTCCTCAACGGCGCATAAGTTGCGCGCCGGGACTTCCAAGGGACTTCCAAGTCTCACAACAAAGACAACGGGGGAGGCGCAAGCCTCCCCCGTTTTGTTTTGGAGCATGATCCTGGAAAAGTGGAAGCCGGTTTTCCGCAAGGATCATGCTCAAACAAAAATTTAGAAGTCGAAGGTCATGCCGGTCGTGATGGCTTTGGCCTTGTTGCCGGCAACCACGTTGTTGTTGGCATCACGTCCGCAGATGGCATAGCCGTGGCCACTTGCACCGAGGCAGTAGTGTGCGCCGGGACCGTTCCGTAGATAACTGCCGACGAGATACCAGGTCGCGAACGGGCTGAAGTGATACTTCACGCCAGCCGCATATTGATCGGCGCTGCTGTCTACCGAGTTCAGTGCGAAATCGGCCGAGCCCGCCGGCGGCGTGACGGTGTAGGTATTGAAGATGCCGGTCCCGGGCGAGCCCGGCGAGGCATTGGCGTGAGCCCAGGACGCGCTGACGTCCCAGGCGCCGACCGATTGCGTGGCGCTGATGAAGTAGCCGTCACGCGACCGCTCGTTGAAGTCGGCAACGGTGTGCTCGCGGCGCATGATCTCATAGATGCCGTAGAGCTGCAGTTTGCCGATGCCGTCGTTGAAGCCATAGCCAGCGCCGAGCTTCGCGGCCCATTCGTTGGCGATGCCGACGGCTCCTGGCGGTACGATCAACACGCCGCCGTTGCTGAGCGGTGTCACCGCCTCGTCGCCGGTGCGGTTGGTGCCCTCATGCATCTCATAGGCTGCAACCGCGGTGAACGGACCCTTGTTGTAGGTGAGTGCCGCGCTGTAGAGGTTGCCGTACGAGCCGTCGGTGCAGCCTTCAGGCGCCGAGGTCAGCGGGAAGCCGCTGCCGCTGCCGCGGGAGGACGTGGCGGGACAGTTGAAGTCGCCGAGTGCGAAATCGCTGTTGTCACGCGCCGTGTTCTGTCCGGGCGAGGCCATCAAGGTCGCCTGGAAGCCGTTCCAGATCGGCGACTCGTACCAGACCGCGTGCCCTGCGCGCCAATCGAACTCGGCGCGCAGGTCGCCGCCGGTGTTGCCCATGATCGAATTGTAGTCGCCAAGCGTGGCCGAGAACGGATCGAACTTGGCAGTTGATTTCTTGTACGGCGTATCGGACTTGCCGGCCTTGATCGCGCCCCACGGCGTTTCCATTCCGATGAAGCTGTCGCGCGTGCCGAGCGCGGCGCGCTCGGTCGGCGTTGCGGCGACCTCGACCAGCGATTCGAACTGTGCCACGGCGGCCCATCCGGCGAAGCCATACGGCTCGAGATTGTGCCGGGCACGAACGCCGAAATAGGTGAGGTTGCTTGAAACGCCGAACTTGTTGCCCTGATCGAACACGCCGGCGTTGAAGAAGTCGCCGGAGAGATCGACGTGGCCGTAAAGCGTGACGGTGGTGTTGTCGACGAAGGCGTTGGTGCCTGTCGCCTTGGTGTAGAGCGGCGCGCCGCCGATGCTGACGACAGCATGTTCGGGCGGTGGTGGCGTCGGGGAGGGCGCAACGGCCGCGTGCTGGACCGGATTGCCCTTCGGCGTCGTGGCTGCCGCTGCGGGCGGAGCCGGATGGCTCGCGATGTGGTTGACGCGATCCCTGAGCTGGGCGTTCTCCTTGGCGAGTTTCGCATTGTTTCGTTCGAGTGCATCCAGACGCGCCATGACGTCGTCGAGTGTTGCCGCGTGTATCGGGCCTTGCGTCAGCGCCAGGCACATCGCTGCGGATGCTGTGCCTGCGAGAAGTCTCTTCTTCATTCATTCCCCCATCTGCTGATCGCCTCAGCGGGGTGCTGAGGCTGCAAACGGGTGGAAATGTTAAGGTATACCAGATGCCAGATACATGGGAACTGAGCGCCCCGCGGCGATAAACGCGTCGTGTGACATAAAGGGTACGATAGTACTGTTGCAGTGCATCAATTTGTCGCACCGTGGGCTTTGGAATAAAATTTGACTTACCTGCTTCAGGTTGAGGTCATTGATGTAATTGCTGTTTGCGAACTGTGTCAGTGTTGCTGACAAGTTGCTATTGCGATGCAACACCACACAGCGAAATTGGGATAATGCATGCCAATTCCAAGCGAGGGTGCGCTTGCGTGAGGTTTTATGTTACCTCATTGGGTCGAGGCCGCTTGATATCCGCTCGACCATCTCGCGCAGGAATTGCGGTGGCCCGTACGCGTGCCATTCGCCGTCCGACTGCAGCAGCAGGGGCCGTCGCATGTCACGGCTGAAGGCTTCGAGCCAGGCGCGCGCCTTTGCCTTCGGGCGGGCGCCGACGGCGACCGCGACGTCAACCGGGATCGTCCGCCAGACGAAGCTTGCCGGAAGGAAAATGAGATCGGATCTGTCCGGACGCATCCAGTCGGGCAGCGGGCTCGTCGGCGCCAGCCATCCGCAGACGAAATTCCGGCAGGGATCGACCGGACGCTCGGCGTAGATCGTGCATTTGCCTGCGCTGCTGAACGGGCACGGCTGCCCGGGATGGACGTCGTGGTCGCGAATCCGGATCTTCAGCCAGCCATCGCAGCAAGCGGTGCACTCGCCACAGCGTCTCGCAGTCATGCTTGGGTCAGCCGGCATGGGTCCGAGTGTACCCATGCCGCGCCGGATTCAGAAGGCCCGCGGTCCGCTGCACGCGCCGCTTGCGCTAGGCCCCGCTCAGCCGCACGCCGAGCCGGCCGGCGAGCTCCTGCGTGTACTGCCAGGCAACGCGGCCCGAGCGCGAGCCGCGGGTGGTCGACCATTCGAGCGCTTCACGTTCGAGTTCGTCCTCGGCGATCTTGATGCCGTAATGGTCGCAATAGCCTTTCACCATCGCGAGGTACTCGTCCTGGCTGCAGCGGTGGAAGCCGAGCCAGAGGCCGAAGCGATCCGACAGCGACACCTTCTCCTCGACCGCTTCGCCCGGATTGATCGCGGTCGAGCGTTCGTTCTCGATCATCTCGCGCGCCAGCAGGTGCCGCCGGTTCGAGGTGGCGTAGAGGATGACGTTGTCGGGGCGTCCCTCGATTCCGCCTTCCAGCACCGCCTTCAGCGACTTGTACGAGGCGTCGTTGCCGTCGAAGGAGAGGTCGTCGCAGAACACGATGAAGCGGAACGCGGAGCCGCGCAGCAGCTCCATCAGGCCCGGCAGGCTCTCGATGTCCTCGCGATGGATCTCGATCAGCTTCAGCCGGTCGGCCGGCTTGCGGTCGACATTGATGCTGGCGTGCACGGCCTTGACCAGCGACGACTTGCCCATGCCGCGGGCGCCCCAGAGCAGCGCATTGTTGGCGGGCAGTCCGTCGGTGAAGCGTTCGGTGTTCTCCATCAGGATATCGCGCATCCGGTCGACGCCCTTGAGCAGGCCGATCTCGACGCGGCTGACGCGCGGCACCGCGGCAAGGCGGCCGTCCGGATGCCAGACAAAGGCGTCCGCGGCGCCGAACGAGCGAGCCGGATCGGACGCCGGGGAGGCGGCTGCGAGGCGGCTCGCAATGGCCTCCAGGGCACTCGCGATCCGCTCGGCGGCAGCGCCGTCGAGCGCCGTTGCCGGGCGTTTTGTCGCGGCGTTTGCGTCACGCTTGGCGGCAGCCTTGGGGGCGGTTTTGCTGGTTGTTTTACTGGTGGTTTTTTTGGCTTTTTTCGGCATTTGTCCAGTTCCTGTCGGCGCAGCCTTATCGGGCTGGCGGCGGTCCCGCAAGCGCCCTAAATGAAGGTCCGTTAACGTTGCAATTGGGACCGCGGCCGCTATAGTCCGCGCGAATTTGTCCGGACCGCCATACCGCCCCGAAGGTCGAGGGCACTGCCGGTTCTTTCCCGTCTTATCCGAGGATCGTCCGAATGCTGATTACTCCTGCGTTTGCTCAGGCTGGAGCAAGTGGTGACACCAACAGCATGTTGATGTCGCTGCTGCCATTCGTGCTGATCTTCGTCATTATGTACTTCCTGATTCTGCGCCCGCAGCAGAAGAAGGTGCGCGATCATGCGGACCTCGTGAAGAACATCCGCCGCGGCGACACCGTGGTGACCTCGGGCGGCCTCGTCGGCAAGGTGACCAAGGTGGTCGACGACGACCAGATCGAGTTCGAGATTTCGGACGGCGTCCGCGTGCGGCAGATGCGCCAGATGATTTCGGGCGTGCGGACCAAGGGTGAGCCGGCGAAGGGCGACGCCAAGGACGAGGCATCCGCGAGCTGATTGCCGCGGAAGCCTTTTGCCGAATCTGACAGGTCAATTCGATGTTGTATTTCACGCGGTGGCGAGCGCTGGGGATTATCCTGACAGCGCTGGTGGTCTGCCTGTGCGCCGTGCCCAATTTCTTCCCCGAAGCGCAGGTCAAGACTTGGCCGGCCTGGGCACAGCGGCGCCTCGTGCTCGGCCTCGATCTGCAGGGCGGCTCGTATCTGCTGCTCGAGGTCGACGCCAACTACGTGAAGAAGGATAAACTCGAACAGGTGCGTGATGATGCGCGAAAGGCGCTGCGTGACGCCAAGATCCAGTTCACGGGGGGGCGTGCAGATCCGCAACGACGGCGTCGAGGCGCGGATCGCGAAGGAGGCCGATGTTCCGGCGGCGATGACCAAGCTTCGCGAGGTGGCGCAGCCGATCGGCGGCCTGCTCGGCTCAAGTGGCCAGCGCGATGTCGACGTGACCGATGCCGGTGGCGGCTTGATCCGCCTGACCGTGTCGCAGCCCGCGATGATCGAGCGGATGCGCAAGACCATCGAGCAGTCGATCCAGATCGTCGAGCGCCGCGTCAACGAGCTCGGCACCGTCGAGCCGCTGATCCAGCGTCAGGGCACCGACCGCATCCTGGTGCAGGTGCCGGGGCTGCAGGACCCGACCCGTCTGAAGGAGCTGCTCGGCAAGACCGCGAAGATGGAATTCCGCATGGTCGACACCTCGGTGTCGGCCGATCAGGCCCAGCAGGGCCGGGTGCCGCCCGACTCCGAACTGTTGATGAGCGCGTCGCCGCCGCCGGTTCCGTATGTCGTCAAGAAGCAGGTCCTGGTGTCCGGAGGCGAGCTCTCCGATGCCCAGCCAGGCTTTGACCAGCGCACTGGCGAGGCGATCGTCAGCTTCAAGTTCAACACGTCGGGAGCGCGCAAATTCGCACAGGCGACCGCCGACAATGTCGGCCAGCCGTTTGCGATCGTGCTCGACAACAAGGTGATCTCGGCACCGGTGATCCGCGAGCCGATCACCGGCGGACAGGGCCAGATCTCCGGCAGCTTCACCGTGCAGTCGGCCAATGATCTGGCGATCCTGATGCGCGCCGGCGCGCTGCCGGCGCCGCTGACCGTGGTCGAGGAGCGCACCGTCGGTCCCGGCCTCGGGCAGGACTCGATCGAGAAGGGCGAGCTTGCCGCCTATGTCGGCTCGATCCTGGTCATCGTGTTCATGCTGATCACCTATCGGCTGTTCGGCGTGTTCGCCAACATTGCGGTGGCCATCAACGTCGCCATGATCTTCGGGCTGCTGTCGCTGCTCAACGCCACGCTGACCTTGCCCGGCATCGCCGGCATCGTGCTGACCGTCGGCATCGCGGTCGACTCCAACGTGCTGATCTATGAGCGCATCCGTGAGGAATTGCGCGGCGGCCGCAACGCGATCTCGGCGATCGACGCCGGCTTCAAGCGGGCGCTGGCGACCATCCTCGACTCCAATATCACCACCTTCATCGCCGCCGCCGTGCTGTTCTATATCGGCACCGGGCCGGTTCGCGGCTTTGCCGTGACGCTCGGCATCGGCATCATCACCACGGTGTTCACCGCCTTTACCCTGACGCGCCTAATCGTCGCGACATGGGTGCGGTGGAAGCGGCCGCAAACCGTGCCGATCTGAGAGGCCTCTCGTGACCCATACCGTTCTCATTGGCCTTGGCATCCTGATCGCCGTGCTGACCGTGGTCGCGGCGCTCGGCCTGCTGCCGTCGCTGCGCATCGTCCCCGACAACACGCATTTCGACTTCACGCGCTTCCGCCGCATCAGCTTCCCGATCTCGGCGCTGCTTTCGATCCTCGCCATCACGCTGTTCTTCACCCACGGCCTGAATTTCGGCATCGACTTCAAGGGCGGCACGCTGCTCGAGGTGCGGTCCAAATCCGGTACGGCCGACATTGCCGCAATGCGCACGACCCTGAACGGCCTTGGCCTCGGCGAGGTGCAGCTGCAGCAGTTCGGAGGTCCGGCCGAAGTCCTGATCCGCGTCGCCGAGCAGCCCGGCGGTGACAAGGCGCAACAGGATGCGGTCACGAAAGTGCGCGGCGCGCTCGGCGAATCCGTCGATTACCGCCGCGTCGAAGTGGTGGGACCGCGCGTCTCCGGCGAGCTGCTTGCCTACGGCATGATCGGCCTGATGTTCGCGATTATCGGCATCCTGATCTATCTCTGGTTCCGGTTCGAGTGGCAGTTCGCGCTCGGCGCCATGATCGCCAACGTCCACGACATCGTGCTCACGATCGGCTTCATGTCGATCACCCAGGTCGATTTCGACCTCACCAGCATCGCGGCGCTGCTGACGATTCTCGGCTACTCGCTCAACGACACCGTCGTCATTTACGACCGTATCCGCGAGATGCTGCGGCGCTACAAAAAGATGCCGATGCCGCAGTTGCTGAACGAATCGATCAACTCGACGCTGTCGCGTTCGATCATCACCCACGTCACCGTGACGCTGGCGCTGCTCGCGCTGCTGCTGTTCGGCGGCCAGGCGATCCACAGCTTCACCGCCGTGATGATGTTCGGCGTCGTGCTGGTCGGCACCTACACCTCGATCTTCATCGCCGCACCGATCCTGATCTATCTCGGCGTCCACACCACGCGGGGTGAGGCGCAGGACGCGCCGGCCAAGAAGTCGGACGCGGCAGCAGCCAAGAAGTAGCCGACATGAGCAACCCCTCGGACGCTCCCCATCTTCCGAGGTCGGCGCCGATCGAGGCCTACGGCAAGGGCGGTTTCGCGTTTGCCGATATGTCGCACCGCGGTTCGCTGCTGTGCCTGCCGGACTCGATCTGGGCCTGGCCGGTCACGAAGCCGCAGGAGATCGACGAATATTCGCTGCAAAAGGTGTTCGCGGCCGCCAATGCGATCGACACGCTGATCGTCGGCACCGGCACCGAGGTCTGGGTGCCGCCAAAGGGCCTGCGCGAAGCCTTGCGTGCGGTCCGCGTGGTACTCGACCCGATGCAGACGGGCCCTGCGATCCGCACCTACAACATCATGCTGGGTGAGCGGCGCCGGGTCGCGGCGGCGCTGATCGCGGTGCCATGAGCGCGGTGGAGGCGCCGAGCGACGGCGCAGCCTTCTGCGCCGATCTGGTGCGGAGCCATGACTTCGTGCGCTACGCATCGACCTTGTTCCTGCCGGGTCCGGAGCGCCGGGCGCTGCTCGCGATCTATGCCTTCAACATCGAGGTCTCGCGCGTGCACGAGCAGGTCAGCCAGCCGCTGCCCGGCGAGATGCGGCTACAATGGTGGACCGACATGCTGGCAGGCGCCGGGCACGGCGGCGTCGAGGGTAATCCGGTCGCGGCCGAGCTGCTCTACGCGATCCGCAATCACCGCCTGCCGGTCTCGCCGTTCTCACAGCTGGTCGAGGAGCACCAGTTCGATCTCTACAACGACCCGATGCCGTCGCTGGCCGCGCTCGAAGGTTATCTCGACGCCACGGCCTCAGTGCTGTTCTCGCAGGCCACGCGCGTGGTGGCGCGGCCATCGGAGGCGATCGATCACCTTGCCCGCCATGCCGGTCTTGCCCAGGGCATGGCGCAGGTCATTGCAGCGCTGGGCCGCGACGCATCGCGGCAGCAGCTGTTTCTGCCGTTGCAGCTGCTGCAGCAGCACGGCAGCAGCAAGGAGGAGGTGTTTGCCGGCAAGCCGACGCCGAACATCCGCGCTGCGATCGATCAGCTTGCGGACGAGGCCCAGGGCCATCTCAAGACCGCATTCGGGCTGCTTGCCGATGTGCCATCCGGCGTGCGGCCGATCTTCCTGCCGCTCGCTCACGTCAGGCGCGAGCTGAGCCGGGCGAGGAGAGCCGATAACGATCCGTTCCTGCCGAAGCCGGTCTCGCGCCTGCGCACGCTGTGGACCTTGTGGCGAGCCGCGCGCACCGAAGAGTTCGGCCGCTAGCTCGGTTCCTTCGAGATGTGCTTGGTGAAGATCCGGACCGTTACGCCCTTCACCATCGGGCCGCTGTCATAAATGTCGGATGCAATCTGTTCGACCGCGTCGCGCAACGCGACGAATTGCGCCTGCCGCGCCATGCTCGCTGTTCCACGCGTGCCGGCCAGTTCGTCCATTGCGGCGTCGCTGATCTGGCATTCAACTTCCTGGTCGCCGTGCATCATGGTGAATCCGAACGCCAATCGTTCGGAATCATATCCCCCGATACGGCCACGGGTGAGTGGCATTAAACTTGTCCCTTGAGCGCGCTAGCCCACGCAAAGAGTGGGGCTTCGCGCCGCGTTTGTCGAGGGGCCACGCGCACGGCAAGATGCGCGCAAATTAGCCGGCGGGCCGATCCATCTCCGCTACCTCGAAATTGAATCGATCGCGCAGATTCTTGCGTTGCTCGAGGATGTCCTTGAGGAACTCGCGATCGGCGTCGCTGCGCATCATCGGCTCGATCAGGTCGATCTGATTCATCGCGACGAGCTGGAGGATTTCGGTGCGCGGCTTGCCGGCCGCATCGCGCGGCAATGCGTGCACGATCTGGATGTGCTCGGGCGGCTTGACGCCCTTGGCCGCGGCAAGCTCGCTGCGCAGCGTTTTTTCCAGCGCCGACTGATCCGCCTCGACGAAGGCGTAGAGACCGACGCCGACGCGTCGGTCGGCAAAGGCGACGATCGCGGTATCGCGCACGTCAGGATTCCTGCGGATCAAATCGACCAGCACGGGCGCGTCGTTGACCAGCCGCCGGCCGCCGCCTTCGCGGTCGGTGAAATTGAAGATGCCGCGCGTGATCGCCTGATAGACCTTCTTGCCGGTTTTCAGCCAGATGCTGGCGGCCGCGGACTTCTTCGCAAGCACCTTGCGTTCCATCGGCGTCAACGCCTCCGGCGCGTAGCTGCGCTTGTGCTTCAAGAGATGCCGCAGATCCTCATAGGCTGCGATGCGGAACAGCCGGCTTCGGGTCTTGAAGCAGGCGGCGAGCTGGAAGTCGGTGAGATAAGCGCGGCCGTCGCGGCCGACAAGCCAGTTCTGCTCCTTGGCGAGGTCGTTGTGACAGATGCCGGCGCGATGCAGCTTGCGCAATGCGGCCTTGGCGGAACGGAAATACGCGACGTCGCCATGCGGCTTCGCCAGATGCAGCGCCGCGCCGTCGATGAAGCCGCGCACCAGCGCGCGCCGGCCGGCCCACAACAGCTTGGGCCCAACGTCGAGGTCGCGCGCCAGGGTCAGCGCGCGGCGTTCGCGCGAGAACAGATGCAGCGCCACGGCGAACGACCAGAACGGCACCTGATCGAGCCGGCGCAGCACGCCCTCGACTTCGCCGTCATCGGCGCGGAAGCGGCCGCGCTCGACGGTCGAGAACACGTCGCGCTTGAGCAGCACACCCTGGCTCCATCGCGCCGACAGGGTGGCGTCGTCGTCTTTCGGCAAGCTCATGGCTGTCAGGCCGCTGCCGCAACGCGCAGGTGCTCTGCGATCCAGTGATCGAGATCGGCGAGCGCCCGCGCGCTGATCGCCTGCTTCTTGGCGACGGTCTTCTCGTTGCCGCGCAGCCGTGAGCCGTCCGGCTTCTTGGTCGGTGCACTGGCCAGCGGCGGGAACAGACCGAAATTGATATTCATCGGCTGGAACGAGCGTGAACCGGCGTCGATGGTTTCGATATGGCCGCCGGTGATGTGGCCGAGCAGCGCGCCGAGCGCGGTGGTGGCAGGCGGTGGCGTCAGCGCGGCGCCGCGCATGTCGGCGGCGGCGCACAGGCCGGCAATCAGGCCGACGCTGGCCGACTCGACATAACCCTCGCAGCCCGTCATCTGCCCGGCGAAGCGCAGCCGCGGCTGTGCGCGCAGGCGCAGCTGACCATCGAGCAGTTTTGGCGAATTCAGGAAGGTGTTGCGATGCAGGCCGCCGAGGCGGGCGAACTCCGCATTCTCGAGGCCCGGGATGGTGCGGAACACGCGCTGCTGCGCGCCGTGCTTCAGCTTGGTCTGGAAGCCGACGATGTTGTAGAGCGTGCCGAGCTTGTTGTCCTGCCGCAGCTGGACGATCGCATATGGCTTCACCGTCGGATCGTGCGGATTGGTCAATCCGACCGGCTTCATCGGTCCGTGGCGCAGCGTCTCGTGACCGCGCTCGGCCATCACCTCGACCGGAAGGCAGCCGTCGAAATACGGCGTGTTGGTCTCCCAATCCTTGAAGTCGACCTTCTCACCGCCGAGCAGCGCCGTGACGAAGGCGTCATATTGCTCCCTGGTCATCGGGCAGTTGATGTAGTCGGCGCCGGTGCCGCCGGGACCGACCTTGTCGTAGCGCGACTGAAACCAGGCCACCGACATGTCGATGGAATCCTTGTGCACGATCGGCGCGATCGCATCGAAGAAGGCCAGCGCGTTCTCGTCGGTCAGCTGCCTGATGGCGTCGGCGAGTGGTGCCGAGGTGAGGGGACCGGTTGCGACGATGACGTTGCTCCAGTCGGCCGGCGGCAGGCCTGCGACTTCCTCGCGGCTGATCTCGATCAGCGGATGCTCGTTGAGCGCCTTGGTGACGGCGGCGGAAAAGCCGTCGCGGTCGACGGCGAGCGCGCCGCCGGCGGGCACCTGGTTGGCATCGGCCGAGCGCATGATGAGGGAGCCCAGCCGCCGCATCTCGGCGTGCAGCAGCCCGACGGCGTTGTTGGCCGCGTCGTCCGAGCGGAACGAGTTCGAGCAGACCAGTTCGGCGCAGCCGTCGGTCCGGTGCGCCTCGGTCATCCGTTGCGGGCGCATTTCGTGCAGGACGGCGCGGACGCCGGAATTGGCGACCTGCCAGGCGGCTTCCGAGCCGGCGAGCCCCGCGCCCACGATGTGCACAGGTTGGGAAGAGGATTGATGCGGTGTCATCGCGCAGCGTTAGCGCGTTTCGTGACCATATGCATCTGAAACTGCGCCGGAAGCGTTCCAAGCGAAGTGGATACCGGTTCGCGTGAAGAAACGCGTCAAACCAAGGGGATCAGAGCCTGTCCGTTCCGATGCCATCGGAACGGACTGGCTCTGAAAACGAGAACGCCCGCTGTGGAAGCGGGCGTTATCCGTTCATCAGATGGCTTGCGGCCGATTAGCCGTTGTAGGTACCGGCGGCAACGCGCGGAATGTCCGAGCGATCGAGGCCGATATCGGCCAGTTCGCGATCGCTGAGCTGGGACAGTTCGCTGACATTGCGCTGATAATCCCGGAAAGCCTGGATCATGCGGATGAGCGAGAGCAACATGGTAGTCTCCTAGTAGTTCAGATTCAGCTTTTCCAAAGCCTCATCGTTGAAGTGAATATAGATGATATAGTGCAGTGCGGTAGTTCCAATGTTGCGATGCAGCTAAGCTAAAAACGCATGGCGGAGGTAAGTTCCGGTTAACCGTTTGCGGCATCAAGAACGATGCCGAGGGCGGAAGTTCCGTCGGTATCGCCGCTCTCGATAAAATCTTCTATAGATCAGTGAGTTGATAGAATTCCGCTGGCCTTTACCGCGTTAAATATGTGGTAATTACAGACCGCGCGATCAAGCTGAAATGGCGTTGTGAGTGAATGATCACGTCGATGTGTCCCATGCGTGATTCGCATGCAATATCTTGCCGTTAGAAGTGATTATAAGTTCATTATATGATGGCGCGGACGCTCGACGGACGTAGCGTCAATCGGCCGCATTGACTCATGAGGTAACACGGCACTTTCCGCGGCGCGGATGTCGGCCGGGTGCAGGATGTCGCGGGGAATCGCCTGCTGCTTATCGGAAATGCGTCGACTGAAGTGAACGCCTCCAGCATCGCCAATGCGGCGCCGCTTCCTTACCGGCTTGTAATCAAAACACTATGCAACGCATGCGCGATACGCGTGCAGCGCTCATCACATTCGTATCGCGCGAAGTTCATTCTGAACGGTGCCGGGAACAGCGAATAATCATTCCGCAGATTCCGCAATCACGCAGGATTCTGTTCAAGAACAAAAGATGGAACATCCCATGATCAAGACATTGATCGCAGCAACCACCATGGCTGCCGTCGTTTACGCTGTTGCCCCGGCTCAGGCCGCTCATCGCCATCACATGGGCGTCGGCTGCAGCGGCGCCAATTTCGGCAAGACTGAAGCGGCCGTCGAAGCTATGGCTGACAATGAGGTCAAATTCGCGGCGGAGAAGGAAGTCTCGCTCGCCCAGGACGCGATGCTGAACAACAAGTGGGGCGCATGCGGCGAACACCTCGGCAAGGCCGCTGAAGCCAGCATGGCGAAGTAAGCTTTGATCATGACGACAAGGGCCGATTGCCTGGGGCAATCGGCCCTTTTTATTTGGCTGGAGCGCGATCGGTCCGGATTGAATCAGGAGCCGCTGTTCGCGATCAGCCCTCTCCGCACCGATTCACGCACGTCCGAGGGGGGCGCTCCGTATTGCCGGCGAAAGGTGCGGTTGAAATAGGACACGTCGCCGAAACCAACCTCAAAGGCGACCGCGCTCACAGGCCGATCGGCGTAGCGCGGATTGACGAGCAATCGATGGGCTCGCGCGAGACGGCGCCCAAGCACAAATTGTGAAAATGTGGTCCCGTCGCCCTCAAACATCCGTTGCACTTGGCGCGGGGTGACGCCGTGCCGCCGCGCTACAGCCGCAACCGTGAGATTGCCATGATTGAGATGGTCGATGATATCGGCCTTGATGGCACGCAGCCGCGCTGCGCGGACGCCCTGCCCATGGGCAAGAGCTGCGGCATCTCTCGTTGCGCCGAGTGCCACAGCGATCAGATCGTGCACATGCGAGGCCACGTGGTGCTGTAGCTGAGGCGTGGCAAGCGCATCGTCCTCCTGCAGCGCTCCAACATAGCTCACCAACAATTTCAGCGCTTCGGTGGAGCGCGCAATGGGCTGCATCACGGAGGAATCGACGCTGCTCACCAGCGGCGCCAGCGCCGGCCGTGGAACGTGAAGGCACAGAATCTTCGCCGGGGCGGGGCAGACCATCGCGACCGGATCCGCCGAGCTGAGCAACAACCCGTCGCCGGCGCTCCACGTGACCTCGCGTCCACGCTGCACCATCATGGCATCGTGCGAGCCCATCACCAGGACAAGCCCGTCATTGCCATCCGCCAACTGCTCGGCACCCCGCTCGTAGCGAAACGCCGACATGCTGGCTGACGTGATGGACAGCCCGGGCAGCATCCGCACGGTCACGTCCGCATGCAAGGAATGATCCGGCAGTGGCGCGAGCTCGGCCTGCAGCACCAGTCGACCGTACAGATCTCGCCATGCGGCCATACGGTCCTTCTCGGCAAAATCTTCCAGGGAAAACCGGGAAAGTGCAACGTCGTTGGCCGTCGAGGTCATCGGGAAACTCAAGCTGTCGCAACAGATGTCGCCGGAATGCCGCGTCTGGTTCACCAAGGCGACCCGGTTCGGCGGCAACAAGCCAACGCGACGCAGGGCTTCTAGCCAACGACTTGGCTCTGTCAAAGCGTCCTACGTATGTTCCATCCGCGGTTCCACGCGAGCGGCGAGTGCAGTCCGGGTGGAACGCACGTCCCACTGGCCGAACCGTATGCAGATTGAAATACCGACCCGCCAAGTCGTTTTCCTCCAATGTGTTGTCGCTCATGTCCAAGCCGGCAGGCGGACAAGTCACTAAAACCCATGGCGCAAGACTGGCTGCTCGCAGAAGGATAAGAGGTGATTTTAGCGCTACTTTTGCGTGTTGATGTCGCGCGCGGCGACGTCAGGCTTGCCATGGGCATCATCGGCGTACTGGCCGTGTTCCTCCGAATGTTACCGTTTGCCTGGATCGTATACCGGACCGCAACACCCAAGACGTCGCCAGCCGGAGCGGCAAAGCTCACAGTTCGAATTTTCATGCGCGCACTGATCCACGCCGCGGCGTGGCTTGTCCTCGTTGCGGGAAGTCAAACATCCGCCGCCGAAAGCGCAGCAACTTCGTGCCAGCTGATCAATGGCAAGTCGATGATGCAGGCCGAACTGTTGTTTGGACGTCGTATCGCCGGACATGGCAGCGTATCGGACGCCCAGTGGTCGGACTTCCTTCTGAGGGAAGTGACACCGCGCTTTCCAGATGGATTGACCCTGCTCAGGGCTTCTGGCCAGTGGCGCGACCGGGACACGGGCCGGATCACACGCGAGCAGTCCTTTGTCGTGCGCATCATCGCTGCCGAGACCCCGGAGACCCTGGCACGCTTGACGGAGATTGGCACCGCATACAGGCAGCGCTTTCACCAGCAGTCGGTTGGCCTCACGCTCTCGGTCACTTGCGCATCGTTCTGACCACTCGCTGTGACCGCGACAAGTAATCTTTGGTCAAGGCTATCAAGGCCGCTTGCCCGGGGCCGTGGCCCTTTGACGTACCTTATGGCGACGTATCATCTTATGGTGCTTTGGCGAGTTGGGTGGCGAAGTAGCCGATCGTCTTGGCGTACACCTCACTCTTATTCCACTGCTGGATGACCGCGAAATTCTCGCTGCCGGGCTCCCAGCCCTTGCCCTTCTTCCAGCCGTAGCTCTTCAGGAAGTTCGCCGTCGACGCCAGCACGTCCGGCACGTTGTGCAGGAGGTCGCGCTTGCCGTTGCCGTCAAAGTCGACCGCGAACTTGATGTAGGACGACGGCATGAACTGGGTCTGGCCGATCTCGCCGGCCCAGGCCCCGCGCATCTCCTGCGGTGCGAGATCGCCGCGCTCGACGATGCGCAACGCATCCATCAACTCGGCCTTGAACATGTCGGAGCGGCGGCAATCATAGGCCAGCGTCGCCAGCGAACGCAGGGTTGGAAACTTGCCGGTGTTGACGCCGAAATCGGTTTCCAGGCCCCAGATCGCGACCAGGATTTCGCCGGGCACGCCGTAGGCTTCCTCGATACGCGACAGCACCGAGCCGTAGCGCTTCATCATGTCGGAGCCGCGATTGAGCCGCGGCGGCACCATGCGGCCCGAGAATTGCTCGAAGGTCTGGCTGAACACCTGCTGCGAATGATCGCGCGCCAGGATCGCCTTGTCCTGCGTGACGCCATTCAGCCCGGCCTGGATCGCGTTCTGTGAAATACCCTTTGCCACTGCCTCTTTCTTGAAATCGTCGAGCCAGGACTCGAACGTGCCCGTGCCGCATTGAGCGGCGAGCGCTGACGCGGTCGAGGTCATGAGCCATGCTCCAACGGCGAGGGTGTGAAAGGACAAGCGAGAGGTCATAGGCAATTTCACTCCGGAGTCTGCGATGTCATCGATTGGTCGCGCAACGCGGCGGGTATGTTCGCGGCAACAGCGGCCAAAACAAGGCTCGTGATAGGGCTGTTCTTCTCGGGTCGCGCTGCAAATGCCACGCCAACTTCACATCCATTTGACGGTCCGGGACGACAAACCGCCGGCCGAATGTATCGGCCGGCGGTTGCTGTGAGGTTTACGAGCTCAGGTTGACCGGCGCTTATCCGCGATCGCTGCGCCGCCACGGGAATAGGTTGGCGGGGAAGTCGGCGGCGGGCTTGCGCTCGCGCGGCTCGGGGAACACCGGCCGTGCGTTCGGATCCTTGACGATGACCTCGCGATAGAGATGCCAGGTGGCGTGACCGAGCAGGGGAATCACGACGGCAAGCCCGAGGAAGAACGGGATCGTGCCGAGCACCAGCAGCACGGCGACGATCAGGCCCCAGGCCGCCATCGGCACCGGGTTCTGCGCGACGGCGCGCATCGACGTCACCATGGCTTCGCCGGCGCTGGCCTGGCGATCGAGCATCATGGGGAAGGCGACCACGCTGATGCAAAGCGCCACGAGCGCGAACAGGAAGCCGACGCTGCAGCCGACCACGATCAGCCACCAGCCTTGCGGCGTGGTGAGCACGCGCTCGGCGAAATCGGGAATGTCAGCCGCAATCGCATAACCGAACACCGCCGTGTAGATCGCCTGCGCGGTCGCAATCCAGGTCACGAACAGCGCGAACAAGATCGTTCCGACCCCGAGCATTGCGCCGAATGACGGCGAGCGGAAGACCTGAATGGCGTCCCACGCAGATGCTTCACCGCCGTCCTCGCGGCGGCGGCTCATCTCGTAGAGGCCGATCGCGGCAAACGGGCCGAGCAGGGCAAAGCCCGCGGCCAACGGAAACAGCAGGGGCAGCACGGAATAGCCGTGCACGGTGCGCGCGAGCACGATGCCGAGCACCGGATAGATCAGGCACAGGATGATGGCGTGGCTTGGCACCGCCTTGAAGTCTTCCCAGCCGAGACGCAGCGCTTGGTGCAAATCGGACAGGCCGATGGTGCGGATGACGGGCGCAGACGCGGCACCTTGTCCGCTCTGCGTCATCGATGTGACATTGCCTTGGTATGGTGTGGCCATGGTCGTTGTCTCCCTCTGGGCGGGCGCATTCTGCGCCCGGCGCGCGGGCACAAACGTACCGTCTCTCGAAGCGATCACGAGCAAGCCAGACGCGAAAGACAGAGCAGGGAACTGGCCGTGTCGCGAACTGTTGAGTGAGGCTACTCCCAAACCGCGGCAAAAGCACTCACGCTTAAGTGAATGTCGCATTGGCAAGGTATTGAGGGGGCGATACACTTGAACTGCGACCGCGGTCAGCCGGCGCGTTGCCGTGTGACCTTCACATCTCAACTCTCTTGGGAGCGAACGATGAGCATTTTCGGAAAAATCATGGGCGCTATCTTCGGCAGCAGCGCCGGCGCGGCGCCCGCCGGTGGAACGGCCACAAGCGCAGCTCCCGCCGGTGGATCCGGCAGCGCGTCGCCATCTCCTGCCGCAGTGCCTGCTGGTGCTGCGCCCGCCCAGTCCGTTGACGTCGCCCCCATCCTCGACAAGGCGGTCGCCGCCAAGGGCGAGAAGCTCGAGTGGCGCACCTCGATCGTCGACCTGATGAAGGCGCTCGACATCGACTCCAGCCTGTCGGCCCGCAAGGAGCTCGCCAAGGAGCTCGGCTACAGCGGCGACACCAACGATTCCGCCAGCATGAACATCTGGCTGCACAAGCAGGTGATGGCCAAGCTCGCGGCCAATGGCGGCGTGCTGCCTGCTGACATCAAGCACTGACGGGATCATCATCCCGCACACGGCCAGGGCCCGCGCCAGCGCGGGCCCTTTTTTATGGATCGGCGAGCATCTATAGATCGGCAAACAAGAAGGAGAACGCTCATGACTGATCTTGATCGCCGGACGATGCTTGCGACCGGCGCCCTCGCACTGGCCGGCGCCGCGACGCAATCCGCGCCGGCCCACGCCGAGGCCGCGCCGAAGGCGCTGTTTCCGGTGCCGGCCGTGACGATCCCGATCGCCGGTGCCGCCGAGGTGTTCCAGGTCCGCCGCATCTACTGCATCGGCCGCAACTATGCTGCGCACGCGATCGAGCGTGGCTCCGATCCGACGCGCGAGCCGCCGTTCTTCTTCCAGAAGCCGACCGATGCGATCCAGAATGTCGCGGTCGGCATCGTCGCCGATCATCCTTATCCGTCGCTGACCAAGAACTATCACCACGAGGTCGAACTGGTCGCGGCGCTGAAGTCCGGCGGCAGCAACATTCCCGCCGACAAGGCGCTCGAGCACGTCTATGGCTACGCGCTCGGCCTCGACATGACGCGGCGCGATCTGCAGAACGGCATGGCCGCGGAGAAGAAGCCGTGGGAGATCGGCAAGAGCTTTGACCATGCGGCGGTGCTCGGGCCGATCCATCCGGCCGACAAGACCGGCCATTTCACGCAAGGCGCGATCTCGCTCGCGGTCAACGGCACGGCGCGGCAGAGCTCGGATCTGAAGAACATGATCTGGAGCGTCGCCGAGCAGATCGCAAAGCTCTCCGAGGCGTTCGAGCTGAAGGCCGGCGACATCATCTATTCCGGTACGCCGGAGAATGTCGGCCCGGTCGTCAAGGGCGACGTGCTGCTCTGCAAGCTCGAAGGCTTGCCAGACATGTCGATCAAGATCGTCTGACCAGAACGGCGCTAGCCGGCGAGGTCCGCATATTCCGGGTGCTTGTTGAGGTAGTCCACCACGAAGCCGCAGCCGGCGATGACCTTGCGGCCGTCGGCGCGGATCAGCTCCAGCGCGCCCTTGACCAGCGCCGACGCAATGCCGCGACCGCGCAGAGCGCGCGGTGTCTCGGTATGGGTGATGATCACGGCCGCCGGCGTCCGCCGGTAATTCGCAAAGGCGAGACCGCCCTCGGTGTCGAGCTCAAAGCGGTTGTGGTCCCTGTTGTCGCGGACGGCAGCCATCGCAAAATCCTGACTTGATTCACTGGCCTTGATCTAAGCGCGTGAACCCGCCGGTGCAAAGCCGCGACCAACCCGCATATTGGCATTTGTGGATTGACGATATGCGCATTTCGGCCTGCCTGACCGCCGCATTGCTCGGCGCCGCCCTGACGCTGCCAAATCCCCCGCAAGCGGTTGCAGCCGATGATCCGAGCTGGCAGACCTGCATCGGCTCCGCGACGGCCCCGGGCGACCGCGTGACTGCCTGCACGGCCGTCATCGACGGCAAGACCCAGACCGGCAGGCATCTGGCCGGCGCCTATTGCAACCGCGGCCATGGCCTGACCGAGAAGCGCGAGTTCGATGCCGCGCTCGCCGACCTCAACGAGGCGATCAAGCTCGATCCCGCATTTGCCTGCGCCTACACCAACCGTGGCCGCGTCTACGCCTTCAAGCAGGATCTCGATCATGCCATCGCCGACTATGACGAGGCGATCCGGATCGATCCGGGTTTTGCGATGGCCTACAACAATCGCGGCGATGCCTGGCTCAACAAGGGCGATCTCGAGCGCGCGCTGGCCGATCTCAACCTCGCCATCAAGTATAGTCCGCAGCTCTCCACGGCCTATGGCAATCGCGGCTTCGTCTACTACCGCAAGCACGACGCGGCGCATGCGATCGCCGACTTCACCACCGAGATCAAGCTCGATCCCAACGTGCTCGCCTATATCAACCGCGGCAATGTCTACCGCGAGGCCGAGCAGCTCGACCGCGCCGCCGCCGACTACGGTGAGGCGACGAAGCTTGCGCCGACCGACGCGCGCGGCTGGCGCAACCGCGGCATGATCCGGCTGTTCCAGGGCGACAACAAGGGCGGGCTCGCCGACTACGACAAGGCGCTGCAATACGATCCCGCGGACGTCTATTCCTGGAACAACCGCGGCCAGGCCAAGCTGCGGCTCGGCGACAAGAGGGGCGCGGCGGCCGATTTCCGCAAGGCGCTCGAGCTGCAGCCAGATCTGAAGACCGCCAAGGAAGCGCTGGCGCGGCTCGACGGGACACGGTAACGCACATCGCCCGCAGCCGTCGGTCCTGCCGCGTTGCACACATGCCGATCGGGCCTTGCGGGCCGGCGCAATTCGATTAGGCTTGATCCGAGACATACGCCCGTGATGCGGCCCGATGGTCGTCTGGTACGGAGTGGTAAGGCCGGCCGCTGACGTATGCCCTTGTCGCAAGGAGGTTCGTCATGTCGGACAATCGTTTCTTCGGCACACACCGCCCCTGGGAGGACTGGATCGGCATGCTGCTCGGCGTGCTGATCATGGTGTCGCCCTGGTTTCCGGTGCAGGTGAGCGACGTCGTCGACGTCGAACGCAGCCATCTGGTGCTCAACAGCTTCGTGGTCGGCATGCTGGTGCTGGGCCTCGCCCAGCTCGAATATGTCGCGCTGCATCGCTGGGAGGAGGTGGCGAGCATTCTGCTCGGGCTCTGGCTGATCGCGTCGCCCAACATCTTCGGCTATTCGGAAGACCAGTCGCTGCAGCTGTGGCACATCCTGCTCGGCGCGCTGGTGGCGCTGATCGGCGCGTTGCAGCTTTGGCAGGATTGGAACCTGAGCGAGCAGGACCTGGCCAAGTATCCGCAGTAGCGGTCGGAGCCGGGCAGATCGGGCTGGCCGCCGCCGGCGCGCGGTATCATCGCGCTGCGCCCCGGCGGGCCTTGCCGAGGCGCGCTGCTTGGCGATAAACCGGGTGGTACCAACCCCTTGCGGCGCTTGAAGACGCCCGGTTCTGACCAAGGAAATACCCGATGACCGTCCTGACCATGCCCTGTCTGTTGTGCGTATCGGCGGGGCGGCAATGAGCGGGACGGCTGGAACCGCGCCGCGCGGCGGGATCGCGCGGGTGTCGCGCCGGGTGATGAACCTCGCCTACATCCTGACCCAGAACGCCCGCCGCCACGGCGATCGTCCCGGCTTCATCTGGAACGAGAAGGCCTGGTCGTGGCGCCATATCGACCAGAACGTCTCGGCGCTGGCGGCGGCGCTGGCTGCTCGCGGCATCGGCAAGGGCGACCGCATCCTGGTGCATTCCAAGAACTGCGACGAGATGTTCTGGTCGATGTTCGCGGCGTTCCGGCTCGGGGCGGTCTGGGTGCCGACCAATTTCCGCCTGATGCCGGACGAGGTGGCCTATCTGGCGGCGACCTCCGGCGCCAAGGCGTTTCTGTGCCACGCCGACTTCCCCGAGCACGCCAAGGCGGCCGCCAATCCCGCGCTGGAATTCGTCTGGCGGATCGGCGAGCAAAACAGCTTCGGCGAGCAAGGCACCTTCGGCGAGGCGACGGTCGGTGACGTTATCGCCAGGCATGCGGGCGCCACGGTCGAGAACGTTGCCGTCGACTACGACGATCCCTGCTGGTTCTTCTTCACCTCCGGCACCACAGGCCGCTCCAAGGCCGCGGTCCTGACCCACGGCCAGATGGCCTTCGTGATCACCAACCATCTCGCCGACCTGATGCCCGGCACCACCGAGGACGACGCCTCGCTGGTGGTGGCGCCGCTGTCGCATGGCGCCGGCGTGCATCAATTGGTGCAGACCGCGCGCGGCGTGCCGACCATCCTGCTGCCGTCGGAGAAGTTCGACATCGCCGAGGCGTATCGCCTGATTGCGAAGCACCGCGTCAGCAACATGTTCACGGTGCCGACCATCCTGAAGATGATGGTCGAGCATCCCGCGGCCGACCAGCACGACCATTCCTCGCTGCGCTACATCATCTATGCCGGCGCGCCGATGTATCGCGAGGACCAGAAGGCGGCGCTGAACAAGCTCGGCGGCGTGCTGGTGCAGTATTTCGGCCTCGGCGAGGTCACCGGCAACATCACCGTGCTGCCGCCCGGCCTGCACGATCCCGAGGATGGACCGCATGCGCGGATCGGCACCTGCGGCTTCGAACGCACCGGCATGCAGGTCTCGATCCAGGGCGACGACGGCCGCGAACTGAAAGCGCACGAGACCGGCGAGATCTGCGTGATCGGGCCCGGCGTATTCGCCGGCTACTACGACAATCCCGAGGCCAATGCGAAGGCGTTTCGCGACGGCTGGTTCCGGACTGGCGACCTCGGCCATATGGATGAGGAGGGCTTCGTCTACATCACCGGCCGCGCCTCCGACATGTACATCTCCGGCGGCTCCAACATCTATCCGCGCGAGATCGAGGAGAAGCTGTTGACGCATCCCGCGGTCGGCGAGGTCGCCGTGCTCGGCGTGCCCGATCCGTTCTGGGGCGAGGTCGGCGTCGCCGTCTGCGTCGCGCGCGAGGGCGCCGAGGCGGTCGCCGAGGCGGAGCTTGCGGCGTATCTCGCGCCAAGGGTGCCGCGCTACAAGATGCCAAAACGCTTCTTCTTCTGGGAAGCGCTGCCGAAGTCCGGCTACGGCAAGGTGCCGAAGCGGCTGATCCGCGACGAGCTCGAGGCGCGCGGGCTGCTCGAGGTGATCGCCAAATCGACGGACGCGTAGGGCGATGCGTAGCATCGCCCAGCCTGGCGCGCCGGTCGCGGAGCGCATCCAGTGGGTCTCCGCACGCGGCCGCGCCTTTTCATTCATGCTCGAGGCCGGCATTCCCTTGCTCGAAGCCGTGCGCCGCGGCTTTGCGGCGCAAGGCTTTTCCAGCGGCGTGCTGAGCGCGACGGGCGGTGCGCTCGGACCGTTCGCCTATGTGATGCCGTCGCTGTCGAAGGACGGCGTCAACGCCGCGTTCTACAGCGACACGTTCCGTCCCGACGGCGTGACGCGGCTCAAGCTCGCGGCGCTGACCTTCGGCGAGCGCGACGGCGCGCCGTTCTTTCATTGCCACGGCTTGTGGACCGAGGCCGACGGCCGCTTCAACGGCGGCCACATGCTGCCGGACGAGACCATCGTCGCCGAGCCGTTCGAGGTCAGTGCGTTCGGGATCGACGGCGCGACGTTCCTGGCCGAGCCCGACAGCGAGACCAATTTCAAGCTGTTCGGTCCCGTCGTCCGCGCGCCAGCGGGTGCGAAGACCACCAGCCATGCCTTCGCGTTGCGGATGCGCCCGAACCAGGATTTCGCTTGCGCGCTGGAGGGCTTCTGCCGCCACCACGGCATCCTGCGCGCGCGGCTGCATGGCGGCGTCGGTTCGACCATCGGCGCCGTCTTTGCCGACGGCCACAGCGTGGTGCCGTTCGCGACCGAGCTTGCGGTGACCGCCGGGCAGATCGCGGCCGACGAAGATGGCCTGCTGCACGCCGAGCTCGACATCGCGCTGGTCGACTATCTCGGCGGCATCGCCGAGGGACGGCTGGTGCGCGGCGACAATCCGGTGCTGATGACGATGGAGCTGGTGCTGGAGGTGCTGGAGGAGGCGGAGCGGCCGTAGCGTGTCGCCTCGATCGCGGCATTTGCTGGAGCCGATATCGCGCCGCGTCCTCCGCTGTCGTCCCGGCGAAGGCCGGGACCCATACGCCGCAGCAGATGTTGTTGACGGGACTCGTCGTTCCAGCGGTGCATAACAATCGGCATTTGTGGTTATGGGTCCCGGCTTTCGCCGGGACGACACTGAGGGTGTGGCGCCGCCTGTGAGACGGACGTCCGGATTCTTGCGACATGGTCGCCGGCCGCTCACCGCCGCTTGCGGACATGGATGTTGATGTCGAGGTCGATCGCACTCACGCAGGTCTGCTCTGTCAGATGCGAGCCGCCCTCATGCCAGCGGCCCTTCCGCAGGCTGATGTCGCTGACATGAGCAAGCCGCAGGCAGCGCCATTGCGGCAGCTTGCCGGAGCTCTCGCCGGCGAACTGCCAGGCCAGCACGACCTCTTCACCGCTCTTGTTGTGGCCGATGATGTGCGGGCACTGCTCGCGCGGCCGGCCGTCATAGAGGCAGACCACCTGTTGCTCGGTGAGGATTGCCTTGCGGAGGAGGGCGTAGGCGTTGCTGGGCATTGAGACATCGAACCATCTAGGATGATTGCTGCGGGCTCGTATCATAAACTGGGCGCCCCGCCGTTGTTTCCCCGGATCCGCGCACATGGCCAGACGAAACCGCCCGATCAACATGCCCGCGCCGTATCTGAAGCGCGTTTGGCTCGATCCCGAGCGCATTCCCGCTCGCGATGCGTACCCTTTCGTGCTGCCGCTGCTGCGCGACGAATTCGAGCTCAGCTTCGACAAGGCGATTACCATCATCGTCGGCGAGAACGGCACCGGCAAGTCGACGCTGCTGGAGGGCATCGCCGTGATGGCCGGCTATGACGATGCCGGCGGCGGCAGGGGTTATCGGCCGGTCGACCATGGCCGTGCGCTGGAGAAAATGGGCGGCTCGCTTGCGGCGGCGCTGCGTGCAAGCTGGCTGCCCAAGATCACCAACGGCTGGTTCTTCCGCGCCGAGAGCTTCTTCTCGGTCGCACGCTATCTGGACGAGGCCGCGCGAGACGCCGGCGGGCTGCCGCCCGACTTCCTGTCGCATTCCCACGGCGAGGGCTTCCTGCGCTTCTTCGAGGAGCGCTGCCAGCGGCAGGGCATCTTCATCTTCGACGAGCCGGAATCCGCGCTGTCGCCGTCGCGGCAGATCGAATTCCTCAAGCTGCTGCACCGGATGAACGGGACCGGCCACTGCCAGGTGATCATGGCCACGCATTCGCCCGTCCTGATGGCCTATCCGGACGCGACGCTGCTGCGGCTGACGAAGTACGGCCTCGAACCGGTGAGCCTGAAGGACACGGATCACTTCAAGGTCATGCGCGAGTTTTGCGACGACCCGAAGGGGTTCGTCGAGGCGGTGATCGAGGAGTAAGGGCGCCGGGAGGCTTGTCCCACGGGGAAGTTCTGACTTCGCTCTGGTGCAAGAAGCCGCTTTCCATCTGGTCCAGAATACCCACACAAAAGGTTCGGCGCGCGCCTGGCGTGGTGACCGAAAGGCGAGGAGACAAGGATGAGGCTGATGATCGCGAGGGCTGGCGTCGTGGTGGCGGCGCTGGCTGTGTTGGGAGCCGTGTGGGCGCACGGGCCGACCCGGCAGAAGGTGCGGGAATCCATCGAGATCGACGCGCCGCAGGCCAAGGTGTGGGCGGTGATCGGCAATTTCCAGGACATGAGCTGGCTCGCCGGCGTCAGCAAGACCGAGGGCGAGAAGGGCAACGAGATCGGCGCGACGCGGCGGCTGACGCTGGCACCCGGCGTCACCATCGACGAGGAGCTCTACAAATACGAGCCCGAGATGATGAGCTATTCGTACCGGATCACCGCCGTCGACGTGAAGGTGCTGCCGGTCACCAATTATTCCTCGACGCTGTCGGTGTCGCCGGCGCCCGGCGGCAAGTCGAAGCTGGAATGGGCCGGCGCGTTCTACCGCGGATTCCCGAACAACGACCCGCCGCCGGAGCTGAGCGACGAGGCCGCACTGAAGGCGGTGAGCGGGCTCTACAAGGCCGGCCTGGAAGCGCTGAAGAAGAAGATCGAGAGCGGAAGCTGAGACTGATGAGATCAAGTGCGGCCGGCTGCATCGGGACTGCGATCCCTCTCCCGCTTGCGGGGGAGGGTTAGGGTGGGGGCTCCGTCCGCGAGTCGTATCTTGGTGAGAGCCCCCACCCGGATCGCATCTGACGATGCGATCCGGCCTCCCCCGCAAGCGGGAGAGGCGAAGCGAGCTCGCGGATCGACCAGTACGGTCGCTCAACAGTTGTAAGCG
>NZ_LGHK01000260.1 GCF_001908235.1 Bradyrhizobium sp. NAS96.2
AGCGAAGCGTAACCCACCCTACGCACCTATAAAAAAGGGTGGGCAATTGCGTTGCCCACCCTTTTTCTTTGCTGCGAAAACGCTGGCGGCGATTATCCCGCCGCCATCGGCTGCTTCTCGATCCGGTTGTGCAGCTGCCAGAACCGCACCGTGCGCTGGGCGGTTTCCAGCGACAGCCGCCGGTAATCGCGGTGCGCGACCTCGAGCGTCGCATGATCGATGGCATGCGGCAGCGGCCGCTTGCGCAGGATGGCTTCGACCGTCGGCCAGTTGAGCTTTGCCGAGCGGCACGGGATCAGCAGCAGGTCGGAGCGCAGCCCGAGCATCAGGCGCTCGATCATCCCGATCGGCATGTCGTTGAGCACGGCGAGCGCAACCGTGACCTCGTCGAACTTGCCGTCCTCGGCGAACTTGTAGACCGCTACATCGTCGAGCTCGTTGAGCTGCTTCATCAGCTTGACCAGCTCTTCGGCGATGCCGTAGTTGCGGCGCGGCGCCGCGGCCTCTTCCTGGGCAATGTCGTTCAGCACCTGGCTGATTTCCTCGCGCGCCCGGGGCGATGCGATCACGAGCAGGCGGGCGCGCACCGTCTCCTTGGCGCGCAGCAGCAGGTCGCGCAGCAGCTTGGCCGGAATATCGATGCGCAGGCCGAGGATCTCGACCAGCTCGTCGTCGCCTTCGGCGCGGGCGACGATCGTGGAATAGCCGTTGTCGGAGAACTCCGCACCGGCGTTCTTGGCGAGGCGCCGGATCACCCTGTCCTCGCCGCGATCGATGATCATGTCGGTGACGAATGCGGGCAGGTTTTCCCGCGCGGAGATCGCGAACAGATGGTCCTGTCCCTTGCTGCTGGCAATCTCGCGCAGTGCGGCGTTTGAGAGGCGGCTGGAGTGGGTCAGCACCTCGCCGGCGACGCCGATGTCGTCGTCCCAGGCAAGGTGATGAATCACATCAAACGGCGCGTAGTCGAGCGGCGCGAGCCGCTTGCTGAGCTCGGCCCGTGCCCGCGTCTCGACGCGCGCCACCAGGAGGCAGAGCACGTCGTCGAACACCTTGACCTGTTCATCGTTGAGGCGGTCGCCGTCGTTCAGGAACAGATCGGTGACCTGCCGCAGCGTCTGCACGCGTTTGGCCGATGTCCCGTCCCGGACCGCATCCTCGAGTTCGGAAATAATCGATTGTGACGCCTGTTGCGTCATCGATGGGCAACCTTGTTTTCTTTGATAACAACAGACTGCAGGATATCGATAGCCACCTTACACCTGCGTTAAGGTGGAACGCGGTGCAAATACGGGTCCGTTGCCATCCTTAACGGGCCGCGACCGGATACGATTCAATTCGTGCTTTCGATGCAACCGCCGAGGCGGGTGCGCTTTAAGGGATTGTTTAGGACGATGCGCGCCGCGCGACGGCGAAGATATCGATCGATGCGGCGCGGCCGCGCAATTGCGTCGCGCCGAGCGGCTCGACCACAAAATCCAGCTCCGACGGCAGCAGGCGAAGCAGCTCGCCGGAGATCAGCAGCGGTCGGTCAGCCTCCTTGCAATGCGCCTGCAACCGCGCCGTGACGTTCACGGTATCGCCGAAATAGGCAATCTGCCGCCGCGAGTCCCCGCATTCGGCGACGACCACCGGACCGGCATGCATTCCGGCCCGGAACGTGGGCGCCACGCCGAACTGCTTGCGATAATAGTCGGCACGCTTGGCGAGGCGATCGGCGATCGCAAACACGCAGCCGAGCCAGCGCAGCGGCTGGCCGGCGTCGACCGGCCAGGTCACGATGACCTCGTCGCCGACATAGGCGTGCACCTCGCCGCCATGCGCCACGATCGGCGCGTCGATGTCGGAGAAGAAGCGCGTCAACAGCTCCTGCACGCGCAGCTCGCCCATCTGTTCCGCCAGCGTCGTCGAGCCGACCAAATCGAGAAACAGCAGCACCCGGTCCTCGCGCACCGGCTGGCGATAGCGTCCAAGCACGACGTTGAGCAGGGTCCGTCCGCCGATCATCCGCACCAGCTCGTAGATCGCTGTGATCGGGATCGATAGCAGCAGGGAGACGCCGATGATCTTCAGGAAGGTTTCGCGGAAAAATTTCGTGTCGATCCCGTGCTCGTTGAGCACGACCTCCAGCACAATCGCGGCAACCGCGACGGTGACGGCGAGGATAACGGAGCGGGCAAGCAACTCGACAATGAGCGGCCGTTGCCGCAGCCAGCCACCGCGCGCGGCCAGATAGAGGTGCGTGGCCCAGACGATCAGGGTGATGGCGGCGCCCTCAATGGCGCTGCGCACGTAGTTCGCGACCGACGCCTCGTTGGGCCGATCGAAGGCATAGCGAAACAGCCCGCCGACGAGCAGGCCGACCACGGCCAGAATGATCACAGGCGTCAGGTTGCGCCGCATGGTGCCTCCACGCCCATGAAATATCCTGCGCGGATCGGGAAGGCCAGCCGGGGTGCGGCCTGACGTGAACGGGATGCATCGTGGGCGCACTCATATATGGTCCGGCTGCAGGACCAATCGGAAAGGGAAGACGGCATGACATCGGCTCTCACGACAGGCGCGCGCGGGCAGAGGGCCATGGTTGCGGCCGCTTTCATCATCGCCGCTTCCTCGGCCCTGGCCGGCGATCAGGACGATCCCGCGCAATCCTGCGATGGCAGCACCTATCAGATGGTCGAATGCCTCAAGGCCAAGACCGCGCAATGGGATAAGCGAATGAACGTCGCCTATCAGCAGGCGCTGAAGGATGCCGCCGGCGACAAGCAGCGCGAGCAGCTGCGCACCGCGCAGCGGCTGCGGATCCAGTACCGTGACGCCAACTGCCTGTATTACGACCTCGGCGAGGGCACCATCGCCCGGCTCGATGCCGGCGAATGCATGCGCAGCATGACGGAAGCCCGCGCCAAGGAACTGGAGAATCTCGGCCATCAGTGAGCCATCTTCCGGAGTCAGGACCGCGGTCATGACCGACGGAAAGAGCCAGGACGAATTGACCCAGCTTGCGGAGGAGGCGCTGCGCGCCCAGCCCGGCTGCGAGACCGCGCGCGTGCCGGCGGTCACCGCGCTCCCCGATGCGCAGATCGGGCGCAACTGGGAGATTCCGAACGTCGTGCTCGGCGACAGCCTGATCAGCGACGTCGATCGCGCGGTGCTGTCGGTTCATCGCCGGCTCGGCCGCAAGTTTCATTTGGTGTGAGCTCTCCTGATCTCAGCCCGCCTGCGCCTCGCGTGGTGCGGGCCGCGCGACCATGCCGATCATCCTGAGCGCGAACACCGCGGCGAGCGGCACGAGAAACAGCGCGTAGAGCGGCATCTCCGGGATCCGCTTGCCGAACGAGACCATGAACTGCAGCAGCAGATAGTAGCCGCCGATCAGATGCAGCCTGCGCCAGGCGCGTGAACCGAGCAGCGCAGCCGTGCGGTCGAACGACGTCGCGGTCAGCGCTATGATGACGAGATAGCCGATGCCGCCGAAGATGTAGGAGACGATGGAGGTCGCGGCCGCGAAGCCGGCCGGATCGAGCATCGCGAACGCGGTGATCGCGACCGCATGGATGGCGTGCGACGCCGCGAAGGTGACGCCGAGATAACGGCGGTTGCGGCGCTGCCAGTGCGTCCAGGCGCCCGGCCAGAGCCGCGCCAGCGCTGCGGCGGAGAAGGCGAGGCAGAACAACAGCAGCGAAGTCCGCGCCGTGAAGCGGATCACCATCCGCACGCCCTCGACCTCGAACTGCCGCATCGCGGCGATCCAGATCGAAAGCCCGATCAGGGTCAGCGTGAGCAGGCCGAACAGCCGCCAGCCCTCGAACCAGTTCCGACGCGTCGTCATGTCGTGCCTCCCGATGTTGATGTAATCACCAGTTACATTTCGCGATCGCGCGCGGTCAATCTGTGTAATCGGTGCTTACATTCACGAGTAGGTGATGCTAGGGAGCATGATCCGGAAAAGTGCGAAGCGGTTTTCCGAAAAGATCATGCTCAAACAAAGAGCTAAAGCGCTATGCGTCGCCCCGCCAAAACTCCGCCTGCTGGTCGCCGACCGGCCATGCCGCGTCCGCCCGCCGCGGCGCGTGCGCCGGCGGCCAAGCCCTACCATCACGGCGATCTCCGCCGTGTCCTGATCGATGCGGCCATGCAACTGGTCGGCGAGGGCGGGCCGGAGGCGGTCAGCGTGCGCGAGGCCGCCCGCCGCGCCGGGGTTTCGCCGGGGGCGCCGTTCCGGCATTTCCCGAGCCGGGATGCCCTGATGAACGTGGTGGCCGAGGAGGCGCAGCGCCGCTTCCGCGCCGAGATCGAGGCGGCGCTGGCTGACGCGCCGCCAGGCGATCCGCTCGGCCGCTTCCGTTGCCTCGGGATCGCCTATCTGCGCTGGGCCATGAAGAACCCGACCCATTTCGAGATCATCTCCAGCCGCCGCTTCTTCGACCACGACCGCTCGGCTGCCGTGTCCAGCGACAATGCAGAGTTGATCGGCCTGACCGAGCGCCTGCTGGCGGAGGCATTTTCCGCCGGTCAGCTCGGGATGCGTGATCTGAAGCAGGTCCAGATCGCCGGCCGCGCGCTGGTCTATGGTTTTGCGCGGATGCATCTCGACGGCCATTTGCCGCGCTGGGGCGTCGGCGAAGCGGAGGCCGAGCGGATGGCCGCCGACATCCTCGACCTCTTCATCGCGGGCATCGCCAGCCGCGCTGCGCCCTCGGCCAAGGTCTGAGGCGTGCTGCACCGGTCGGGCGGGCAAATTCATTGCGCGTTCATGATGATTCAATTACGATTTTATGACACGGCGCAGACACCGGCTGTGCGGTGTGCCTCCTGGCCTTTGCCAGTCAAGGCCGTGGCATTGCGCCGGGTAGTATTGCGTCCCGCCCATGGCGCCCGCGCCTCAGCAAAACTCTTCGGTTGCCGCACTGGCCGGCGGTCTCGCCGCGATCGGCATCTGGCGGTTGACGGCGGTCGCCGCACCGCATCTCGGCGCGTTGATCCTGATGTTGCGGACCGAGACCGATTTCGGCTCGCGGCTCTGCTTCCTGCTCGCCTGGGGGATCCTCAACTTCCTGTTCATCGCGCTGCTGCGCCGGCCGGCGCTGTCGGGCGCGCTGTCGTTGACGCTGGTCGTGGTGCTGGTGCTGCTGTCGCGGTTCAAGCACGACGTGGTGCAGATGACCGCGAACTTCGTCGACCTGATGGTGATCGATCGCGACACCGCCGCGTTCATGCTCACGATCTTTCCGAACCTGCGCTGGTCGATCATCGGTGCCGGCCTGGTCACGCTGCCCCTGATGTACGCGCTGTGGTGGCTCGATCCGTTCCGCATCCGCCGCCTGCCGGCCGCGGCCGCCTGCCTTGCCTGCACCGCGGCGCTTTCGGGCTATGCGTTCGCCTGGCCGGATGAAGCCTGGCGCGGCTATTACGACGACGGCTACCTGTCGAAGTTCGCGCGCTCCGGCGTGACGGCGGTGTCGGACTTTGTCGCCTATGGCTTCATGGAGTCGGATCCCTCGGCGAGCGATCTGCTCAAGATGCCGCTGGTCGAAGCCTGCCATCCCGCCGGGCGACGGCCGAACATCATCATGATCCATGATGAATCGAGTTTCGACATCCGTACCGCACCCGGCGTCAAGGTGCCGCCCGGCTATGGCGGCCAGTTCAAATCCTATGACGGCGTCGAGCGCAAATTCCTTGCCGAAAGCAATGGCGGGCCGAGCTGGTTCACCGAGTACAACGTGCTGGCGGGATTGTCCTCGCGCTCGTTCGGCCGGTTCGCCTATTTCGTCACCCGCATCGCGTCGGGCCGGGTCGAGCGCGGCCTGCCGCTGGCGCTGCGCCGCTGCGGCTACGATACGCTGTCGCTATATCCGGCGTTCGGCGCCTTCATGAGTGCGCGCAGCTTCCAGACCACGACCGGCATCCAGCATTTCTACGACGCGCATGATCTGCATGCAAAGGACGTCGAGCCCGACAGCTTCTTCTACGACAAGGCGCTGAAGCTGATGGCCGAGCAGAAGACGCTCAGTGCGCCGCTGTTCACCTTCGTCTATCTCGCCGCCAATCATTTCCCCTGGGAGACGAAATTCCGTCCCGAGCTGCTGCCGTCCTGGAAGCGGCCGGGCAATACGCCGTCGGTCGATGAATATCTGCGCCGGCAGACCATGAGCGCCAACGACTATGCCGGCTTTGTCGCGGCGCTGAAGAAGAAGTTCCCGGCGCAGCCGTTCCTGATCGTGCGCTACGGCGATCACCAGCCGGAGTTCTCGCCGCAGCTGCTCGATCCCGAGCTCGACGAGGCCGGCATCGGCAAGAAGCTGATGGATTACGATCCGCGCTACTACGCGACATATTACGCGATCGATGCCGTCAACTTCGAGCCGGTGAAGAGCCCGGCGGTGATGGACACGATCGATGCCGCCTATCTGCCGCTGGTGATTCAGGAAGCCGCCGGCATTCCGCTCGATCCCTCGTTCGAGGAGCAGAAGGCGATCATGCTTCGCTGCAACGGCGCGTTCTATTCCTGCAGGGATGGCGCGGAGGCGCGCCGCTTCAACCGCCTGTTGATCGACGCGGGGATCATCAAGGGACTTTGAGCATGCTTCGCGCCGGAACGTTCCGGCCGCGGCATGCGCAGTCGCAACGACTGATCCGCACATCAAGGCGATCGCGTCACGAACTAGACTAACGTCGGTAGACGAAGGTCGCCTGCGCGAAACCGCGTGCATTACTCATTTGTAATTACCTCGCCGAGATTTCGTCACGATTGGCTCGATGATCGGTCGCGCCGCTGCCACGATGTTCATCGGCGCGCAGCGTCAAATCAACCAATCCCGCCCTTCTTGCAGGAGTGTTTGCCCATGCGAGCGCTCGATGTTGCGCGCCTTGTCGTCGCCTTCGGACTTGCTGTTCCCCTTGCTGGTTCTCTTGCCATTCCCTCAGCCTATGCCGCCGAGCCGCCTCACGACATCAAGGGGCTCTACATGATGACGGACTATCCGGCCGTCACCATCAGGCCCGGCACCACGTCCAACATCTCGCTGCGTTTGCAGAACTACGATCTCGGTCCGCAGCGCTACAAGCTTTCGGTCGAGGGCGTGCCGAGCGGCTGGACCGCGACGCTGCTCGGCGGCGGCCAGCCGGTTGCGGCCGCGATGCCGGCGCCCGACTCCAGCGTGCCGTTGCAGCTTCGGCTCGACGTACCCGCCAATGCTTCGCTCGCCGAGCAGACCTTGACGGTGAAGGCCGAAGGGCAGGGCAGCGAGGCAACGTTGCCGATCGTGGTCGCGCTCGCCAAGGAGCTGCCGGCCAAGCTGACGGTGTCGTCGAAGCTTCCCGAATTGCGCGGCAGCCCGAAATCGAACTTCGAGTACACGCTGACCATCAAGAACGACAGTGGTCGCAACCTGGTCGCGAGCTTTGCCGCGGCGGCGCCGCAGAACTTCGAGACCTCGTTCACCGAGGCCTATGGCACACAGGAACTGTCCTCGATCCCGATCGATGCCGGGCAGTCCAAGGACATCAAGCTCAAGGTGCGGCCGCCGAGCGCGATCGATGCCGGGCATTTCCCCGTCAAGGTCACGGTCAACGCCGAGGATGCGACCGCGCAGACCGAGGTCGCGCTCGACGTCGCCGGCCAGCCGCAGCTCCAGCTCTCCGGCCGTGACGGGCTGCTCAGTGCGCGCGCGGTCGCCGCCGAGCAGAGCACGATCCCGGTTGTCGTCACCAACAGCGGCACCGCGCCGGCCGAGAATATCGAGCTTGCCGCGACCGCGCCGAGCGGCTGGAAGGTCACGTTCCAGCCCGCCAAGATCGAGCGGCTGGTGCCCGGCAAGGATACCGAGGTTCAGGCATTGGTGACGCCGAGCGACAAGTCGCTCGCCGGCGACTACCAGGTCGGAATGCGCGCCACCTCGCGCGGCGAGACGGCCTCGAGCCAGTTCCGCGTCACCGTGAGCACGTCCACCGTCTGGGGCATGGCCGGGGCCGGCGTGATCGGCGTCGCGCTGCTGTTGATGCTGGGCGCCGTTGCGAGGTTCGGACGGCGATGAGCGAGCAGCAGAACCACACTGCTGCAACACGGCCGGAGGCCGTCATCGCAGCACGCGATCTCACCAAGCGCTACGGCAAGACCAGTGTCGTCGACGCCATCAACTTCGACATCGCCAAGGGCGAGGTGTTCGGGCTGCTCGGCCCGAACGGCGCCGGCAAGACCACGACCATCCTGATGATGCTCGGGCTCACCGAGATCTCGGCCGGCCGGGTCAGCGTGCTCGGCTTCGATCCGGCGCGGCAGCCGCTACAGGTGAAGCGGCGGGTCGGCTACCTGCCCGACGCCGTCGGCTTCTACGACCATCTGACCGCGGTGGAGAACCTTGCCTACGCCGCCAAGCTGATGGGGCTCGGGGTGGCCGAGCGGTCGCGGCGGATCGCGGCCGCGCTGACCTGCGTGCGCCTGCTCGACGTCGCCGACAAGCGGGTTGCGACCTTCTCGCGCGGCATGCGGCAGCGCCTCGGGCTTGCCGAGATCATCGTCAAGCGCGCCGAGATCGCGATCCTCGACGAGCCGACCTCGGGTCTCGACCCGCAGGCGACGATCGAATTCCTCGACCTGATCAGGGAGTTGAAGGCCGAGGGCGTCACCGTGCTGCTGTCCTCGCACATGCTCGACCAGGTCCAGCGCGTCTGTGACCGTGTCGCGCTGTTCCGTGTCGGGAAGATCGCGATGATGGGCTCGGTGGCCGAGCTCTCGGTCCAGGTGCTGGGCGCGGGCTTCGTCGTCGAGGTCGAGGCCGACGGCGCCGGGATTGCCCGGCGGCTTGCGGCGATCCCGGGCGTCGGCAATGTCGAGACGCTCGCCGATGACCGCTTCCGTATGACCGCCGACCGCGACGTGAGGGCCGATGCGGCACGCGCGGTGGTGGCGGCCAACGGCGCGCTGCGGCGGCTCTCGGTCGATGAGCCGAGCTTAGAGGCGATCTACGCTCGTTGCTTCCAGGTCCCCCCGTCAGGAGGCGTGCGCGATGCGGCGTGAAGGTTCAGCATTCCAGGGCGTCGGGGCCGTCTTCGTCAAGGAGCTGTCCGACAACATCTCGAGCGTCCGCATGCTGATGCTCGAGCTTCTGATCGTGGTCACAGCAATGGCGGCGCTCTACGAGGCGATCGCCGCGCTGCGCCAGAACACCGCGGAGGATCCGTTCCTGCTGCTGCGGCTGTTCACGGTGAGCCAGGCGCCGCTGCCGTCCTTTGTCGCCATCCTCGGCTTCCTGATCCCGCTGATGGCGATCGGGCTCGGCTTCGACCTGATCAACAGCGAGCACAACCGCTGCACGCTGTCGCGGATCCTGGCGCAGCCGATCTATCGCGATGCGCTGCTGCTCGGCAAATATCTCGCCGGGCTCGCGACCATCGCGATCAGCCTGACCGCGCTGTGGCTGTTGGTGATTGGGCTCGGCCTGATCTTCCTTGGCGTGCCGCCGGGCGGCGAAGAGATCTCCCGCTCGCTCGCCTTCCTGGTGATCGCGATCTTCTATGCCGGGGTCTGGCTGTCGCTCGCGATGCTGCTCTCGATCGTGTTCCGCTCGCCGGCGACCGCGGCATTGGTGGCGCTCGGCATCTGGCTGTTCCTGACCGTGCTGTGGCCGATGCTGGCGCCGGCGATCGCGCAAGCCATCGTGCCGCCGGATCCGCGCTTTGCCGTGCTCGGGCTCGACACGCCGGGCACCGCGATCTGGACCCAGCTGCTGCAGCGCTTTTCACCAAATGATCTGTTCGGCGAGGCGATGCTGGCGGTGCTGTCGCCGACCACGCGCACGCTCGGCCCGGTGTTCCTCGACCAGATCCGCGGCGCGGTGATGGGCGCCCCGCTGCCGTTCGGCCAGAGCGTGATGATCGCCTGGCCGCAGACGGTCGGCCTGATCGCCTGCACCATCGTGCTGTTCGTCGCAGGTTACGTCCTGTTCCAGCGTCAGGAGGTGAGGGCGTAAGGAATCCAACCTCGTCATTGCGAGCGAAGCGAAGCAATCCATCTATCCGCGTGTGGGGAGCAATGGATTGCTTCGTCGCTATCGCTCCTCGCAATGACGATAGCGCTAGCGCGGCCCGACCTTTTCCCACAGCCAGCGCGCCACGGCGTCGGGCGATGATGATGCATCGTTGCCCGACGCGCGCAGATTGGCCTCGCGCATTGCGGCGATGCCGATCTTGCCGAGCACCGGCCGCAGCGCCGCCTTGAGCGCCTCGTCGTCGTGCCGTTTCGGCGACAGCAGCACGATCGCGTCATAGGGCGGGATCGCGTGCCTGTCGTCCGCGAGCGTGACCAGGTCGTACTTTGCGATCAGCCCGTCGCTCGTATAGCCCGCGATGACGTCGACCTCGCCGGAGGCAACCGCGGCATACATGAAATCCGGCTGCATCGTCCGCTGGGCGCGGAACGTCAGCCCATAGGCCTTCTGGATCCCGGCCCATTCCGGCCGCGAGAAGAATTCATAGTCGCCGGCGATCGACATCGTCGCGGCGTGCGAGGCGAGGTCGGCGATCGAATGGATGCCGAGCTCATTGGCGCGTTTCTTCGGCATCACCAGCGCATAGGCATTCTCGAAGCCGAGCTCGCCGAACAGCGTGATGTCCTGCATCGCCAGCGTCGTCTTGAGCTCGCTCAGCAACTCGGCGCGAGGCCTGATGTCGCTGTGGTGGAACTGGTTGGCCCACAGCGTGCCGGAATAATCGACATAGACGTCGATATCGCCGGCAGCGAGCGCATCGAAGATGACGTTGGAGCCGAGGCCGGCGCGGGTCGTCGTCGGAAGACCGGCCGCTTGCAGCCGCTGCGCCATCAGCGCCGACAGCACATATTGCTCGGTGAACGTCTTGGCGCCGACCACGTAGCGCGCCTGCGGACGTGCGAGCGCCGGAACCAGCGTCGCCGCGATCAGCGCGGCAATGCCGAGCCCGCCGAGCGCGGCGCGGATGCGGCTGCGATTGCGCAGGCCGTTCTCGATCAGCGCCAGCATCTGGTCGACGACCAGCGCGAGCACCGCGGCGGCGAAGCAGCCGAACAGCACGAACACCCAGTTCTGGGTCTGTAGCCCCGCGAAGATGTAATTGCCGAGGCTGGTCTGGCCGATCGGCGTCGACAGCGTCGCGGTGCCGATCACCCACACCGCGGCGGTGCGAATCCCCGCCATCATCACCGGCAGCGCCAGCGGCAGCTCGACCATGGTGAGCGATTGCCGCGGCGTCATCCCGACGCCCTCGGCGGCCTCCAGCACCGCCGGATCGACGCCCGACAGGCCGGTGATGGTGTTGCGCAACACCGGCAGCATCGAATAGAGCGCGAGCGCCAGCACCGCCGGCAGGAATCCGAAGGCGGAGAAGCTGAAGCCGAGCCATGCCGTGGTCACAGCAGTGAGCGCCAGCAGCAGCGGATAGAACAGCGCGAGCAGCGCCAGACCCGGCACGGTCTGCACGATGCTGGCAAGCCCGAGCAGCGCGCCGCGCAGCACCGGCCGGTTGCGGGCGATGATCGCAAGCGGCAGGCTGATCAGAAGCCCGAGCGCCAGCGCGGCGACGCTGACCCGGACATGATTGCCGAGGTAGTCGGGCAGATGCGCAAGCGCCTCGCTCCAGCGTGGATCGCTCATGCCGTGCCGTCCCGCGGCAGCAATGCGCCGAGGCGCTCGGCCTGCCGTCGCGGCGTGCGCAGGAGTTCGCCGACATAGGCATCGCTGTTGGCCGCGAGCTCCGCTGCCGTGCCCAGGGCGAGCAGCCTGCCGCCGCGCATCACCGCGACCCGATCGGCCAGCAGCAGTGCTTCGGTCATGTCATGGGTGATCATGACCGTGGTCAGGCCGAGCTCGCGATGCAGGGTTCGATAATCGTCGCCGAGCGCGTCGCGGGTCAGCGGATCGAGCGCGCCGAACGGCTCGTCCATCAGCACGATGCGCGGCTTCGCAGCCAGCGCACGCGCGACGCCGACGCGTTGGCGCTGGCCGCCGGAGAGCTCGTGCGGCAGGCGGTCGCGATGTTGGGCATGGTCGAGCCGCACGAGAGCGAGCAGTTCGTCGACCCGCGCTGCGATCTCCGCCTGCGGCCAGCCGAGCAGTCTTGGCGTGATGCCGATGTTGCCCGCGACGCTGAGATGCGGAAACAGCCCGCCGTTCTGGAAGACATAGCCGATGCGGCGCCGCAGCAGGATCGGATCGAGGCGGCTGACGTCTTCGCCCTCGACGGCGATCTGGCCGCGGTCGGCCTCGATCAGGCGGTTGGCCAGCCTGAGCAGCGTCGTCTTGCCGGAGCCCGAGCCGCCGACAACAGCCAGAAATTCACCCTCGGCGACGTCAAGCGAGACGTCGTCGACCGCCACCACGCGACCATTGTCAAAACTCTTGCCGACATGCGCGTAGGCGATCAACGGCGTTGCGGGCATTCTCTGGCCATTCCTGGACGACCTCAGGTCTCTCACCATCGTGAACGACAGTGATAGCCCATAAAATGGACTTTGACTTGAGGTGCACGCGCCTGCATCACGCGGTTTCGCAGGCTGTTCCAGTTGGGCAGGCGAAGCGGGTCAGCCCCCTCGGGGGCTGTGAGCACACATCACACTTCGTTCTTGGGTACGTATTTGCCCATGATGCACTTATAGCTCTGCAAGCGCCAATCGTGATACGGCCCCTTGGCGAGCCAGTCGGCGATGCCGATTTGGGCACTGACGGCGCAGGCGCCCATGGTGATGCCGGATTGGTCGCTGTTGGTGACGACTTTTTCCATGCAGAGCTGAGCATTGCAGAGGATGGCGACGAGCGTAACGAGCATGATGGTGTTTATCCGTAGGATTAACCCGGTCTGAACCGAATCATGCACGGTTCATGCCATTATCAGCGACTTTGGTGTCACAGCCGGCAAGACCGGGAAAGTACGGCTGAACGAATCGCGTGCCCGCCAGCGCGTAGCCGCACGCCCGCAGATAAGCTATAATTGCTCCCCAACTACGACGTGAGATCGGGGCGAGTGAGGAACGTTGCGCGGTCGGGGGCTGCATCGATGATGACGTTACCTGAGTTGGCGGCAGGTGCTTTGGAGAAGTTTCTCGCCACCCATGTCAGCCGCACCTTCGGGGCCTCGCAGGCCCGGTTCGGCGAACTGTTGCCGGCTGCCGCGCGCATCGCGCTGGAATGCATCGGCAACAGCGACGCGCTCTACCACAATGTCGAGCACACGATGCTGGTCACGCTGGCCGGGCATGACATCATCCGTGGCCGCGCGCTGCATACCCATGTCACCGCGGAGGATTACACCCACACGATCATCGCCTGCCTGACGCACGACATCGGCTATGTGCGCGGCCTGCTGAAGGGCGATGGACCGGATGGATACGTCATCGATGCGTCAGGCAACAAGGTCGTGCTGCCGCGCGGCTCGTCGGATGCCGGCCTGATGCCGTATCACGTCGACCGCTCCAAGCTCTATGTGCTCGACAGGCTCGAGGCGGTGCTGCCGCTCGATCGCGAGCGCGTCGCGCGCAACATCGAGGGCACGCGGTTTCCGTCGCCCGAAGGCCAGCAATATGACGACGAGGCGGCGATCGTGCGGGCGGCCGATTTCATCGGGCAACTCGGCGATCCCAACTACATCAGGAAAGCCAACGCGCTCTATCACGAGTTCGAGGAAGTCGGCATCAACCGCCAGCTCGGCTATGAATCGCCGGCGGATATCGTCGACCGCTATCCGCAATTCTACTGGAATATGGTTGCGCCGCACATCCAGGGCGCCATCAACTGCCTGAACATGACGGCAAGCGGCCGTCAGTGGATCGCGAACCTCTACAGCAACGTGTTCCGTGCGGAGCGCGAGGTCACTCTGTCCGGCCCGCAAATCTGACGCAAGGCGCGAGGGCCGCGGCCTTTCCAGCACGGCTTGCCCTGCGTTCCCCGGTCGACTGCGGGGCTTCCACATTTAGGCCCGCTTCTTCGTTGCACAGTCCGTGGAAATCGGCGACCTTGCGCCATGGACTTCTCCAACGACCGTGTTCTCGACCGTTTCAGCATGATCTCCCGTTTCGCTCAATTGATTGCGGTTGCCGTCGTCTGCTGGCCTGCGCTCGCGGTGGCCGCCGGCCCGGTCTACGACGTCGACCTGTATGCATTGATGTCTGGCACCTGCCGCAATGTCACCGTCGCCGGCCGCAACTATACCTGCAAGGCGGTGGCCTATTTCCACACCCTGCGCGGCCGTTCCGAATTCACCGTGGTGCTCGACGATCCCGCCGACAAGAGCCACATCGTCTCGTTCTCCGGCGAGAGCACCGAGCGCACCCAGGACAATCTGTTCGAACTCGCCGTCGATCGCATGTTGCTGAAGTCGAGCGACCGTCCGCGTGTCGACGGCCTGCCGGTGCCGCTGGTCGAGATGTCGACAGGCTCCTGTCGCCAGGTTGGAAGCTTCGTCACGCGGCAGGTGTCGACCATCACCTGCGCTGCCACTGACCAGAACGGCAGGAAGTACGATCTCAGCTTCGAGTCGGATGGCTCGCCGATGACCCTGCGCCGGTTGCGGCAATCGACGCTGCCGTCGGAGCGGCAGCGGGCGCGCCAGATCGCGCAGCTCGAATGCCGGCTCAAGGCGCGTGCCGCGCAGGTCCTGCCGCGGGACACGACGGCCTTCATGATCCGCTGTCTGGGTGAAGACGACGGCAAGCCGGCCGGCGAACAGCGATAGCCGGGTCCGCGCGGTCCGCACCAAGCTGGAGGAGCACGCGATGCGCTTGAAACTCACCATGCTCGCCGCCATCGGCGTTGGCATCGCCGGGCCCGCCGCTGCGCAAATGTACGATCCGAATTATCCGGTGTGCATGGAAGTCTATGGCGGCCGGCTGACGCCCGAATACATCGATTGCAGCTTCACGTCGCTCCCGCAATGCCAGGCAACGGCGTCAGGGCGATCGGCGACGTGCTCGGTCAATCCCTTCTACAAGGGCCCGAGACCGCAGCCCAGGGAGCGGGTCAAGCGACACCGCCAACCGGCCAATTAGCGCGCTCGCGCATCGGCAGGTCGTCAGCGTGTGATGGGCCGCATGGCCGTCGCGCCGCCCCTGATGTTGACTAACTCCGGCAGTTGTGGGGAACCTCCCGCCACGACAAGGAGAGACCGATGCGCCTGAAACTGTTCGCGATCGCCGCAGCTGCGGTCGCCCTGGCCGGACCTGCCGCCGGGCAGGCCTACGATCCGAACTATCCAGTGTGCATGCATGTTTATGAGGGCCGGCAGGGCGGAAACTACATCAATTGCAGCTTCACCTCGATCCCGCAGTGCCAGGCCACCGCCTCGGGCCGGAGCGCGATCTGCTCGGAGAATCCCTTTTTCGCGCCGCCGCCACCCCCGAAACGCCGGGCGTACCGCGGACGGCATCACGCGCGCTGACGCGGGGCCGCCCCGCACATCGAACACCAGCCGCAGGACCCGTGCCTCGGGGAAGCCGCACCCGGCCGCTATCTCCGGCCGCGGGCGCCGTATCAGGCAGACATTAACGAATCCTCACGATAATGCGGGTTCCCTTGGTTGACGGCCGCGTTCGGCAAGATCGACACACACTTCGAATTCGGCCACAACTAACGCGATAGTTACATATTCCATTGCTGGATTCGTCTCGACGGGACGCATGCACCCTCGCCAGGATCGGCCTGGTCGGCAGCAATCAGATCGCGTCAAGACTTGCGAAGGAATTCCATGACTGCAAGCTGGGTCTATTCCCTGGTCGACAGCGGCATCAAGTCCGACATGCTCAACTTTGCTGCGGACGGGGTTTTCACCTACACCGAAGCCTATGACTTGCTGGCCGACGTCGCCAATCGCGGCAGCGTGACCGCGAATGAGCTGAACTCGCTGCAGGTGATTGCGGCCAATCTGAACAGCGGTCTTTCCACATCGGACTATGTCTCCCATCTTTTCCTCCAGCTCGTTGACGGCAATCCGGCGAACGCCACCTGGACCGGGGGCAGTACGATACATGTCACGCTAGGCAATCTGCAGGTCGGCACGACGTCGACGCAGATGTCCGAGCTGATCGGAAAATGGTTCTTGGGAACCGATCTTCCGGATCCGACCTTGCCGCCGGATGCGAACGGCTGGACATTGCAAGGCTACAGCGCAGTTGTCGGACCGTTGTATTCCTCGGCGGGCGCAGCCACCGTCAACGACATCTGTCAGGGAGCCGACGGCGATTGCGAACTGATGTCGGGATTGATCGACGTCGTCGTCTTTCATCCCCAGGTCCTGAGTTCCATGTTCGTCGACAATGGAAACGGCACCTATGGCGTGCGCTTCTATGTCAATGGGCAGGAGACATGGGAAACCGTCAACGGCGTGTTTCCGACCGTCAATGGGACCGAACTCGACTATGCCCACAACTACAATGAGCAACCCACTGCAATGTGGGTTGCCTTGGTGGAAAAGGCATATGCGCAGCTCAGCGCAACGGGGCAAATCGGGCACCCGGCGGTCAACAGCTACAACAACATCTCCGCGGATCCCCCAACCGACGTCCTGGAGAATCTGACCGACGCGACGAGCGTCAACTATTACATGAGCAGCGCGTCCAATTGGTATAGCAACAAGTCTGTCTATATCGCGGCGCTCGCCAGCTACGATGACGTCATCCTCGAGATTCCTTCGACGTCGCCGTACACCTATGACAGCGCCGGAAATATCCAGCTGGTCCCGGATCACGCTTTCGGAGTTGTCGGCTATGACAGCTCGACGGGCAATTTCATCGTTCGCAATCCATGGGGCAACAGCTATCCCGGCCAGAACTGGGATGTGCAGTTCGAAGTATCGCTCACCCAGATTGCCAGCGAGGGCGGCGACTTCGTCATCGACAATTCCGGCGCCGTCGATGTCGCGCCGACCGTGGTCGCGTCCAACATAACCGGCCGCGTGCAAACCTCGCTTGCAGCATCGTCCATGTTCTATGTGACGAGCGGTACACTGCCCGTAATCGAGTATGGGCTTTGGGACTCCACCGGAAACGGCCATTTCACCGTGGGCGGGGTCGCGCAGGCAAACGGGGTCGAGATCGACGTCGCTGCGTCACAGTGGTCCAACATTGCCTATCAGTTCGGTCCCGCGAGCGACCAGCTGTGGGTGCGGGCGTTCAATGGCGTATTCTGGAGCACCTGGGCCGAATTCACGGCGGTCCCGGAAGGGCCCGTGGTGACGGTCGCAAACGTGACGGCATCGCACGGCCAGAGCTTTGCCGCGTCGTCGCTGTTCACCTACTACGATCCGTTCGGCCTCGCAGCCACCCAATACGACGTCTGGGACGCCGGCACCGGCGGCGGCCACTTCGTTCTGAACGGGGTGGCGCTTGCCGCCAATCAGGACAACTACATCACGGCCGCGCAGCTGTCGTCATTGACCTATCAGTCGGGCTCGGGCGCAGACACGCTCTGGATCCGGGCCAACGACTCGACGGTGTGGGGACAGTGGTCGAACGCCTTTACCGTCACTGCTCCGGTCGACAGCGGTCCCGTCGCGATGGTGTCGAACGTCGTCGCGGCTCACGGCCAGAGTTATGCGGTCTCGTCTCTGTTCACCTATTACGACCCGTTCAGCAGTCCTGCAACGCTGTATGACGTCTGGGACAAGGGAACAGGTGGCGGCCACTTCGTCCTGAACGGGGTGGCGCTGTCGGCCAACCAGGACAACTACATCACGCCCGCCCAGTTGGCGTCGCTCAGGTATCAATCCGGCTCCGGCACCGACACGCTCTGGATCCGGGCCAATGACGGCACGGTGTGGGGCGCGTGGTCGAATCCCTTCACCGTCAGCGCCCCTGTCGACAGCGGGCCTGTTGAGACGGTGTCGAACATCGTCGCGCCTCACGGCCAGAGCTACGCGGCCTCGTCGCTGTTCACCTACAGCGATCCGTTCAACAGCCCCGCCGTCGAGTACGATGTCTGGGATAGCGGCACCGTCGGCGGGCACTTCGTTCTGAACGGGGTGGCGCTGCCGGCCGGTCAAGACAACTACATCACGGCAGCGCAGCTCGCCTCGCTCAACTATCAATCCGGCTCCGGCATCGACACGCTCTGGATCCGGGCCAATGACGGTACGGTGTGGGGGGCATGGTCGAGCGCCTTCACGGTCAACGCTCCGGTCGACAGCGGGCCTGTTGAGACGGTGTCGAACATCATCGCGCCTCACGGCCAGAGCTATGCGGCCTCGTCGCTGTTCACCTACAGCGATCCGTTCAACAGCGCTGCGACCCAATATGATGTTTGGGATACGGGCACAGGCGGCGGGCACTTCGTTCTGAACGGGGTGGCGCTGTCCGCCAATCAGCACAACTACATCACAGCCGCGCAGCTGTCGTCATTGACCTATCAATCCGGTTCTGGGACCGACACGCTCTGGATCCGGGCCAATGACGGCACGGCGTGGGGGGCATGGTCGAGCGCCTTCACCATCAATGCTCCGGTCGACAGCGGACCCGTCGAGACGGTGTCGAACATTGTTGCCGCTCACGGCCAGAGCTATGCGGCCTCGTCGCTGTTCGCCTACAGCGATCCTTTCAACAGCGCTGCGATCCAATATGACGTCTGGGACACCGGCACGGGTGGCGGGCACTTCGTTCTCGGCGGCTCGCCGCTTGCGCCCAGCCAGGACAATTATGTCACGGCAGCCCAGTTGGCGTCGCTGACCTATCAATCCGGCTCGGGCGCGGACACGCTATGGGTCCGCGCCAACGACGGCACCGTCTGGGGAGCATGGTCAAGTGCGTTCACCGTGACTGCGCCGGTCGACACCGGTCCCGTTCTGACTCCGACCCATTCGAGCACGCTGTCCGTTCAAGGCCAGACCTTCGCGGTGTCCTCGCTCTTCAGCTATTCGGATCCGTTCGGCAGTTCCGCGACATCGTATGATGTCTGGAATAGTGGAGGCGGGAACGGCTACTTCACGCTGAACGGTGTTGCTCTCGGAGCAAATCAGGACAACATCGTCTCGGCCTCGCAGCTCTCCCAGCTTGCGTATCACGTCGGATCGGGCACCGACACGCTCTGGATCAAGGCCAATGACGGGACCGTCTGGGGCGCCTGGTCCAGCGCCTTCACGATCAGCGATCCCTCGATCATTCCGGCCGGACAGACCCTCGAGCTTGCCTCAGCGAGCGCGGCTCACATCTCCTTTGCATCGGACTCCGGGACGCTCAGGCTCGACGACCCCGCCAGCTTCTCCGGCACCGTCGCCGGCATGACGGGAGCCGACGCGATCGATTTCGCCGACATCAATTTTGTGGCTGGGCAGACCGTGGGCTTTACCGGCAACAGCACAGGCGGATCGGTCACGGTCTCGGACGGCGTCCACGCCGCCAGCATCGCCTTGCTCGGAAACTACATGGCATCCACCTTCGTCGCCGCGAGCGACGGACACGGCGGCACGGCCATCACGGTGCATCCCGATCAGGTCGCCACGCTCGCCCCACCGCAACATGCTTGAGCGGGGCTGCGGCTGCAAGCCGCGGCCGCCTGCCTACGCAGGCGTGCCCATCGCATAGGGCTTCAGCACCGCATAAAGGAAATCGTGCGTCGGGGTCGGCACGCCGAGCTTGCTGCCGAGCTCGACCACCTTGCCGTTCAGCCAGGGTAGTTCGAGCCGGTTGCCGCGCTCGAGATCGAGCGCCATCGACGCCTTCATCGCCGGCGGCGCGTGTCCGATGAAGTCGAGCACTTTCGCAAGCGGGTCCGGCGGCAGCTTGATGCCGCTGGCATTGGCGATGGCGATGATCTCCTCGCAGGCCGATACGAAAAGCGGGCGCAGATCGGGATCGTCGCGCAGCCTGCCGATCGGCTGGCGCGTTACCGCAGTCATGCCGGCATTGGTGGCGAGACCTACGAACTTCATCCAGAGCTCGGTGTTGATCTGCTCGCTCAGCGTCGCATCGAACCCGGCCTTCAGGCAGAGCTCGAGCAGCGCCTTGCCGCGCGGCGTGATCCGGCCGTCGAGCTCGCCGAAGATCATGCGCATGAAGGTGCCGACCTGGTTGATCACGCCGGGCTTGATGATCGAGGCCGAGATCTGCGCCACGCCGCCCATCACGGCATTGCGACCGAGGATCGGGATCAGCCGGTCGGGCGCGTCGATGCCGTTCTGCAGCGGGATCACCGCGGTGTCGGCACCGACCATGGGCTTGATGTGCTCGCCTGCACTTTCGACATCCCATAGCTTGACGCAGAACAGCACGATATCGACCGGGCCGACGCTTGCGGGGTCGTTGGTCACCTGGGTCGGGACCAGATGGCTTTCGCCGCGGCCGCCCTGAACCTTCAGGCCTTCGCTGCGCATGGCGGTGAGGTGGGCGCCGCGTGCGATGAAGGTGACGTCGGCGCCGGCATGTGCGAGGGCCGCACCAAAGCCGCCGCCGACACCTCCGGCGCCTACCACTGCGATCCGCATGATTGTCTCCTTCTACCGCGTTGGCCCGCAGCCTCGACGATGTTGTTGCAATGCGCAACCCGATTTGCCTGAAAACTGCGTGACCACGGCCTGCGCCATCTTCATGCGTTGAACTTGCCGGCCCGAACCGGTAAGCCATCTCCGAAAATTTCGGGAGGAATCGTGGCGATGACGGAGCCGACGGCGGTCGCGCTTGACGGTGCGACGGTGGCGTTTCGGTTGGCGGACGGACGCGTCTACACTGCGGTCGAACAGGCCAATCTTTCAGTTGATCACGGCGAATTCGTCGCCATTGTCGGTCCGACCGGATGCGGGAAGTCGACGCTGCTCAACGTGACCGCGGGGCTGTTGAAGCCCGCCGCAGGAACGGCGCGGATCTTCGACAAGCCGCTGAACGGCCTCAACCGCGACGCCGGCTACCTGTTCCAGGCCGATGCGCTATTCCCCTGGAAGACCGCGATCGACAATGTCGCGATCGGGCTCGAGATCCGGGGCACGCCGCGCGCTGATGCGCTCGCGCGTGCGCAGAGGTGGCTGACCTCGGTCGGGCTCGGCGCGTTCGCGGGCCGCTATCCGCACATGCTGTCGGGCGGCCAGCGCAAGCGCGTGGCGCTGGCGCAGGTCCTGATCCGCGATCCGAAGATCCTCTTGATGGACGAGCCGTTCGGCCCGCTCGATGCCCAGACGCGGCAGATCATGGGCAATCTGCTGCTGGAATTGTGGACCGCCGACCGCAAGGCGGTGCTGTTCGTCACCCATGATCTCGAGGAGGCGATCGCGCTCGCCGACCGCGTCGTGATCATGTCGGCCGGTCCTTCGGCGCGCATCATCGGCGACTGGCGCATCACGCTGCCGCGGCCGCGCGACATCGCCGAGGTCAGGATGGAGAAGGACTTCCATGCCCTGCACCGCGAGATCTGGGGCGTGCTGAAGGACGAGGTGATGAAGGGCTATGTGCAGTCGACGCAGGCGGGAGCCGCCTGATGTCGCGCGTCACATTGCTGGCCCTGCAGGTCCTGGTCGCCGTCGTCACGCTGGCCCTGTGGCAGGTCTTTTCCACCGTGCCTGTGTTCGGCAAGGTGCTGCTGCCGCCGTTCTTCTTCTCCAACCCGGTCGACGTCTTCAGCCAGATTGTAAAGTGGTTCTCGACCGGGGTGATCTGGAAACATCTTGCGATCACGCTGTGGGAATCGATCCTCGCCTTCGTGATCGGCTCGGCCGGCGGCATCCTGGTCGGCTTCTGGTTCGCACGGCAGCCGCGCGTCGCCGCGGTGTTCGATCCCTATGTGAAGATGGTCAACGCGCTGCCGCGCGTGGTGCTGGCGCCGATCTTCGCGCTGTGGTTCGGGCTCGGCGTCTGGTCCAAGGTCGCGCTCGGCGTGACCCTGGTGTTCTTCATCGTGTTCTTCAACGTCTATCAGGGCGTCAAGGAAGTGCCGACCACGGTGCTCGACAATGGCCGCATGCTCGGCATGAACGAGCGGCAGCTGATGCGCCACGTCTACTGGCCGTCGGCGCTGTCCTGGATGTTCTCCTCGCTGCACACCTCGGTCGGCTTTGCCGTGGTCGGCGCGGTGGTCGGCGAATATCTCGGCTCCGCGGCCGGCCTCGGCTACCTGATCCAGCAGGCCGAAGGCGTGTTCGACGTCGCCGGCGTGTTCGCCGGCATGTTCGTGCTGTCGGCCTTCGTCATCCTGATCGACATGGGCGTGACGATGGTGGAGAAGCGGCTGCTGGTGTGGCGGCCGACGGCGGCGGCGCGGGATTAGGCCTTCGCAGGCTGAGCCTCCATCAGCCCGCGGATCTTCTCCGTCACCTCGGGGTCGATCGGATTGTAGACGATCATGCTGAGGTCGGACCGGCCGTCGACTGCGAAGGCCGAATACTCGAACTTGACCGGGCCGAGGATCGGGTGCCGGAGCTGCTTGACGCCTTCGCCATGGGTACGCACGTCGTTGTCGCGCCACAGTGCCGCGAATTCCGGGCTCAGCCGGCAGAGTTCGTCGACCTAGGGTTGCACCTCCGCAGCGGCGCCAGCGCGCATCGCGTCCACCCTGAAGGCGCCGACGACAAAGCGCGCTACGCTGGCCCAGTCGTGTTGCGCGGCCCGGACGCGCGGATCGAGGAACATGAAGCGCAGCACGTTGCGCTCGCGCGGCGGCAGCGATCCGTAGTCCGTCAGCATCACGGTCGCGGCCCGGTTCCAGGCGACGATGTCCCAGGTCGCGGTCCTGACCACCGCGGGGCGCGGCTCCAGCGCATCGAGCACGCGTTGCAGTCGCGGCGTTACACCTTCACTTCTTTGGTAGCGCGCCTCGGGCGTGCGGCCGAGGCCGAGCAGGAACAGATGCTCGCGTTCGACATCGGTCAGCATCAGCGCCCGCGCGATGCGGTCGAGCACGTCGGCCGACGGCGCGCCGCCGCGGCCCTGTTCGAGCCAGGTGTACCAGGTCGCTGAGATGTTGGCGCGCTGCGCCACTTCCTCGCGGCGTAGCCCAGGGGTGCGCCGCCGCTCCGGCGGAAAGCCGAAGGTCGCCGGATCGAGCTTGCTGCGTCGGTCCTTCAGGTAGACGCCGAGCAGGTTCTCATGCGCGAGCGGTTCGCTCATCCTGTTAGTCGTTATACCATGATAAGGTCACTACTTTACCAGGATAGCGCGGCAGCCCAGATTTGTCTCCAGCAAAACCTGGAGACTTGCTGATGCGCGTGTTTGTCACTGGAGCGACCGGCTGGGTCGGCTCGGCAGTTACCAATGATCTGATTGCCGCCGGCCACAAGGTGCTCGGCATGACCCGTTCCGACAGGGGGGCCGAAGCGCTCGCCGCCGCCGGCGCCGAGGTCCACTACGGAACGCTGGAGGATCTCGACAGCCTGAAGAGCGGCGCCGCGCAAGCCGATGCGGTGATCCACTGCGCCTTCAACCACGACTTTTCGAGATTCGCCCAGAACTGCGCGGATGATCGCCGCGCGATCGAGACTTTGGGCGTCGTGCTCGAAGGCTCGAAGCGGCCGTTGATCACCACCTCGGGCGTCGCACGGGTGGCGCAGGGGCGCGTCGCGACCGAAGACGATCCGCCGATTCCCGTCTCCGAGGCCTATCCGCGTGCGTCCGAGGCGACGACGATGGCCGTGGCAGCGCGCGGCGTGCGTGCCGCCGTCGTGCGGCTGCCGCCCTCGGTGCATAGTCATGGCGACCACGGTTTCGTGCCGCGCCTCATCGCCTTTGCGCGTGAGAAGGGCGTCTCTGCCTATATCGGCGAGGGACAGAACCGCTGGCCCGGCGTGCACCGGCTGGATGCGGCGCGGGTCTACCGGCTGGCGCTCGAGCGCGGCGTCGAGGGCGGGCCGTTCCATGCCGTCGCCGATGAGGGCGTGCCGTTCAAGGCGGTCGCCGAGGTCATCGCGCGCCGGCTCGACGTTCCGCTGGTGTCGAAGTCTCCGGAGGAGGCGGCCGAGCATTTCGGCATGTTCGGCCGGTTCGTCGCCTTCGATGTGCCGACCTCGAGCGCGCGGACGCGGTCGCGGCTCGACTGGCAGCCGCAGCAGCCCGGCCTGCTCGCCGACATCGATCACCCCGCTTATTTCGCGTAAGGCGCGGCGGAGCACGACCATGACAGACGCCATGATGTCGCTCGCCGGCAAGCGCGTGATCGCAATCGGAGGATCGTCGGGGATCGGCTTTGCCGTCGCCGCGCTCGCGCGGGAGCGGGGCGCGGAGGTGGTGATCGCCTCCAGCAATGCCGCCAATGTCGATGCCGCGGTCACGCGGCTGCCGGGATCCTCGGGCCTCACCGTCGATCTGCGCGACGAAGCCGGCGTGTCGCGCTTCTTCGAACAGGTCGGCGGCTTCGATCACCTCGCGATCACCGCAGGCGATCAGGGCCTGCCGGCGTTCGGCGCGGTGCGCGATCTTGATCTTGGCGTCGCGCGCGAGGCGCTTACCCTCCGCTTCTGGGGCTCGCTTGCGGCGGTCAAGCACGGCAGCCGCGCGATCGCGCCGAACGGATCGATCACGCTGACCGGCGGCATGCTGGCGCATCGTCCGCAAAAAGGCATGCCGTTCGTGACCGCGGCGGCGGGCGCGATGGAGAGCCTGGCCCGCGGCCTTGCCGTCGATCTCGCGCCGGTCCGCGTCAACGCCGTGTGCCCGGGACTCATCCTCACTGAACGCGTCAGGCAAATGCCGGAGGAGAGGGTGAGCGGCTATGTGGCAGGCTTGCCATTGCCGCGCGCCGCATCGCCTGATGAGGCGGCCACCGCCTATGTCTATCTGATGTTGAACAGCTACGTGACCGGGCAGACCCTTGCGGTGGATGGCGGCGGCCTGTTGGTGTGAGTAGCGCGCTCAGAGCGGGAAGCACCGCATATAGGCCGCGAACAGCTTCTCGTCGTTATGGCTCACCAGCCCGGCGGCGATTGCATCGGCAAGATCGAGATCGCGGTTTTGCACGCGCAGCCAGGCCTGGGTGTCGGCCGTGATGGACAGGGCCGCCTCTCCAACGTGTCGCCCCGGCACCACCTGCAAATCCCGGCCCTTGATCGCGACCGTCATGTCCAGCGCACTCGCCCCGGTGAAGCGCAGATGCGTGACGAAATCCAGACCGCGCGCCCGGCCGCGCTGGAAGCCGAGCGACAACGAGAAGATATAGGCCTGGATGCTGCCGGTATGCCGGCCGGACGTGACATGCTGCATCTTCTTGTGCGGAAAGCGCCGCGTCACCGTGTCCTCGGCGTCGGTATCCGGGAGCACGTAGACGAACTCGTCCTTGTCGATCAGCGGCTGCACCACCTCGGCGAAATGCGCGTCGCGATCGCTGAGGAAGGGCCCGATCACGTCTTCGCCGGCCGGACAGGCCGAGATGCAGTAGGCCGCCTTGTAGCCCGGCTTGAACGACAGCGATTGCCAGATGTTCAGCGTCTCGGTGCGGGGCACGCGGGCGCGATAATCCCTGGCGTCCTTCGAATCCGCGACCTTCTCGACCCACTGGGTGAAGTTGCCGAGAAAGTCGTGATAATTGTGGGTGTGGCAGGACAGGAAGTCGAAGCCGCCGTCGGGCTTGATGGCGCCGACCGGGCAGGCGGCGACGCACAATTTGCATTCCAGGCAGGGATTGTAGTCGATCGGATGGTCGTGGGCGTCCACCTCGCAGCCGAGCAGGACAGTGCCGAGCAGGACGAAGCTGCCGAATTTCGGGTGGATCACGCTGCGATGGATTCCCATCCGGCCGAGGCCGGCTTCGACCGCGATCGGCTTGTGCTGGACCATCATGATCCTGGGCAGGTCCATCTCCATCGGGAAGGCGGCGACTGAGTTGCAGGCCGGGATGCCGTGCTCGTCGAGCGCGCGAACGATGGCGCGGGCGGTCTCGTTGACGTGGTCGTAGGTGCCGTGGAATTCCTCATTGGCGACCGATCGCGACGGCGAGCGCACCGGCTCGCGGTTCATGTGGCAGGCGATCGCGAGCAGGGACCGCGTCCGGCCGTAGACTTTTCGGATGAAGTCCCGCTGCGGCGCGATGGCGGCGCGCTCGAACTCGATGATGCCGACGTCGTCGGCGCCGCACTCCCGCGCAATCCGCTTGAGCAGTTCCGATGACACCGGGACGTCGCGGACGTGCTGGCTGCTGCGCGCCCGCACAGCCCTGACCGTGGGGTGATCATCCAGGCTCATGGTCCTGCTCTCCATGAAATTACGATCGTCATATTATGGAGTGGTGGGACGTGAGGCAAGTGAATTATCTGTCGATCGTCAGGTCATGGAACTGGCGTCCTGGAAGCGGGCAGGTTTGCAATTGCCCGAATGACGCTTTTACCCAGCAAGTGAAGCCAGCTCCGTCATCCTGAGCAACCGTTAGCTTGCGGGGTGCATCGGCTGCCACGGAGTGCCGCGAGCGACGACAGTATTGATGAAGATGAGGAGCTTACGGGCGCAGGCGAC
>NZ_LGHK01000261.1 GCF_001908235.1 Bradyrhizobium sp. NAS96.2
GTCGGCGCATGCGTCTCGCGCGGCGTCGGCGTCACGGCGGCCCGCGCGCCGCCGCCGTCCTTGCGCGACGACATTCGCTTGAAGTCCTCGCGGAGCGGCCATTTGGCCTTCTCGGCGGCGACCTGCACGCATTCGATCAGCGCAGTGTTCTTGGCCTCGCGGCGGTGCGCCTTCATGTCGCCGTCGCGATACGCGTTGAGGATCCGGAACTCCATCGGGTCCATGCCGACCAGATGGGCGAGCTTGTCCATCTGGCATTCGATCGCAAAGTCCATCGCCGTGACCCCGAAGCCGCGCATCGCGGTCGCGGGCGTGCGGTTGGTGAAGACGCAGTAGACGTCGCCATGGACGTTCGGGATGGTGTAGGGGCCGGGCAGATGCGCCGCGCATTTCACCGCCGCATAGCTCGACAGCCGCGTGTAGGCGCCGCTGTCGAAATAGGCGCGTACCTTGCGGGCGACGACGCGGCCGTCGCGCATCACGCCGTCCTTGATGTAGATGCGCTCGGCGCCGCGCGGCGGGCCGTACTGCATCTCCTCCTCGCGGCCGAACACGTAGCGCACCGGCCGTCCGGTCAGCATCGCGCCGAGGATGCAGAGCGGCTCGGTCAGCGTATCGACCTTGCCGCCGAAGCCGCCGCCGACCGTGCCGCCGATGAAGTGGAAGGTGTTGGAGGGCACGTCGAGGATCTTGGCGCAGGTGTCGACCGAGAAGAATAGCGCCTGCGTCGAGGTATAGACGATGTAGCGGCCGTTGGTGTCGGGTGCCGCGATCGAGCCGTTGGTCTCGGTCGGCGCGTGCTCGATCGGCGACATCTGGTAGCGCTGCTCCAGCACATGGTCGGCCGTGGCGAGCGCGCGGTCGGCATCGCCAAAGCGCAGCTGCTGGCGATCATAGGTCTCGTGATAGGTGAAGGTGTTCTTGGGATAGACCTCGTTGACCACGGGCGCGCCCGGCTTCAGCGCGTCCTCGACGTCGAACACGGCCGGCAGCACCTCATAGTCGATCTTGACCTTGGCGATGGCCTCATAAGCCTCGCGCGGGCTGTCGGCGACGATGGCAACGATCGGCTCGCCCTTGTAGCGCACCTTGTCGACCGCGAGCGACGGCTCGTCGTCCTTGCCGAAATTGATCAGAGAGAGCAGCGTGTTCAAATTGCGCGGCACGTCGGAGGCGCGGATCACCCGCCGCACGCCCTGCGACCGCTCGGCCTCCGAAGTGTCGATCCGGCGCAGCCGTGCGTGCGAATGGGCGCTGCGGACCACCTTCAGATGCAGCATGCCCTGCAGCTTGTGATCGTCGAAATAGGGCGAAGTGCCGGTGACATGGCCGAGCATGTCCTGACGCTGCGTGCCCTTGCCGATTTCCTTGAGGTTGTCGTCGCGCTCGTCGGCGAAGAGGTCCTTGCGCAATTCCAGCATGGCACTGTTCCCTTACGCGCGGGCACGGCCGCCGGACGCGGCAGCCAGCACGGCGTTGATGATCGGCTCATAGCCGGTGCAGCGGCAGATATTGCCGGAGATCGCCTCGACCACTTCGGCGCGGCTCGGCTGCGGATTGCGGTCGAGCAGCGCCTTCGCGGCCATCAGCATGCCCGGCGTGCAATAGCCGCATTGGGCGGCGAAATTGTCGGCGAAGGCGCGCTGCAGCGGGTGCAAATTGGGTCCGTCCTTGATGCCGTCGAGCGTCTCGACCGAACGGCCGGCGACGGTTTCGGCCAGCGTCAGGCAGGAGAGATGCAGCTCGCCATCGATCAGCACACTGCAGGTGCCGCAGCCGCCCTGGCCGCAGCCGAATTTCGGCGTCATGTCGCCGATCAATTCGCGCAGCGCGACCAGAAGATTGGTGCCGCCGTCGACGAAGATCGCGACGTCACGGCCGTTATGCTGGAATTGAAGTGCAGTCTTGGCCATCGCGATTATTCCTGACCGGACAACAGGCGGCGGAGATGCACGCCGACGATCTCGCGGCGATACCAGGCACTGGCGAGCGCATTGTCGCCGGGCGAGGTCCCCTCGACCGCTGCCGCGGCGGCTGCGCTGATCGTGGACGTATCGAGCGCGCGGCCTTCCAGCGCGCGCTCGGCGGCGCGGGCACGGATCGGCGTCGGCGCCATCGAGCCGAGGGCTACGCGGGCGCCGACGATGCGGCTGCCGTTGACCGGCAGATGTGCCGCGAGCGTGATCACGGCGCCGCCTTTGGGCTTGATCCGCGCGATCTTGCGATAGCGGAAGGCTTCAGTGCTGCCGGGCCTGGCAAAGGAGATCGCCAGCACCAGCACGCCGGTCTGGCGGTCACGCGATTGCAGGAACTCATCGATCGGGATCTCGCGGCCGCCGAGGCCACCTTGCACCGATACCATCGCGTCCAGTGCGAGCATCGCGACGGTGAAGTCGCCATACGGCACCGGCGCGAACAGATTGCCGCCGACGGTGCCCATGTTGCGCACCGCCGGGCCGCCGATCGAGCGGGCAGGGCCGTGCAGGACGGCGAGATCGCGCTCGGCCAGGATGCGCGCAAAGGTGACACCGGCGCCGAGCGTGATCCGTGAGCCGGACGCGTCGATCCGCGTCATCGCGTAGTCGCTGGCGCGCACGACAGTCGAGATCGAAATGTCGCCCTCGTTCAGCGCCCGCATCACCAGCGTGCCGCCGCCGAGATAACGGGCGCTGCGATCCGACGACAGCGCCGCCGCGGCGTCATGGGTGCTGGTGAAGGTCTTCACCGTGACTGGCATGATGTCCTTCCCGCTTACGCGGCCTCCTTCAGATGCCGGCGGATGGCGTCGAAGCCGGCCTGGTAGATGTCTTCCGCAACCATCTGCGTGATGCGGTCCCGGTCCTCAGTCCGCGTCGTGAAGCGCGATTCCCAGTGCCAGAAGGTGCGGTCGCCGTCGGTGACCGGCAGCAGGCGGACATGCGCCACGTAGTTGAACATCGGGATCGGGGTATCGAGCAGGCAGTAGCTGAACGATTGTTCGAGGTCGGACAGCGCCAGCAGCTGCTCGCGCAGCTCGGCGCCGTCCTTCAGCTTGAAGCGCCTGACGCAGCCGATCTTGTCGGACGGCTGCGCGCGCTCGATGCCACTGCTTGCGACCGCCGGGTGCCAGCGGTCATGGCCGTTGAAATCGCGCAGCACGGCCCACACCGCATCGGTCGGTGCATCCAGGATCGTGCTTTTGACGATATGCGGCACGGTTACTCCCTCAAGGATCTGATTCGAGTGAGCGGCCTGGGCGAATTCACCTCGCCCCGCTTGCGGGGAGAGGGGGCGCAGTGTGCCTTGATCGGAGCACCAGCGATCACCTCTTTACCCTCCGAATGCCCGCTTCAGCGCGTCGAACCCGCCCTGGAACACGCCGCCGCCGATGTTGTTGACGAGCTCGGTCTCGCGCTCCGGCGCGCAGTCGAACTCGGCGGTCCATTCCAGGAAGGTCTGGTCGCCGTCGGTGACCGGTGTGAGCCGCAAGGTCGCGACGTAGTTCTCGACGCCCATCGGCGATTCCAGGATCGAGTAGGTGCAGAACATGTCGTAGTCGGACAGCCCGAGCAGCTTCTCGCGGATGCGATCGCCGTTGCGCAGCCGGAAATCCCTGACGCAGCCGATCTTGTCTGAGGGCTCGCCACCCTCGATCCGGCTTTCCGCGATCGCGGGATGCCAGTTCGGCAGCCCGTTGAAGTCGCGGACGCGGGCCCAGACCCGGTCGTTGCGGGCGTTGACGACGGTGGAGACGTAAACCCGTGCCATGGCGTGCGCTCAGTCCTTCTTGCGCGGCGTGCGCTCGGGGCGCGCCGGTTCGCTGCCGCCCTCGGGCGCCGCCGGCTTGGCCTCGCCGCCGCTCTTGCGTGCGGAATCCTTGATACCCTGCATGTCGCGCGCCTCGCGGATCAGGCCGGGCATCTTGGCGAGGCTGCCGCCTTCGACGCCGATATCGGAGAGGATCGAGTCGATCAGCGGCGCCTGCACGCGGTAGCGCAGTGCCGAGTCAATCACCTCGTCGGTGGCGCTGCGACCCGAACCGCCGCCATTGCCGTTGCCGTTGAGGCCGTCGACCTGCAGGATGCGGATGCCTTCGATCTTCTCCATCGGCTTGACGCTCTCGCGCACGATGCCCTCGATCCGGTCGAGCAGCTTGCGGCGGAACAGCGAGTAACGCGCCTGGTCGGTCAGCACGTTCTCGGCCTCGTTGAGCAGGCGCTGCGCTTCGGCCTCGACCGAGGCGCGGACGCGTTCGGCTTCAGCGGCGATCCGTGTCTCCTCGGCCTGCTTCTCGGCGAGCAGCACCTCGACCGTCTTGCGCCGTTTCGCGATCTCGCTTTCGCGGGCGGTGACGACGCGCTCGGCTGCCTCGGTCGCACGAATTCGCGCATCCTCGGCCGCGGCGCGCGCCGCGGATTCCTCCAGCGACTTCTGATGCAGCGCGATGGCTTTCTCCATCAGCGCGGTCTCGACGTCCTTCTCGCGGTTGACCTCGAGCTTGCGCAGCTCGCGCTCGCGGCCGATCCGGGCTTCGTCAAGGCCGCGGTCCGAGGCAATTCTCGCGCGCTCGACCTCCTCGCGGGCGACGATCTCGGCCTCCTGCAGCGACTGGTTGCGGGCGACCTCGAGCTGCTCGATCGCCCGGCGCCGTTCGATCCGTGCCGCCTCCAGCGCCTGCTCGCGCGAGACGTCTGTCGTGTCGATGTCCTTGCGGGCCACGATCTCGGCCTGCCGGACCTGCCGGTCGGCATCGATCCGCTCGGAGCGCTTGGCGGCGAGCGCGATCACGCGCTCTTCGTCGGCGAGTTCGATCGCCCTCTTCTGGTCGATGTTGAGCACTTCGCGGGTCCTGGAGGAGGCGATCCGCTCGCTTTCCAGCGCCAGCTCGACATCGATGCGCTGCCGCTCGACGGCGTCGCGGCGCTTCAGCTCGGCGGCCTCGATCGCCCCGGTGCGCTCGATCTCGAGCCCGCGGGTCTCCCGCTCGGCGCGGATGCGCTGCGCGGCGACCGACTTCTCCTGCGAAATCCGCGCCGCCTCGATCGCCTCGCGCGAGGCGATATCGGCTTCCTCGATGGCGCGGGTGCGGGCAATCTCGAGCGCACGGACGTGCTCTTCCTGGGCAATCCGCGAGGCCTCGGTGGCTTCGCGCGCGCTGATGCCGGCGATCTCGACGGCCTGGTTGCGCTCGATCTCGAGCTTGCGCGTGGTGTGGTCGGCGGCGATGCGCTCGGCGGCCAGCGTCTTCTCCCGCGCGATCCGGGCGGCCTCGACCGCCTTCTGCGCCTCGATCTCGGCTTCCTGGATGGTGCGGACCTGCTGGATCTCCAGCGCACGGGTGCGCTCGTCGGAGGAGATGCGCTCGACATTGACTGTCATGGTCTGGGCGATACGCGCCTTTTCGGTGGCCTCGCGGGCAGCGATCTCGGCCTCGTCGACCGCGCGGGTGCGCTCGATCTCGCGGCGGCGGGTCTCTTCCTCATTGGCGATGCGGGCATCGGTGACGACCCGGTCTTGCTGGATGCGGGCCTTCTCGATCGCCTCGCGGGCGGCGATCTCGGCCTCCTCGACCGTGCGCATCCGCTCGATCTCGCGCTGGCGGACCTCGCGCTCGGAGGCGATGCGGGTGGTGTCGACCGAGCGCTGGTTGGCGATCCGGACCCTCTCGATCTCCTCGCGGGCCAGCAGCTCCTTCTCCTCGACCGCACGGGTCCGCTCGATCTCCTTGTGGCGGGTCTCGCGCTCCGAGGCGATACGGGCTTCGGTGATCGCCTGCTCATTGGCGATGCGCGCCTTCTCGATGGCTTCGCGCGCGGTGATCTGGGCCTGCTCGGCCTCGGTCTCGCGCAGCGCGCGCTCGCGGGCGACCTCGGTGCGCTGCAGGGCGCGGCGCATCTCGATGTCGCGTTCCTGCTCGAGGCGCGCGGTCTCGCTCTCGCGCTCAATCTCCAATGCCTGGCGTTCGGCCTCCAAATTGCGGGAGCGGATCTTGATCATCGAGTCCTGCTCGATGTCGTTGCGCAGCTTGCGCTTGGCCTCGATGTCCTCCATCAGCCGGGTCAGGCCCTCGGCATCGAACCGGTTCGACGGGTTGAAATATTCGAGGTCGGTCTGGTCGAGATCGGTGATCGCGACCGACTCGAGCTCGAGGCCGTTCTGCGCCAGTGCTTCGGCTGCATTGGCCTTGACGCGCGCGACATAATCGCCGCGCTGCTCGTGCATCTGCTCCATCGTCATCTCGGACGCAACCGAGCGGATCGCGGAGATGAATTTGCCGGAGAGCAGGGTGTGCAGCTGCTCGGGCTCCATGGTGCGGCGGCCGAGCGTTGCCGCGGCGATCGAGACGGCTTCGCGGGTCGGCTGGACCCGGACATAGAAATCGGCCTCGATGTCGACGCGCATGCGGTCGCGGGTGATCACGGCATCCTGCCGGGAGCGCACGATGCCCATCGGCAGCACGTTCATGTTGACCGGCGTGGTGTCGTGGATGAACGGCAGCACGAAGGCGCCGCCATTGATCACCACACGCTCGCCCATGAAACCGGTGCGGACGAAGGAGACCTCCTTCGACGAGCGGTGATACAGCCAGTTCACGACATAGACGATGATGACGATCGCGACGATCGCGACGATGAGCCAGAGGATCAATTCACCGACCAGCATCCCCGACATCTCTTCCTCCCTTGGTCACGGCGGCTCTACCGCGCGCCGATCGCCTTGAATTTGCGAACCTGTTCCGTCAGTGCCCGCTCGACCGGCAGGCGCTCCATCGAGGAAGCGCCGTAGAAGCCGTGGCAGTTGCGGGTCTGCTTCATGATGAAATCGGCGTCCGCCGGGTCCGCGATCGGACCGCCATGCGCGAGCACGATGATGTTCGAATTGACGCTGAGTGCGGCTTCGGCCCAGGCCTCGATGCGGGCAGGGCAGTCTTCGAGCTTCGGCGCGGTCTGCGCGCCGATCGTGCCGCCGGTGGTCAGGCCCATATGGCAGACGATGATGTCGGCACCGGCGATCGCCATCGCGGTCGCTTCCTGCTCGCTGAATACATAGGGCGTGGTCAGCATGTTCTTGTCATGCGCCTTCGCGATCATGTCGATCTCGAGGGCGTAGGACATCCCGGTTTCCTCGAGGTTGGCGCGGAAGACGCCGTCGATCAGGCCGACGGTCGGGAAGTTCTGCACCCCCGCGAAACCGAGCGCCTTGAGCTGGTCGAGGAACACGTCCATGTCGCGGAACGGATCGGTGCCGTTGACGCCGGCGAGCACCGGCGTGTTGTTCACGACCGGCAATACTTCACTGGCCATCTCGACGACGATGGCGTTGGCGTCCCCATAGGGCATCAGTCCGGCGAGCGAGCCGCGGCCGGCCATCCGGTAGCGGCCGGAATTGTAGATCACGATCAGGTCGACGCCGCCGGCCTCCTCGCATTTCGCCGATAGGCCAGTGCCGGCGCCGCCGCCGACGATCGGCTCGCCGCGGTCGATCATGGCGTGAAACTTCTTCAGCAGCGCCGTGCGTTCAAACCTGGGCATGGGTCACCTCGCCACTCTCCGCCGGCCACCGGCGCGTCCGAGCAACGGGCGGAACGCGCTGACGATGGCGGCGATGAACTCGGGATCGTTGATGTTGCGCTTGACGCGAATGATCTGGCGGTTGCCGGTCTGGCGCACGGTGCGCTCGAGCGCGCGGAACAGCGCCGCGTCGGCATCCGGGTCCCAGAACGGCTGGCCGGGCGCATCAAGCGCGGAGACGCCGCCTTCGGCCAGGAAGAAGCGCACCGGCCCGTCCATCTGATTGAGGCGTTCGCCGATCCAGCGGCCCATTCGCTCGTTCTCTTCCGGCGTGGTCCGCATCAAGGTGACCTGCGGATTGTGGACGTGGAATTTGCGCTGCCGGTAGCGCTCCGGGATGGTGTCGGGCGCACCGAAGTTGACCATATCAAGCGCGCCGACCGAGCCGACATAGGGCACGCGGCTGCGGATGATGGCGCCGAAGCGATCCTCGGTCGCCGGGAACACGCCGCCCATCAGGAGGTCGCAGACCTCTGTGGTCGTGAGATCGATAACGCCCGCGAGCTGGCCGGACTCGACCAGCTTCTCCATCGAGCGGCCGCCGACGCCGGTGGCGTGGAAGACCAGACACTCGAAATCCTCGCGCAGGTCGGCCGCGATCTTCTGCACGGCCGGCGTGGTGACACCGAACATCGTGATGCCGATGGCCGGAAGATGCGCGCCTACATCGCGCTGCTTGGCGGCCTGTTCATCGAGCCGGGCCTTGACCATGCCGACCAGGGCATGGGCGCCGTTGCCGAGCACGGTGCGCGAGATCGAGTTGAGCCCCTGCACGTCAGTCACCGAATACATCATGGTGATGTCGGCGGGCCCGACATAGGGACCGACGTCGCCTGATGCGACCGAGGAGATGATGAGCTTGGGCACGCCGACCGGAAGCGCGCGCATGCCGGGCGCGACCAGCGACGCGCCGCCGGAGCCGCCGGCGGAAATGATGCCGGCGACATTGCCCTGGCGGCGTAGCCATCGCTCGAACGCCTCCGCCATCGCCGTCACCGAGGCACCGCGATCGGTGCCGAACACGCTGGAGCCGCCGCGGCCGTGGTTCAGCGCGATCTCCTGCGCGGTGACGTCGCAGCTCGCCGCCTTGCCACTGGTCGAGACGTCGACCAGCCGGGTGCGCAGGCCACTGCCCGCGATGATATCGCGGATGAAGCGCAGCTCCGCGCCCTTGGTGTCGAGCGTGCCGACGACCAGCACGACCGGTGGTCCCGAAGTCTTCGACGTCGCTGGTTCGCGCCGCGTGCGGGCCGTCTCTTCGAGACGTGTGACGGCGGCGGATTGCGTGCGCGCGGCGGCCTCGATGCGGGCGATCGGCACCGGCTGCGACCAGCGCGTCGGCAGCACCGGATTGGAGACGTAGACGCGTGTTGGACCCTTGCGCTCCGGCTGCGGCTCGCCGGCAGCTTCAGCTTTCGCCGGCGCCGCCTCGGCGTCGGTCTCATCCGAGCCGTGGGTGCCGACGCCGAGCAGCCGCTGCTGCAGCTCGCGGTCGGTCGCGAGACGGGCGGAGTCGATGATGCGATTGATGCGGCCATTGACCATGATGGCGACGTTTCGCGACACCGCCGTCGCGACGCCGATGTTCTGCTCGATGACCAGCACGGACATGTCGCCTTCGTCACCAAGGCGCAGCAGCATGTCTTCGACCTGGGCGACGATCACAGGCGCGAGGCCCTCGGTCGGCTCGTCCATGATCAGGAGATGCGGGTTGGTCAGCAGCGCGCGAGAGATCGCGAGCATCTGCTGCTCGCCGCCGGAGAGCTGGTTGCCGCCATTGTTCTTGCGCTCGGCGAGGCGCGGGAAGGTGTCGTAGATGCGCTCGATGGTCCAGGCGCCGCGGCGCAGGCCGCCGGCGAGGGCGAGATGCTCGTCGACAGTGAGCGATCGCCACAGCCGCCGGCCCTGCGGCACATAGCCGACACCGAGCCGGGCGATCCGCGCCGGATTGAGCCGCGTGACCTCCTCGCCGCGAATCCGGATCGAGCCGCCGCTGGCGCGGACCAGCCCCATGATGGCCTTGCACAGCGTGGTCTTGCCCATGCCGTTGCGGCCGACCACCGAGAACACGCCACTATCGAGCGTGAGATCGACACCCTGCAACGCATGCGAATGGCCGTAATAAACGTCGAGGCCCTTCACCTCGAGCGCGGGCGCGGCGCGGCGGTCATTCATGGCCGCCTCCGAGGTAGAGCTCCTGCACTTCGGGATCGGATTCGATCTCGCGCGGCAGGCCCTCCTTGAAGATGCGACCATTGTGCATCATCGTCACGCTCTCGACGACGCGCAGGGCGACATCCATGTCGTGCTCGATGATGATGTAGCCCATATGCGCCGGCAGCGAGGTCAGGATCTCGATCAGCTCGCGCCGCTCGGTCGGCGACAGCCCCGCCGCAGGCTCGTCGAACAGGATGAAGCGCGGCGCGCCGGCCAGCGCCAGTGCGATCTCGAGCTGGCGCTGCTGGCCATGCGCCAGCTCGGCGACGCGCTGGTCCTTCACACCGGCGAGGTGCACCGCCTGCACCAGCGTCTCGGTCGCGTGCATCAGCGCATCGTTCTGGCCCGGACGCAGGAACGAGAACCGCCCGCGCGAGACGCCGCGGCAGGCGAGATAGACGTTGTCCTGCACGGTGAGGCCGGGGAACAGCGCCGAGATCTGGTAGGTGCGGCGCAACCCTCGGCGGATGCGCTCATAGGGCGGGAACTGGGTGATGTCCTCGCCGAAGAAGCGGATCGTGCCGGAGGAGGGCGGGAAGTCGCCGGTGATGCAGTTGAACAGCGTGGTCTTGCCAGCGCCGTTCGAGCCGAGCACCGCGCGGCGCTCGCCCGGTCGCACCGTGATGGTGACGTCGGTCAGCGCCGCCAGAGCGCCGAACAGCCGCGTCACGCCGCGCAGCTCCAGGCTGCGCCGGCACCGACCACGGACAGCCGCTGCGCGACGCTATCCATGGCGGCCTCCGCCCGAACGTTGCGTCGAGGATGCGCTGCGGCGCCGCCAGCGTTCCCAAAGGCCGATCACGCCGTCGGATGACCAGAACACGATGGCGAGGAAGCCGAGCCCGATCAGCAGCCGGAAGCGGTTGCCGTCGAGCCCGAGCTTGATCAGCACGTCGAGCGCGAAGGTGCGCAGCAGGACGAAGATCAGCGCGCCGATGAACGGGCCGATCGGCCTTGTGATGCCGCCGACCACGGCGATGATCAGGACGTCGATGCAGGCGCCGACGCTGACCGAGCCGGGCGAGATCTGCCGGTAGTTCCAGACCTGGAGCACGCCGCCGAGCGCCGCGATGAAGGCGGCGAAGGCGTAGGCCGCGATGCGGTGGGCATTGGGATTGAAGCCGAGTGCGGCCATGCGGCGGGGGTTGTCGCGGACGCCTTGCAGCGCGAGGCCGAACGGCGCGCGCGAGACATATTGGACCGCGAAGTAGCAGATCGCGGCGACGCCGAGCGTCACGTAGTAGAACGCGATGTCGCTGCGCCAGTCGACGCCCCAGAAATGCGGTGTCGCAACGGTGTTGATGCCGGTGTGGCCGTTGAAGATCGCCCAGTTCTGGTTGGTGAAGTAGTAGAACGCCGCGCCGATCGCGAGCGTGATCATGATGGTGTAGATGCCCTCGGTGCGCACCGCGAGCGCGCCACCGAGCGTGCCGAACAGCGTCGCCAGCGCCAGCGCCATCGGCGTTGCGAGCCACCACGGCCAGCCGAGGCTGATATTGGCGTTGCCGCTCATGCCGAACACCGCGACCATGTAGCCGGCGAAGCCCGCGATGGTGAGCTGCATCAGGCTGACCATGCCGCCATAGCCGGCCAGGAACATCAGGCTGAGTGCAATGACGCCGAGGATCAGCGTGGTGGCGAAGATTTCGATCAGGAAGAAGCCGTTGGCGATCAGCGGCATGATCACGAGGATCAGCGCGACCAACCAGGCCGCCGGGTTCTGGAGTTCCGGCCAGGCGCGGAGCAGGGCGCGGCGGGTCGCGTTGGCGGATGGGTCGGGGCGGAACTGGGTGCTCTGCAGCAACGACATCTCATCGCCTCGCGAGCAGGCCCTGCGGCCGCAGCGCCAGCACCAGCACCATGATCAGGAAAGTGACGACGATGGCGTAGGTCGGGATGTAGACCGAGCCGAGCTGCTCGGCGAGGCCGATGATGACGGCGCCGAGCGCAGCTCCCGGGATCGAGCCCATGCCGCCGACGATTACGACGACCAGCGAGGCGAGCAGGAAGCGCGTGTCCTCGCCCGGCGACAGCGACTGGAAGGTGCCGCCGACCACACCGGCGATGCCCGCAAGCCCCGCGCCGAGCGCGAACACCAGCACGAACACCAGCTGGATCCGCACCCCGGTCGCGGCCAGGATGTCGCGATCGTCGACGCCGGCGCGCACGATCATGCCGATCCGCGTCCGATTCAGCGCCAGCCACATCGCGATCCCGATCACGACGGAGGCGGCGAAGATCACGAGCCGCACCAGCGGATATTGCAGATAGACCGGCTCGCCGGATGATTTGATCGCGGTCAGCAGCGGCAGCTGCACCGGGCCGATCAGCCAGCTCGGGGTCTGGACCTGGTAGAAGTCGCCGCCGAACACCCACAGCATCAGATCGGCGAACACGATCGAGAGCCCGATCGTCACCATGGTCTGGCGGAGGTCCTGTCCCTCCATGCGGCGGAACACGGCGAGCTGCAGGATCACGCCGACCAGCGCCACCGCGACGAAGGCGACGATGAAGCTGAGGATCCACGATCCGGTCCAGGTGCTGATGGCATAGCCGATATAGCCGCCGAACAGATAGAGCGAGCCGTGCGCGAGGTTGACGTTGCGCATCAACCCGAAGATCAGTGTGAAGCCGCTCGCCACCAGGAAATACAGCCCGCCGAGCGTGATGCCGTTGAGCACGGCGTTGAGGAACACGCGCTTGCGGCCGATCGCGGCCTCCAGCCCCGGCGGCCAGATCGCGAACACCAGCCACGCCAGCACCGCGACCGCGATGATCACGATCAGCGCCCAGGCCGGATGGCGTTCGATGAACCTGGCCATGTCAGTCGCGTTCCCTCAGTCGGTCGCGACCGTCTGCCGGGCCGCGTGTTCTTGCATCCTACCGAGGGCGAAAGCGTCGGATTTGATCGAGAGTATCTTTTATCGTCCGGTGCGGAACTCGCTCACGGCCGCAACACTTTGGCGGCGCGGCGATAGTCGGTCGGGGCCATGCCGACATTCGCGGCGAAGAAGCGGGTGAAGCCGCTCTGCGAGGAGAAGCCGAGGTCGAAGCCGATATCGGCGATCGGCGCTTCGGTCGCGACCAGCGCATCCAGCGCCTGCTCCATGATCAGCGTGTTCATGTAGAGGTGAGGGGTGACGCCGGTTTGCGTCCGGAACAGCCGGTAAAAATGCGGCCGCGACAGCCCCGCTTCGCGCGCGATCGCATCGAGCTCGATCTCGGCGCCGGGGCTTTCCGACATCAGCTTGATCGATTTGCGGACGCGGAAATCGGTCACCGCGGCAGCGGCAGGCGCGCCCTCGGCCGCCTGCCAGCTCTCCTCGTAGCAGGAGTCGATCAGTTGCCTGAGCTCGCAATCGAGGCTGCGCAGCGACGGCGCGCCGCACACCAGTGCTGCGGTGCGGCGGATCAGCCGGTCGAGCGCCTCGGTGCGGGGAAAGAAGGTGCGGCCGAACCGCAGGCCCTGCGCGCTGGCGGGCTGCGGGGCGAACCACTCGGCGTTGACATAGAGCACGAAGAAGATCGCGCCGTGGTCCATGTCGGTCGGCAGGAAGTTGTGCGGTTCCCACGGGTTGACCGCAACCACGGTGTCGTCCTTGAGCAGCCAGCGCTGCTCGGCGACATCGATCTGCGCCGGCGTGCCGCCGACATGAAAGATCAGGTGCCCTTCGCGGTGCGCATGCACGTTGAAGGGGCGGTTCAACTGGTAGACCGTCGCGCGACCGAACCGGCCGTGGAAGACGGCAAGCGCCCTGCTCATGCCTCCCCTCCCGCGGGATGTTCTTGTCTTTTCGACAAGCGTTCATCATCCGCCCGCGGAAAGCAAGGGCGAGCAGGGCTCTTGATGCAACCGGGCGCCATGCCGCGGCCGCTCTGCCTGCACTGCAACAAATACGTCAGTACTTCTTGCACTCCGGGATCGTGCGGCTCGGCAGCCCGATCTTGGCGAACACGGCCGGATCGTAGCCCAGCGTCTGGTTGACGTTCGGGATCACCTTCACGACCTTGGAGAACAGTGCGCCCTTGCCGTCATCGACCACCTCGGTGACGAAATTGGTGCCGATCGCCTGCCGGTTGGCGTCGAGCTTGATCTTGCCGTTCGGGGCATCGATCTCGATCTTCGCCAGCGCATCCTTCAGCTTGGCCTGGTTGTTGGAGAGATCGCCATTGACCTGCCGCAGCGCCAGGATCAGCGCCATGGTCGAGCCATAATAGTTGGTGGCGAGCAGCGACGGGCTCGGGAAGCGTTTGCTCTCCGGGAACGAGTCCTGATAGGCCTTCACGAACTTCTGCCAGCCCGGATCCTCCCAGGTGTCGGCCTGGCCGCTCGCGGCGATGGTGCCGATCAGCGCGTTCTTGGCGCTGCCCTTCGACGACAGGATGGTCTGGTCGATCATGATGGAGCCGCCCATCAGATGCGCCTTGCCGCCGGCCTGCTGGTACTGGTTGAGGAAGTTGACGGCGTCGGCGCCGCCGAGGCCGAGATAGATCGCATCGACATCGTCGGGCAGCGCGGCGATGACAGAGGCGAAGTCCTTGGTGCCGAGCGGCACCCATTGCCGGTTGGTGACCTGGCCGCCGGCGCCGCAGAATTCCAGCACCAGGCCAAACACCTGGGTGTAGATGAAGGAGTAATCCTCGCCGACGGTCGCGATCTTGCGATAGCCCTTGGTCTCATAGGCGTATTTGCCGAGGCCGACCTGCCACTGCGCGCCGTCCATGTTGTAGCGGAAGAAGTTCGGCGCCGGATCGACATAGGTCGTCTCCTGCGCGCCGGAGGCGGCGTTGACGAAGGTCAACTCCGGATGGGTCTTGGCGAAATTCTTCACCGCAATGCCTTCGTCGCCGGACAGCGGCGACAGCAGGATCTGCACCTTGTCCTGCTCGATCAGCTTGCGCACCGCGCGCACCGCGGAGTCCGGCGTCGCGTCGGTCGAGGCGACGATGAATTCGAGCTCCTTGTCGCCGATCTTCTTGCCGAGCACGTTGAGCGCCGTCTGATGGCCGCGCATGCCGTCCTCGCCGAGCACCGTATAGGTGCCCTCGAGCGTTGCGGTGACGCCGACCTTGATTTTCTCCTGGGCGAATGCCGTGCCCGAAAGCAACAGGCTGCTCAACGCAATCAGTCCCAAACTGCTTTTCAACATCGCTCTCCTCCCTCTGTGTTGTCGCCGGCGTCCATGTGGCGAGAAGGCTGATGGGCGTCCGGTTGTTGCCGGCAAAGCTAGCCGAAGGGAGGCGCGACCGGATGTCGTCGCGGCGGGGGGCTTAACGGGCAGTCTCATTTTGATTGTTGCGCCGCAACGCGGTTGGCGACGCAATGTCGCGGAGTTTGTTCGGTCTTGTTCGGTGTCATCACCCGCGAAGGCGGGTGATCCAGTATTCCAGAGGCAGTCGTTATTGAGCCGAGAGGCCGCGGCGTACTGGATCGCCCGGTCGAGCCGGGCGATGACAGCAGCGGCGTCGACACACTTCGCGCTCGCGCAACTCAGATGTAAGGGGCGGACGCTCGCGCCCGCCCCAATCCACCACCGCTACTTCGTCGTGTAGCCGCCGTTGACGAGGATGGTCTGGCCGGTCATCCACCAGCCCTCCGACACCAGCAGGCGAATCCAGGGCACGATATCCTTGATGTCGGTGAGGCCGGTTTTCGAGAAGCCGGACAGCGCCGCTGCCGATTTGTGATAGGCGACTGCGTCGGCGCCTTCGGCCGGATAGAAGAACGGCGTGTCCATCGGGCCCGGGCCGATCGCGGTGACCGAGATGCCGCGTGCGCCGAACTCCTTCGATGCTGCGCGGGTGAAATGCTCGACCGGCGCCTTCGTGCCCGCATAGGCGGCATAGAACGGCGTGTAGGCGCCGAGCAGCGATGTCACCAGCGTGCAGATCTTGCCGTTGACCGCGCGACGCCGATGCCGATGACCTTGCTCTATCCGCACCGCCAGCATCTGTCGCGGCGGCTGCAGGTATTTGCCGATTGGCTGACGGCTCTGTTGAAAGAGAAGCTGCTTGTCGCAGGCTAGCGCTTCTGCGCGATGCCGGCCTGGAGGCCGCGGCGCGTCATCGCCTGCTGTTGGTGGCGCGGCTCGCGGCCGTCCTTGTCGCGCGCTTCACCTCGACCTTGGGTTGGAAAAACAGGCCGGGCAGCACCGAGACCAGTCCGAAGGTCATTCCGAGGAATGCAAGGAACGTATCGAGATAATTGATCTCCATTTCAGTTGTCTCCATTCGGCTTGCACCGGGCTTACCCGGTGCAACGCGTTCGATGAACCAGATATGGTCAGGCACATTGCTCGGTACAATAGAAACATTGATCTCGGAGCAATACTTTAAGTGCTCCGCGTCCAGGCGGCGATCCGGCCCTGCGTCGGCAGCGCATGCCGCGCCGTCGCGCAGGCCTGAGCCGTGAAGTTGCCATGAAGATGGGGGCCCGGTTTTCACCAGGCCCCCATCCGTCACTCAACGATGTCCGTCACGACACCCGCACCGACGGTGCGGTTGCCTTCACGGATCGCAAAGCGCGCCCGCGCCTCGAGCGCGATCGGCTTGTTGAGTTCGATCGTGAACTCGGCGCTGTCGCCCGGCATCACCATCTCGGCGCCATTGCCGAGCTGGACGGTGCCGGTGACGTCGGCAGTCCGGAAGTAGAACTGCGGACGATAATTGGCGAAGAACGGCGTATGCCGCCCGCCTTCGTCCTTGGTCAGCACGTACACTTCCGCGCGGAAGGTCTTGTGCGGCGACGCACCACCCGGATGCGACAGCACCTGACCCCGCTGCACGACAGCCTTGTCGATCCCGCGCAGCAGACAGCCGACATTGTCGCCAGCCTGCCCCTGATCGAGGATCTTCCGATAGCTCTCGATGCTGGTCACGACCGACTTGCGGGTCTCGCCGAGGCCGACGATCTCGACCTCGTCGCCGATCCTGACCACGCCGCGCTCGACCAGCCCGGTCACGACCGTGCCGCGTCCGGCGATCGACTGCACGCCCTCGATCGGCATCAGGAACGGACGATCGTTCGGCCGCTCGGGCAGCTCGATATAGCTGTCGAGTGCCTCAAACAGTTTGAGGATCGCCTGATCCGCCAGCGGACCGTGCTCGCCGCGAAGCGCCTGCATCGCAGCACCGCGCACGACCGGCGCGCTGTCGCCGTCGTACTGGTACTTCGTCAACAGATCGCGCACCTCGATCTCGACGAGATCGACGAGCTCCGGATCGTCGGCGACATCGCACTTGTTCAGGAACACCACGATGCGCGGCACGCCGATCTGGCGCGCGAGCAGGATGTGCTCCCGGGTTTGCGGCATCGGCCCGTCGACCGCGGAGACGACCAGGATCGCGCCGTCCATCTGCGCCGCGCCGGTGATCATGTTCTTCACATAATCGGCGTGGCCCGGGCAGTCGACGTGCGAGTAATGGCGCGCCGCCGTCGAGAACTCGACGTGGCTCGTCGCAATCGTCAGGATCTTCGAACCGTCACGCGTACCCTGCGCTGCCGACGCTCTGGCAACGTCCTGATAGGAGACGAATGCGCCCCAGCCGTGATCGGCTGAAATCTTCGTCATCGCTGCCGTCAGCGTCGTCTTGCCATGATCCACGTGGCCGATCGTGCCAACATTGCAGTTGGGCTTGAGGCGGATGAACTTCTCTTTGGCCATGGGACACCTGTGGTGTTCGAGCTCCCGTGCTGGTTTGCACGACTCGAGGCACCGCGAGAGCTCGTTCGGCGCCCGGAGCCGCTTCCGCTCCGGGCTGCCTCACATGTCAGGTGTGACGTTGGGTCAGGTCCAAAACGGAATAGCGGCGGACGAGGGCATTAGCCCTCCCGTCATCAGCACTGCTGCTCGCTGTGACTGCCGCATGTTGGAAACCTGGGTCGCTCGCTCTACAAAAAGGAGGGGTGTACATAAGGGGTGACCGCGCTGATGGCAAGAGGCGCGGCGGTCGCGCCGAAGCGCCGCGCTGGCATTGCCGGCCTCCGGAGCGTATAGTTCGGTGGTACAGGTGACGGTCTCCCGAATGTCGATTTTCGCAAGCAAAACCGGTCTCGCAATCGCATTGTCGCTGCTCTGCCTGAGTGGCCAGCAGGCCCATGCCCAGGCTGGCCCTGTGCGCTACTGGACCCCGGGCTCGCTGTTCGGTTTCGGCGGCAGCCTGGCCGATGGCCAGAAGGCGGACACGTACGGCAATTTTCCGAGCTTTGATGCCGCCGCTGCGCAGGGCGGCGACTTCTCGTATCTGAACGGCCGGCCGGACGGCTGGTTCGTCGGCGGCGAAGGCGGCCGCGTCGGCTGGAGCGGGCTCGGCCAATCGGCGGCATTCGGTGGGCTCGAATATCAGGGCGCGCAGGTCGGCTACAATTTCAAGGGCGTCGGCAATACGCCCGTGACGTTCTTCGCCGGCTTCGACTCGTTGAAATACAATCCCCCCGGCGCGGGCGGACCCTTGGCGCCGTTCAGCGGCAATCAAGGCGTCAACGCCGGCTATTCGGCGCGTGCTGGTGTCGAGTTCCGCCCGAGCTCGAATGTCAGCCTGTCGTTCGGGGCGAGCTTCACCCAGCAAGGGGCGGAGCGCATGGACAGCGACATTCATTCGCAGCTGCTGCCCGGCCAGTCCCCGGTTCTGTTCGGCGGCCGCTAGCGCTTCAGCGCAAGACTGCGGCGCCGCGGTCCTGATTCAACCAACCAGCACCAAGAAGGCCCGAGCTTACGGGCACAGTCAGGATCGAAACATGGACATGCAGGGCAAGATCGCACTCGTCACCGCCGCGGCATCGGGCGCCGGCCGCGCCGGCGCGCTCATCCTCGCGCGCGAGGGCGCGGCGGTTGCGGTGGTCGACCAGAACGAGGCCGGCGCGAAGGCGGTGGTCGACGAGATCAAGAAGGGCGGCGGACGCGCGCTGGCGCTGACCGGCGATCTGCGCGACGACAAGTTCTCGCGCGACATCGTCGTCGCAACCGTGAAGGAATTCGGTACGCTCGACTGCATGTGGAATCACCTCGGAATCCCTGGTCCCTCCGTGATCGACGATCTCGAAGGCTGGGATCTCAGCGTCGATCTCAATCTGCGCTCGCAGCTGATCACCACCAATGCGGCACTCGCCCAGATGACGGCGCGGCGCAAGGGCAGCATCCTGTTCACCGCATCGACCTCGGGCCTGGTCGGCTCGCCCTGGAGCCCGACCTATTCGGCGGCCAAGGCCGGCGTCATCGGTCTGGCGCGTGCGCTCGCCAAGCGCCACGCCAAGGACGGCGTGCGGGTCAATGCGATCTGTCCCGGTGCGATCGACACGCCGATGCTGCGGGTGTTCGTCAACCGGCCCGACCAGCCCGGTCACAACGAGGCCGATCCGGAAGAACTGATCAAGGCGGCGGTCACCCGCAACCCGATGGGCCGCGCCGCACGCCCCGAGGAGATCGCGGAGGTCGCGGTTTTCCTGCTGTCGGACAAGGCCTCGTTCGTCACCGGCATCGCGATGCCGGTCGACGGCGGGACGGTGGCGTAGACGGCCCTGCATTAATCAGAGGTGGGGACGATGTGGGACGCTCCATCCACGTCATTGCGAGCCAACGGGCTGCGCGAATGCGCGCCCGATGTCAGGCTCCGCGAAGCAATCCATCGTGCCGCAAATGAGAGATGGATTGCTTCGTCGCTTCGCTCCTCGCAATGACGGCGTCGAAAGTGTCGCGGGTCTGGCCTAAAACTTCGCCCTGATGCCGGCATACGCTGCGAGCGGCATGCCGGGTACGAAGGCGCGGGGATCGCTCAGCTGCGCCATCAGGTTGGGGGCGCCTCCGGCGCTGACAAAGCCGCCGGTCTGATAGAACGCGCCGCTCAGATAGTAATGCTGGTTGAACACATTGTTGATCAGGCCGAACACCTCGATGTTCTTCGTGATCTGATATGACGTGTGCAGATTGACGACCGAGTAGGCCGGCACCTTCGGGCTCTGGTTGGTGTCGTCATGGATCAGCCACTGGCTGCCCACGACGTTGAGGTCGGCGCCGACCTTCCACGCATCCGTGACGTTGTAGTCGACGCCGGCCTTGAAGCGGTGCGCGGGAATGCCAGGGATGTGGTCGCCCGGAGTGACGTTGACAAATTGCACGCCGGCGTCGCTTACGAGCGCGTTCGGATTGTTCGGCGAGGACAGCGTGATCGCGCTTTGATAGGTCGCGTTGACATAGGTGTAGTTGGCATAGGCGTTCCAGCGATCGAAGCGGTAGTCGAGCTTGGCCTCGATGCCCTGGCGCAAGGTCTGCCCGGCGTTCTGGAAGTATCCGAAATTGTTGACGCCGAGCGGGCTTGCCACGTGGATGATGTCGTCGTCCGACAGGGTGCGGAACGCGCCCACGCCCCAGCTCAACACGCCCGTCCTGGCATCGCGGCCCCAGCCGCCGCGCAGGCCCGCCTCGACGGTGTGCGACACCACCTGCTTGAGCGGCGGGTCGGCGACCAGGAAGGTGTCGATCATGCAGGGATGGTTGGGATCGGAGCAGCCGAGCTCCAGCGGCGTCGGCGTACGGTTGGCTTCCGAATAGCCGGCATAGGCGGTGAGGTTCGGGGTGATCTTGTAGGTGCCCCCGATCACCGGATTGAAGCGCTGGAAGCGGTTGCTGCTGTTGAGCAGGTCGTTGGTCCCGGTCTGGTCCTGCAGATCGATCTGGGCGTAATTGAAGCGCCCGCCCGCCGTCACCGAGAACTTGTTGGTCACGTCGAATGTGTCGGTGAGGTAGATGCCGGTGTAGGTGTTGGTGGCGCGCAAATCGACCGGGCTGAGACCTGCATCAGGCTGGTTGATGAAGACGCCGGTGCCTGTCACGAACAGATTATTCGGATCAATCGTTCCGAGCTCGCTGGTTGCGGTGAACTTCGTATTGCCGTGATCGACGCTGACACCCATCACGACGTGGTTGTCGTGCCCGAACAGCTTGTCCGAGTTGGTCAACTGCGCCGTACCGCCGTAGCTGTTGGTCGCGGCCCGGTTGCTGCGATCGATCTCGCCAAGGAAGGCGTTGCCGAGCGTGTTCGGAGTGGCTGGGCCGTCCGCCGGACC
>NZ_LGHK01000262.1 GCF_001908235.1 Bradyrhizobium sp. NAS96.2
CGCCACCGGAGCCGGCGCGGGCGTGGCGGCGGCTTGCGCCTGCGCCGCGGGTTGCGGCTGCGGCTTCCTGACCGGAGCCTGCACCGTCCGTGGCGCGGGAGCCTGGGGCTGGGCCTGCGCCGATGCGTCGATCGGCGCAACGAAGGTTGCGACGACGGCGGCGAGGCCGATCGAGCGAAGCGGCTTCACGATAGTGGCGGTCGTCATGGATTCACCTTCTGATCGAGGAACTTGTCCTGGCTTTCCTGCAGCTGGTTCTGGATCTCGACCCGGCGCTGCTGAATCATCGGCTCGCGCGAGACCACGATCTCGCCGATGGTCAGGTCCTTGTAGCGCTGCACCATCTCCTTGCCGGCCTTGACCAGCTGGGTGTTCTTGGCGATGCAGCTCTTGGTGCTGGCCTTGTAGGCGGTGGCCTCACCTTCGAACTTGGCGCGCTCGGCGTCCTTGGTGCGGGCGACGGTCGCCGCCTCCTCATAGGCCGACTTCCACTTCTCCAGCGTCTCATCGCGTTCGGCGAGCCGCTGATTGAACTCGTCGACCGCCTCGCGATGTTCCTTGTCGGCCTTCTTCAGCTGCGCCTTGAGGTCGTCGACCTCCTTCTTGGCCGCCGCCTTCTCGCGATCGGCGTCGGCGATCTTGGCTTGCATCGCCGTACGCTGGTCCTCCAGCGCGCGGGTCTGCGCCGTCGCGCTGCGCAGGGCCTCGCGCAGGCGGTCGGTCTCGGACTGGGCGAATGCGGTGCCGGAGCTCAAGGCTCCGACCACCATCATCAGGACAAAGAGTGCGATGCGCATGGTCAGAACTTCGCGTTGAGGTCGACTTGCAGGACGTCGACGGCATAGGGGCTGCCGGCGATGCTGTTGGCACTCATCCAGCGCAAGGTCGCCCAGACATTCTCGCCGAGGCCGATATTGCCGCCGACGAAATAGCCCTTGAGGTTGGTGCCGCCGAGACCGAAGTCGGAGTCGGCGAAGGCATCGATGGTGGCGTCGGATTCCAGGTACTTGTAGCCGGCGTGAACATTCCAATCCCAGAGATGCTTGATCTCCCGGTTGCCGACGGTGACGCGGCCGAGCCAGCCCTGATTGCCGCCGTTGAACGGACCGGGCGTGTTGCCGCCATCCGGACTCGGCGCGCGGTTGTTCATCAGCACGCCGTAGGTTGCGGCCGCGGCGTTCATGAACGAGCGGCTGAACGCGGTGTTGTAGACATACTCGCCGTCGAGCACGATGTGAGCCGGATGGAAATGTCCGAGATCGAGCTGCCCGCTGACGACCACCGGGCGATACTGGCTGACCAGCCCGAAATATTCGAACTGATTGATCTGGCCGCCATTGTTACCCGTCCCGATCGGATCGGCGATGATTTGGCGCAGCGGGAAATAGGTGTTGCCCTTCTGCGCGAAGCCCGGCCGCGTCAGGTCGGTATTGCAGACGTCAGATGCCGACGAGATCCGGCAAGGGCTCGAGAACTGGCCCTGAACGTTGTCGAAATCGTAGAACGCAACGCCGAAGCGGAATGCGTATTCCGGGCTGAAGCGGGCGTTGAAGCCGACCTGGCCTCCGAACAGCCATTTGTCGTGGCTCGGAAACTTGCTCGGCGGTGAATTCAGATTGTTCGGATCGACCGGCAGATTGTTGCCGGCGTTGAAATCGGTGTTGTAGATCGGGAACGCACCGCCCACCACGAACGGCGTGAAGCCTTCCCACACCTCATGCTTGGCCTGAACGGCAAAGCCGTCGAAGCCGAGCTCCTTGTACCAGACCAGATCGGTCGGCGACCAGAACGGGTTGTCGATACGACCCGCAGAGATTCTCAGATCGTCGCCCCAGGTCTGCCAGTTGATGTAGCCGCGATCGAGCCAGACGCCATACTTCGAGAAGTTGCCGCCGCCGCCGCCAAGCGTCTGGTTGGTGGACACCGGCGAGCTGTTCTCGCCCGTTGCGATGCGTAGGCCGGCCGTGAACCCGTAGAGCAGGTCCGCTTCCATGCCGAGACGGCCGCGGAAGCGGAACTGGTTGCGATCCTGCGTGGCGTCGTAGGTCGGCCCAAACGCATTGCTCGAGATATCGTACGGCGAACCGGTATTGATCGCGTTGTAGTTAGCAGCGCCGGCCTGGTCGTTCCCGGTCGGGAAGTAGTTGCCCTGATAGCGCACGCGCGCATCGCCGTGGAAGCGGATGCGTTGCGCCCACTCCGGATAGGTTCCGGGCGACGCCCAGTTTTCTTTCTGCGCCTTGGCCATCACCTCCTGCTTAATCTCTTCCCTTAACTGTCTTTTGACGACTTCGGGAACGTAGGTGACGTGCCTCGTGCCGGGCGGCTGCGCAGCCGCAGCGGCAGCGGTTGCGGCCTTGGTGGCGTCGTCGGCCTTCGCCGTGGCGTCCTTGGCGGCCTGGCGGGAGACATAGGCCTCGTCCTCGGCCTGCTTGATCAGCGCCTGGGCCTGCTCCTCCTTGAGGACGCCCTGCTGCACCAGCAGATTGACGAGGTTGACGGTGGCGTTCGACGATGTCGGCTTGGTGCTCGACACTTTCGGCTTCTTGGTATCGGTCCGCTTCGCCGCGGCGGCGGGAGCCTGGTCGGCGGCCTGGTCCGCGGTCTGGCCCACGGCCGGCGTTGCGCAGGCAAGCGCGCCCAGCGACACCGCAAGCGGCAACGCGCGCCATTCTGCGTGAGCTCGTTTCTTAAACATCAGTCCCCCAGTTCTCACTCGCACAATTGAAGTTCGCAGGTTGGTCGTTCGTAGGTTGGTCGTTGGTTGATCGTCAGCTCGGCCGCCGCGCTGTGACGCGCGTGACCACCGGCATCGGCATGTCCTTGGGCGGCGGCTCGCGCAGCGTCAGGCTGCCGATCACCTCGTTGCGAAGCGCCGCATCGACCTCCGGACTGCCGGACGACGGCGTCAGGACGACGCGGGTGATGTGGCCGGAGCCGTCCACCCACAGCCGCACCTGGATCTGCGTCGCCATGTTGCGCGTCTTCGGATTGGCGCGGATCGCGGCCTCGATCTGCGAGGTGATGATGGTGGCGTACCAGCCAAAGCGGCTGCCACCGCCGCCGCCGCCGCCATACGGGTTGCCGCCGGGCTTGCCGCCGAGATTGAACAGATCGCCGGGTCCAGTGGGCTTGGCATCGAGCGACAGCGGACCGGGCGGCTCGTCGTTCTTGGCGTCCTTCGCCGGCTCGTCCTTCGGCTTGTCGACCGGCTTCTCTTCCTTGAATTCGGGCTCCGCCATCTTGGGTTGATCGATCATCTTCTGCTCGGGCTGCGGCTGTGGCGGCGGAGGCGGAGGCGGCGGCGGCAGCGTCACATTGACGATGGTGAGATCGCGCACCTGGCGCGGCGGCGGCATGTCGTCGTGGCCGAGGAAGAAATAGACGATGCCGCCAAGGAACAGTGCGACCACCGCCACAACAGCGCCGTAACGCAGCAGCGCACTGCGCTCGCCCTTCCGGGCGGCCGGACTGTTGCGGGCGGGCGCCGAC
>NZ_LGHK01000263.1 GCF_001908235.1 Bradyrhizobium sp. NAS96.2
GTGCTCTCCCTCGAATCTTTGCAAATCCGATGGAATCACACCCCACTCAGGTCACTCACCCCTTTTTCAGTCAGGCTCTGAGGAGCGCGGTACGCGCGTCTCGAAGGATGCACGGCCACCTGCCGGGCCGTCGACCCTTCGAGACGCGCGCGATGCGCGCTCCTCAGGGTGACGGAGTGAGAGTGGCATTCGACGCTACCCCGTCACCTTCTCCAGCTTCTGCAAGCATCGCGTCACGCGCACGGCGGCCGGCATCTCGGTGTCCGGAAAGCTGGTCTTCCAGTCGGTGACGCCGACTTCGCCGACATAGATGTCGCCGCGCGAATCCAGCGCGAGGCCGTGCGGCGCCAGGAATTTTCCGGTCTCGACGCCGGGGCCGTGCTCGCCGCCGAGGCGGGCGATGCGCTTGCCGTTGCTGTCCACGATCGACAGCCGCGGGCCGAGATTGGGCACCTTGCGGTTCACGGCCATGCCGGGGCCGAGCTCGCCGATCACGAAGTTCGGCTGCTTACCGCCGGAGCAGCAGCACAGCGCGCAGGGCCGGTGCAGATTGTTCCACTGCGTCTCGTATTTGCCGTTGCCGTCGAACACCTGGACGCGGTGGTTCTCGCGGTCGGCGACATAGACGAAGCCGTCGGCGTCGGTCGCGATATTGTGCACGATGTTGAACTGGCCGGGATCGGTGCCGGGCTCGCCCCAGGTTTTGAGCAGCCTGCCGTCCGGCGTGTATTTGTGGACGCAGGCATTGCCGTAACCGTCGGAGACGTAGATCTCGCCCTTCGGCGACAGTGCGGTATGGGTGCAGCGATGAAACGGCTCGCCGCTCATGAACGGCGCCGGCTTGTTCGGGATCCCGATCGTCAGCAGCACCTTGCCGTCGGTTGAGCACTTGCGCACGGTGTGGTCGCCGTCATCGGTGCAATAGAGATTGTCGTCGGCGTCGATGTGCAGGCCGTGCGCGCGCGAGAACACGCCTTCGCCAAAACTCCGGATGAAGTTTCCCTCGCGATCGAGCACCACCATCGGATGGTCGCCGCGATTGAACACGTAGACCCGGTCCTTGCTGTCGACCGCGACGGAGGCGACGTCCGTCAGGCTCCAGCCGTCGGGCAATTTCGCGAAGTTCTCGACGACGCGATAGCGGTGCTCGCCGGTGCCGAGGATGGTTGGCATGAGGTCTCTCCTCTCGGATGTCGTTCCGGGGCGCGGAGCGAACCCGGAACCTCGAGATTCCCCGATGCGCGATTGCGCATCTGTGGTTCGATGCTGCGCATCGCCCCGGAATGACGGTGGGAGCTATGAAAGATCGGCGCGTGGCCCGACGTCGCGCGGCAATAAGCCTTCCTCGATCGCCTTGATCTGCAGTGCGAGATAGCGCGAGTTGATGCGGCATTGCGCGAGGCTGCCGGCGATGAACCAGAGGCCGGGCTGTGGCGTGCGGGTGTACATGTTGCGCAGCTCCTGGCCGTCGCCAAAGCCCCAGATCGGGCCGACGCGTTCGGCCATCGCCGCGCCGAACAGCTTCTTCACCAGCTCTTCCTGCGGCCGGTAGCCGGTCGCGAGCACGATGAGATCGGCCTGCACCGTCGCGCCGTTCTTCAGCCGCGCGCCGTCGCTGACGAAGGTCTCGATCTCGGCGAATTGCTTCAGCGCGACCGCGCCGCTCGCGACCAGGTCGGAGCAGCCGACGTTGAAGTAATAGCCGCCGCCGCGGGTGAGGTATTTGAACTGCCAGCCGGTGCCGCCGTCGCCGAAATCGAGCTTGAAGCCCTTGCGCGCGAGCCCGTCGAGCAGCTTCTTGTCGAGCTCTTTCGACTGCTCGGTCATCAGCACGTGGCTGCGCTTGGCGAGCGTAAGCGGCATCGAGGTCGCGATCAAATCGTTGTCCTCGAGCGAGCCTTCATTATAGGCGGCATAGGCCAGCTGCGCCGACGGTTCGATATTGGTGATCAGGGTCGAGGAGCGCTGCACCAGCGTGACCTCGGCGCCGGAGGAATGCAGGTCCTGCGCGATGTCGTGGCCGCTGTTGCCGGTGCCGATCACCAGCGCGCGCTTGCCGGTCCAGCTCTCGCCGTCCTCGTAACGGCTGGAATGCATGACCTTGCCGGAAAAATTCTGCAGGCCGGGGATGTCAGGCAGATTGGGGATGCCGCTGACGCCGGTTGCCATCACGACATGGCGCGGCCGCATGGTCCGCGTCGTGCCGTCGGTGCGGCGCAGCTCGACGGTCCAACGGCCCGCGGCATCGTCGTAGCTGCCGCCCAAAAATTCCGTGCCGGTCCAGAAGTTCAGCTCCATGGCGTCGACATAGGATTCGAACCAGTTGGCGAGCTTGTCCTTCGGGATGTAGGTCGGCCAGTTCGGCGGGAACGGCATGTAGGGCAGGTGATTGACCTGCACCTGGTTGTGCAGGGTCAGCGCGTGATAGCGCTTGCGCCAATTGTCGCCGACGCGGGCCTCGCGGTCGACGATCAGCGCGTCGATCTTGAGCTGCTGCAGCCGTGCGGCGATCGCAAGCCCCGCCTGTCCGCCGCCGACGACAAGCACATCGGGATCGCGGCCGGCATACTCAATGGACGCCTTGCGCAGGTCGAGCCAGTTGGGTCCGCGGAAATCGCGGGAATAGGCCTGTCCACGCGGCCGCGTGTGGCCTTGCTGCTCCTCAAAACCCCTGAGCTCCTCGAGCGCGGTCAGCAAGGTCCAGGCTTTCAGCCGATCGCCATCGGCGGCATCGGGAATCAGCCGCACGATGCCGTGGCCGCGGCCAACGGCCGTTTCGAACTTGAAGATCGCCTCGATCGAATTGGTGCCGGCGCGCGTCACCCGGCGCGGCGCGGCGCGCTCGGCATCGATGCGGAAGTCGCGCAGCGTGCTGCGCCGCGCATGCGCCAGCAGTTCCTCGATGATGGCAAAGGCGCGATTGACGGTCTGGATGTTCCAGCTCAGCGCCAGCACGTCGCGCCAGTAGCTGTCGGGATGGAACAGCGGCTTCAGCAGCACATCGTCGGGGCCAGCCAGCGCATCCTCGAACTGCACAAGCCAATTGTCGGCGGCGACCGAAATATCGTCCGTCTTGTCGAGCATCGGGCGTTTCCCGTCATCGGCCGCCCTTGGTCAGTTTTTTGGCGGCGTTCCCATTGCCGCAAAGCCTATACCCATTCGCGAGGCCGCAGAAAGGGCGCGACGGGATAGCGCCTATTCGGCCAGCGACAGGATCAAGCCCTGGTCCGGCGGAACGCGGCCCTGCAGGGTATCGAGATAGGCCTCGCGCACCGCGGCCGGCCCACGCCGCTCGACGACCTCGAGCCAGTTTGGCAGATGCGGCACGAGCTCGGACCATGCGGCGCCAAAGCGCTGGTCGATGCCGCCGGGGCCCCATTCCTTGGCGCGCTTGCGGATCTGGTCCGGCGCGAAGAACCACACCGGCTTGGCGCCGGGCAGCGTCGGCTCGTCCGGCTCGCTCGCGCGATGCGTCAGCCCGACCCGGCCGGAATAGACCATCCGATCGCCGAAGTGCCGGTGCAGGGCCTCGCGCAGCGCGCTGTTGCCGGCCATGTCGACATAGGCGACAGGCTCAGCCGAGGGGATCGCGCCGACCTCGTCATAGGTGACGACGTCGTCATAGCAGCCGAGCGAAGTGACGAAATCGACATTGCCTTTCGAGGTCAGGCCGATCACCCGGATACCCCGCTTGTGCAGCAGATGGGCGAGCCCGAGTGCCGTCTTGCTCGAGGCCGACGACAGGATGACGCGGCGTGCGCCGTAGAAGTCGTTCTCGGCGAGGAAATCGTCGACCAGGAACGAGAGCATGAACAGCGGCAGCATCAGCGCGCGGAAATCGCCCTGCTGGCCGGCATAAGTCGGATCGCCGGAGACGCGGGCATAGGCGTTGTAGACCGGCGACACCTCCTGCCGGTGCGCGGCGCCATCGCGCAGGCCGCGCTTGCTGACATCGGCCGCCTCGATCACCAGATGGGTCGCCATCGGGAAATAACCGAACAGCGTTTCGCCGGCGGCGACACCGGGATGCTTCGAGGCCAGCACCTCGCCAAAGCCCCATACCGGAATGATGCCGTAGTCCTTGGGCGCCGGGAACAGCTGCCAGTATTTCAGCTGCTCGCCGATCACGGCGTAAGTGATGTTGTTGGCGGTGAAGGCGAAGCGGGTCACCTTCACCAGCAGCGCGTCGGCTGGCAGCGCCGCGGCATCGGGCAATCGCGTCTCGATCACCTTGCACTGCTGCAGATCGTTGCGGATGACGATGAAGTCAGTGGCGTTCATGGCGATGATCCCGGCTTTAGATAATGATGCGTTTCCACGGAATCGCATCGTGATCCAATCTCTTTGTTTGAGCATGATCTTCTCGGAAAACCGGTTTCCACTTTTCCGGATCATGCTCTAGATGTGGGCGCATCGTTGCGTCGATTGCCGGCCGTTTGCAACAGCAACTAAGTTTCAAACGCCGTTCGCTTCACCGTCATATCGTTCAGCTCAACTGTCCTTCGCGGTAGAGGTCGCGCAGCTTGCGCTTGAAGATCTTGCCGGTGGCCTCGCGCGGCAGTGCGTCCATGAAGCGGATGTCGCGCGGCACCTTGAAATTGGCGAGCTTGCCGCGCAGGAAGTCCTGGATCGCTGCGACCGACAGCGTGCTGTCCGCTTCCGGCTCGACGCAGGCGAACAGCCGCTCGCCATACTCGTCATCGGGAACGCCGAACACCGCGCAGTCGCGCACGCCGTCCATGCCGATCAGCGTATTCTCGATCTCCGCGGGATAGATGTTGACGCCGCCCGAGATCACCATGTCGCGCTTGCGGTCGCACAGGAACAGGTAGCCGTCGGCGTCGAGATAGCCGACATCGCCGACGCTGATCAGGCCGTCGCGGTCGGCCTCGGCGCGCGCCTTGGCGTTGCCGTGGTAATCGAAATCCGACGTCGCGGTCTGGCGCATGAAGATCTCGCCGGGCTCGCCGACGTCGCACTCCGTCCCGTCGGGCCGGAAGGTCTTGACGATGCCGCCCTCGATGGCGCGGCCGACGGTGCCGGGCTTGGCCAGCGCCTCGGCGGACGAATGCCAGACCGGGATGCCGGTCTCGGTCGAGCCGAGATATTCGTTGATCACAGGTCCCCACCACTCGATCATCGCGCGCTTGACGTCGACCGGGCAGGGCGCCGCGCCATGCACGATGAAGCGCAACGACGACAGGTCGTAGCGGCGGCGCGTCTCCTCGGGCAGGCGCAGCAGTCGCACGAACATGGTCGGCACCATGTGCATGTGGGTGACGCGGTGGCGCTCGATCAGTTGCAGCAGATCCTCGGGATCGAACCGCGGCTCGAGCACGATCGCGCAGCCGCTGCGGAACGCGAGCATGCCGTAGGAGTGCGGCGCCGAATGGTACATCGGGCCGTTCATCAGGATCACCTGGCCCTCGTTCGGCTTGACGCCGTAGGTGAGGGCGCCGACGCGGGCGGCCGCCGCCTGCTGCTCCGGTCGCATCGGCTTGCGCTTGACGCCCTTCGGCAGTCCTGTTGTGCCCGAGGTGTAGAACATCGGCGCCGCGCCGATCGGTGCGTCGGTCAGCGGCTGATGCGTCTCACGCCAGATGTCCCAGTCGGTCATGCCGTCGGGCACAGCCGTGAGCGCCGGCGTCACGCCATAGGCGGCGGCGATCTCCGGTGGCGTCGTCACGACCAGCAGCTTGATCGCAGGCGGCAACCCGTCGCGGATCTGCGGCAGCAGGTCGGCGTGGCAGACCAGGATGTCGGCGCCGCTGTCGGTGAGGATGTAGGCGACCTCGTCGGCCTTCAGATGCCAGTTGATCGGCACCACCGGGCTGCCGAGCGCGGCCGAGGCCGCGACCACCTCGAACAGCGCGAAGTCGTTGCGCAGCATCATGCCGACCGGCTTGCCGCCCTGCACGCCGAGCGCGCGCAAGCCGGTGGCCGCCCGCGCGATGCGGGCGTGAATGTCGCCATAGCTGATCTGTCGGTCGCCGCTGATGATCATAACGGGTCTCTCCAGGCGATCGTCCAGCGTCAGGCGCTGGCCCGCAGGAATTCGCTGCGGGCTTCGGTGTACTCCGCCTTCAGCCGTGCCACCAGTTCGGCGACCGGCGGGGCGTCGACGATCTGGCCGATGCCCTGGCCCGAGCCCCAGATGTCGCGCCAGGCCTTGGCCTTGGTGTTGCCGCCGGAGCCGAAATTCATCTTGGTCTTGTCGGCGACCGGCAGATTGGCGGGATCGAGGCCCGCCGCCGCGATCGACGGCCCGAGATAGTTGCCGTGCACGCCGGTGAACAGGTTCGAATAGACGATGTCGTGCGCGGCGTATTCGGTCAGCGCTTGCTTGTATCTGATGTCGGCGTTGGCTTCCGCGGTCGCGATGAAGCGGGTGCCGATATAGGCGAGATCGGCGCCGAGCGCGAGGGCGGACGCGATGCTCCAGCCGTCCGAGATCGCGCCCGACAGCAGGATCGTGCCCTTGAACCATTGCTTGACCTCGCGCACCAGCGCGAACGGCGACAGCGTGCCGGCATGGCCGCCGGCGCCGGCGCACACCAGGATCAATCCGTCGACGCCCTGCTCGGCAGCCTTGCGCGCGTGCTTCACATTGATGACGTCGTGGAACACGACGCCGCCATAGGAATGCGCGGCCTCGACGATCTCGGACGGCGGGCGCAGCGAGGTGATGATCACAGGCACCTTGTGCTTCACGCAGGTTTCCATGTCGCGCATCAGGCGGTCGTTGGAGGCGTGGCAGATCTGGTTGACGGCGTAGGGCGCGACCTTCTTCTCCGGATGCAGCGTCTGGTACTCGCCGAGCTCGTTCTCGATCTGGGTCAGCCATTCGCCGAGCTTCTCGGCCGGGCGGGCGTTCAGCGCGGGGAATGAGCCGACGATGCCGGCCTTGCACTGCGCAATCACGAGCTCGGGCCCGGAGACGATGAACAGCGGGGAGCCGACGACCGGCAGTTCGAGCTTGTTGGCGAGCGAAGCAGGCAGCGACATTGTTCAGATCCTCCATGGCTGGACCGCCCGGCCGGCAGCCGGAGCGGATCGCGATGTGTTGTGATCGCCGGAGCGGCGGCTCTCGCGGCGCGCCGCAATATAAGGCTGGACGGCCGCGCGATCGCGTTCAATATTGAACGGCCAGTTGGCCAGATATGAACAAGGCGCAGGCGGGCAGGCGCATGGATTGGGAGCTTTGCAAGACATTCGTCGCGGTGGCGGAGACGCGGAGCCTCGCCGGCGCGGCGCGGCGGCTGCGCATCAGCCATCCCACCGTCGGCCGCAACGTCGCGGCGCTCGAGAAGCAGCTCGGCACCAGGCTGTTCGCCCGTTCCAATGACGGCTTGTCGCTGACCTCGCATGGCCGCAAGTTCCGCGAACATGCCGAAGCGATGGCCGCTGCGGCGCTGCGCGCGGAGGCGGCAGCGTCCGCCACCGGCGAGCAGGCGCGCGGCGTCGTCAAGCTGTCGATCGGCGCGACCCTGGCGGCGCATTGGCTGATGCCGCGGCTCGGGCCGTTCCTGCGCGATCACGCCAATATCCAGCTTGAGATCATCACCCACCCGTTTCCGGCAAGCGTCCGGCGGCGCGAGGCCGACGTCGTGTTGCGCCCGGTCGATGCCGGGGACGAGAACCTGATCGGGCGCAAGATCGGCCGGCTCGGTGCCGGCTTCTATGCGTCGCGGCTCTACGCGGTCGGACGCAAGCTTCCGGAGCGGCCGGACGAGTGGAAGGGGCACAGCGTGATCGGGTTTGCCGACCAGGCCTCGAACGCGCGTCTGGCGCGCTGGAGCGATGTCATCACCCGGCAGGGCACGCTGGTGATGCGCTGTTCCTCGCAGGGCGACATGCTGGCGGCAGCGCGTGCCGGGCTCGGGATCTGCGCGCTGTCCTGCCTGGTCGGCGCCGATTATCCCGATCTGGTTCGGGTCGCTCCGCAAAAGCTCTCGAGCCTCTCCGATCTCTGGCTGCTCGCCCATCCCGATCTGGTCGAGCTTCCGTCGGTGCGGGCGGTGATCGGCTTTCGTCACCGATTGCGCGCGCGAGGACCGGATCAGGCTGCGCGGATAGAACGCATGCTCATAAATCCGAGATGTCCGCTTTGGAGAATAAAGCGGCCACGCGATCTGACCAAAGGGATGCCGCCTTGTGACCCGTCTGCGACATCATCCCTCTGGCACCCCGGCCAAGCGCATCCCCTGGGTCAAGCGTTTGGCTCCCGCACGAAACGTCGGATTGTCGCTAAATGGAAGACTTTTCAAGCGATGGATAGTGAAATTTGGATCAAGCGAAAGCCCGGCTTTCACAGCGCCTCGCGCCTCATCCAGCCTCCCGAGATGTGCGAGCGCGGCGGCGAGTTCGAAATGCGCCACGGGATAATTTGGATTGGCCTTCAAGGATAGATGTAGCCATTCGACTGCTTCGGCATCTGCCCCAAGGTGAAACTTGGCGAAACCAGCCCAGCTCATCCACCGATGCGCGCCTTCATCGCGAGGCGAAAAGCGTAGCGCTTCGTGTATGTGTGCCTCGGTTTCTACGGCCCGACCGATGAAAACCTTACTGGCACCAATGACCGCATGAGCTTCAGCCAAATTCCTGTTCAACGCCAAGGAGTGCTCACATTCAGCAATGCCCTGCGCAGCGCGGCCGGTAGACATTTGGATAACGCCCAGAAGCATATGAGCATAGGCGTGCTGCGGAGCCAAAGATAGCACCTTGCTCAAGGTCGCTTCGGCCGCAGCAAGACGCACATTGGTGTCATCTGCGAGGAAAAAGCCGGCGCTAGCCACATCGACAGCCGCGATGCCCACCTGCGCCTCAACGTTGCCGGGATCAAGCTGTAAGGCGCGTTCGAAGAATCGGCGCGCTTGCGCCATATGTTCCGGGGTCCATTGCTTGTTCCAACGCGCGATCCCCTGGAAATACAGATCTAGGGCATCGGGATGAAACGAACGTTCCGCTCGCCTCGCCTCAGCCGCGATAAGCTGAGCATTTAGTGCATTGGCCAGTCTCGATACGACTTCATCCTGCATCTCGAAGAGATCGGCCATGGGTTTGTCAAACCGTTCGGCCCAGAGATGGTTGCCGGTTCCGGCGTCAATCAACTGCACATTCACTCGAAGCCGATTGCTGCTTCGCTGCACAGAACCTTCGAGCACGTATCGAACGTTCAATTCGCGGCCGATCTGCCTGAGATCGACCGCTTTGCCCTTGTAAGTGAATGCAGTGTGTCGGCCGATGACAAGTGAGCCGGCGATGCGTGACAAATCCGTAGTCAGGCTTTCGGTCACACCGTCCGCGAAGTACTCTTGCTCGGGATCGCCGCTGAGGTTGGCGAAAGGCAGCACCACGATGGAAAGACGGGGTGCTGAAAGCGTGTCCGGCCTGGCGCGCTCTGCGTGGATAGCCGGGCTGGGCGACCCTTCGCGGACCGCGGCAAAGGCTCGGACCGGGCGAGGAATGTTTTTGAGGTTCTGCTCACCCAGATCAGCGAACTCAACGCCGACCTTACCCCGGACGTGGTCGTAGGCGGAGGACGAGATGCAGATGCCTCCCGGCTCTGCAATACTTTCCAGCCGCGCCGCGATATTCACGCCGTCCCCGAAGATATCATGGGGCTCGACAATTATGTCGCCGATATTGATGCCGACACGGAAAGCGATCCGCCTATCTTGCGCATCGCCTGTCGTAAGGTCGCTGATGCGGCTCTGGAATTGCACGGCAGCTCGAACGGCTTCGACCGCGCTCGGAAACTCCGCCAAGAACCCGTCGCCGGTGTTTTTGACAATGCGCCCGCCGTGTTCGTCAATTGCCGGAGCGATAGCCTCCGTTAGAAGCGCGGTCAGTGCGGCATGCGTAGTCTCTTCGTCATCATGCATAAGCCGCGAATAGCCAGCCACGTCGGCGGCCAATATCGCCGACAGCCTGCGCTCGGTCCGAACTGGTCGTTCCTGCACCATGGTCCGCGATCCAACGATCCACGCGGCGTTTTGGCGGATCATAGCACAGGCCGAAGGGAGGTGCTCGACGTCTGATGTCGGCAATTGGCCCCTTCGCGGACATTCAATCTGCCATCGTTGATGTCTGCTTGTTAGGGCAATCCAGACCCCGCCATTTCCGCACGCCTTTACCGGATTTATGACTACGCGCCCTGAAGCTGGAACGCATCCTCACGCCCGCGCCCGCCACAGCGTTACCGCAAGCAAGATGAAGGCGGCGCAGGTCCACAGCGCCTGCCAGTTCTCCGTTCCCTCGTTGAGCGCCGTATAGATTGCCGCCGCAAGGTAAATGCCGGCAAACATCGGTTCCGCCAGAGGGCGGCTTCCCTTCGCGGGGGGATTGAGCAGCGTCATGGCTGCAAAGGGCACCGCCGCCATCGTGAGAGGCGCGAACGGAAAATCGATGAAGCGCGGGTCGAAGATGAGGCCGAGCGCGGTCGCCGTGCCGATCACGGCGGTGACCATCAAGGTCAATCCGTGCATCGTCACCAGCATCGATTCAGTGTGGTAGCCCTTCGGACCCAGCAGTTCCGCAAAGCTGGGCGGTGCGCGACCTGACATCAGGGCGTTGGCGCCGAACACCGGGGACGCCATTGCCGCCACCAGCAGCGAGCCCCACACCAGCCAGCCTCCGGTGCCATAGCTTTCATAGACCATGCGTTGCGCGGCGACCCCGAGCAGGATTCCCCCTGTCGTCGCAGATATGCCGACCGCCAGCCATGATCCGAATTCCGCCTGCCTCGGCTTGCGGCGCAAGGTCAGCCATGCGACGCCGAACACCAGGATCGCGAGCGCCATCCCGCTGCACATTTGCAGCTTCCAGGCCGGAAAGTTGCTGACGGGTCGGCCTGGCGGATATTTCAGCGTGCGCTGTTCGGAATCGAACAGGCCCCAGGAGCCGCCGATCGTGCCCTCGATCTCGCGCTTCCAACCTTCGTCATAGGCCTCGAACAGGTTGACGCGGAAGTGCTCGCGCCGCGCCAGGTCGAGCACCTCCGCGACCACGCGCGCCTGATTGGTGCGCGACGGCAGCGCGGACTCGCGCATTCGCCCCTCGCTCGGCCAGCCGACTTCCCCGATAAAGATCTCCTTGCCCGGGAACGCCGCCGCGACCTGCTTGCGAATCTCGTCTGCGTGCGCGGCGGCCAGATCCGCCCGGATTGGAATATTCTCCCAATAGGGCAGGATGTGAATCGTGACGAAGTCGACGGCGTCGGAAAGTTCGCGATTGCTCAGCCAGAACTCCCAGACCTCTGCATAGGTGACGGGAACGGTGACCTGCGCCTTGATCGAGCTGATCAGGGCGGCGAGGTCGGACGCCGCCATTTCCTTGCGCAGCAAGACCTCGTTGCCGACCACGAGTGCGATGATCGTGTCCGGATATTCCCTGGCGAGGCGGATCGCCGTTTCGACCTGCGTTGCATTCTTCTTCCGGTCCCGATCGAGGAAAATGCCCTGAATGACTTTCAGCCCTGCCTTGGCCGCAAGTCCGGGGATCTGGTCGAGGCCGAGATCGGTCGCGTAGGTGCGGATGCAGTGGGATATCTTGGCAAGCTGGGCGAGATCTTCCGCGATCTGCTCCGGCGAGACCTGCGTCGCCGGCGATAGTGATGTCTGATTGTCGCGGAACGGGGCGTACGAGATGCACTGAACCTTGTCGTTCGGATCGATCGGTGCGCGCGGCAGGTTGACCGGGACGCCGAGCCACCACCACGTCGCGGCGATAGCGGCCAGCGATATCAGCAGAAGCGTCAGCGGGGTACGGAACGATACCAGGTCCGTGCTCCTTGCAGGAAGGATGTGCTTAGCGGCGAAATGGGCGAGGTCGGCAAATTGAATAAGTATTCGTCTGCTGATGCTATAGCATGCGATCGCGCAGTCGCACTGTTTTTATCGACGGCCTATTTCGCGCTCGCGATCACGCCTTCGCGATTCCTCAGCACGCGATAATACGCCCACCACAGATGTGCGGCAGCGCCACGCAGCGGCCGCCACGGCTCGGCAAGCGGCGCCATCTGCTTCGGCGTCGGCCGCTCCTTCAGCCCGAGCCCGACCTTGACCGCTTCCTGCACGGCGAGGTCGCCGGCGGGCCAGGCGTCGCCGTGGCCGAGGCAGAACAGCAGATAGACGTCGGCGGTCCATGGGCCGATCCCGGGCAGCGCGGTCAGCGTGTTGTGCGCCGCATCGGCCTCCTCGTTGGCGAGCACGTCGAGGTTCAGCCGCTCCTCGGCGAGCTCGCGGGCGATGTGTTTGAGCGTCTTGATCTTCGCAGCGGACAATCCGAGCCGGCCGAGCCGGTCGGCGCGCGCCTTGCGGATGGCATCATGGTGGAACGGGTCGAAGGCCCGGCTGACGCGCCCCCAGATCGCAGCAGCACTCGCGGTCGACAGCTGCTGACCGCAGATGATCGCGGCAAGTCCTGCAAATCCGGGCTCGCGCTGCCGGATCGCCGGCATGCCGGTCGATTCGAGGATCGGGCGCAGGCGGCGATCCTGGTCGACCAGTTTGTGGATGGCGTCGTCGAGGTCGGCCTGGGTTTCGAGATGAATCAGCATTGCGGGATCTGCATCGACTCGTCATTCGCGGGCTTGACCCGCATGTCCATCTCCTATCGTAACAGAGTCTTGGATCGCCGGGGCGAGCCCGGCAATGACGCGCGATCACACGCCATGCCACCCGTTTTCCGCTTCGCACCGAGTCCGAACGGCCATCTGCATCTCGGCCACGCTTTTTCGGCACTGCTCAATCACGACCTCGCGCGGCAGTCGGGCGGGCGCTTCCTGCTGCGGATCGAGGACATCGATTCGACGCGCTGTCGTCCGGAATTCGAAGCCGCGATTTACGAAGACCTCGCCTGGCTCGGCATCGCCTGGGAGACTCCGGTGCGGCGGCAGTCGGAGCATTTTGCCGCCTATGGCGCGGCGATCGACCGTCTGTCGGCGCAGGGGCTGGTCTATCCCAGCTTCGAGAGCCGCGCCGATATCGCGCGGCTGGTCGCCGAACGCGAGGCGGGTGGCGCCTGGCCGCGCGATCCGGACGGCGCGCCGCTTTATCCGGGGATCGCGAAATCGCTGTCGGCCGGGGAGCGCGACCGGCTGATCGGGCAGGGCGCGCCGTTCGCGCTGCGGCTCGACATGGCCTCAGCCGTCGCCCGCGCCGGCGGCCTATCCTGGCAGGAAGCGGGCGAGGGACCGGCCGGCGAGAGCGGAGACGTCGCGGCCCGGCCTGAGGCCTGGGGCGACGTGATCCTGGCCCGCAAGGAGACCCCAACCAGCTACCATCTCTCCGTGGTGGTCGACGACGCCCTGCAAGGCGTCACCGATGTGGTCAGGGGCGCTGACCTGTTCTGGTCGACCAGCGTGCATCGGCTGTTGCAGGAGCTGCTTGGCTTGCCCGTGCCGGTCTACCGGCACCATGCGCTGATCCCCGACACGGCTGGCCAAAAGCTGTCGAAATCGACCCAGGCGACCGGACTGCGCGAGCTGCGGGCGGACGGGGCGAGCCCGGCCGATATCCGCCGCCTGGTCGGTTTGGTGTAGTCCGCCACGAAGGTGCGGCGCTCCTCTTCCTCTTGCGGAGGCGAGGGGGGGGGGCTTGCGCGATTTCGGAATAATAGAAAAATACCGTTGATTTGCCCGACATGTCAAGTGGCGGCGTCAGACGCCGGCGGCCGCCGGCTGCTTTGCATGGGGTTGTTTTCGACATTTTGGCTGGAGGCGCTCCTGCGATAGCGCTGCTCGTGCAGCGGAGGGCGCCGCAAGTGGATGGATGGCTTACCATCATCCTGATTTGCCTTGGCTCCTCCCAAACAGCGCCGTGACTCTGCCACTCCTGGCATGCCATGTTGCCTCCGGGGCGGGGTCACGGAGATCATGGCGACATCATCGCGCGGAAGGCGCAGCACGCGGCGAGCAAAGGGCGCGCCGTCGAAGACCCGCGCCGCCAATATCCGCAAGGCCAAGACTCGCGCCGGCAAGACCCGCAAGGCCAAGACCCACAAAGCCAAGACCCGCAAGTCCAAGCCGGCGGCCAAGCCGCGCCACACGCGGGCCGCGCCAAAGACATCAGCCAAGTCCGGAGCCAAGTCCGGCCCCGGCATGGTCGAGACCGCGCTTGCCGCCTTCGCCCATGAGGTGCGGACGCCGCTGACCGGCATCCTCGCGATCAGCAACCTGCTCGCGACATCGGAGCTCGGCGAGCGCGAGCGGCGCTGGGTCGACACCATCAGGGCCGGCGCCGAACATCTGGCGAGCCTTGCAACCCTGTTCGTCGATGCCGCCCGCAGCGAGGGGCCGGGGCTCGAGATCCGGCAGGACTTCTTCGACCTGCGCACGCTGGCGCGCCATGCCGGAGATTCGCTGGCCGGCCGTGCGGCAGCCAAGGGACTGCGGGCCTCGGTCGAGATCTCCGCCAAGCTGCCCGCCTTCGCTGTCGGCGATCCGGTCCGCCTGCGCGCCGCGCTGGAAAATTTGATCGACAACGCCGTCAAGTTCACCGAGCAGGGCAGCATCGAGCTGCGCGTCGCGCCGGTGCCTGCGGCCAAGAACGCGGCGAAGCGACGGGCGGACGGCAGGATCGGTGTCGCCTTTGCGATCTCCGACAGCGGCATCGGCCTGACGTTATCGGAGGTCAAGCGCCTGTTCCGGCCGTTCTCGCAGGCCAATGTCTCGATCGCCGCGCGGTTCGGTGGCTCCGGGCTCGGCCTGTCCTCGGTCAAGCAGCTTGCGCGCGCCATGGGCGGCGACGTCGTCGCGGCCCAGCGCTCAGGCGGCGGCACCACCTTCACGCTCAACGTGGTGCTGGTTGCAGCCGAAGGGCCCGCCGGCGCGCCCGCGAGCGAAGGCGCGGCGGCGCCGTCGTCGCAGGGGCTGCGGCTGCTCAGCGTCGAGGACAATCCGTTCGGCCGCGTCGTGCTCAACACCATCCTGACTGAACTTGGTCACCACGCCGAATTCATCGGTCAGGGCGAGGGCGCACCCGATCGGCTCGGCCAGGGCGCCTTCGACGCCGTGCTGATGGACATGGTGCTGCCCGGCATCAGCGGCGTCGAGGCCATCAAGCGCATCCGCGCGCTGCCGCCGCCGCACGGCCGTATCGTGATCGTCGGGATCTCCGGCCGCGCCGAGGACGAAGCCGCCGCGCGCGCCGCCGGCGCCGACGCCTTCCTGGTCAAGCCTGTGTCTCCGCGCGCGCTCGCGACTGCGCTGCATGAAGCGACACGCCGTGCGGCAGCCGCGACTTGATGATCGCGGCGTTCAATTCGCCGCCGAACACGAAGATCGCGGCGATGAAATACAGGAACACCAGCGCGATCACCACCGAGGCGAGCCCCGCATACATCGTGACGTAGTTGTTGGCGAAGCGCGCCAGGTACATGCCGAAGCCGATGCCGGAGATCAGCGAGGCCACCATGGTGAAGATGATGCCGGGCAGGATCTGGGTGAAGCTGCGGCGGCCCGCCGGCAGCCAGGCATGCAGGATGAATAGCGCGACGACCAGCGCCAGTATCGTGATGCCGTAACGGGCGATGTTGAGCAGGCTCTCGTTGGATTCGACGAAGAACGGGATATAGCGCCGCGCCGCCTCGATGATCAGCGGTCCGAGCACGATCAGGAACGCCATCGCGAGCGAGGTGAACGCCGCGACCAGCGTGTAGCCGATCGATTCCAGCCGCAGCCAGTACCAGCGCCGCGGTTCGATCACGGCATAAGCGCGGTTCAGCGCCACCCGCAGCGCCTCGACGCCGTTGGAGGCGAAGTACACCGCGAGCACCGCGCCGATGGTCAGGATGTCGCCGCGGGTGTTGGTCAGCACGTCGTGGATCTGGCCGGACAGCGCCCCGGCGACTTGGTCCGGCCAGACCTGGAGCAGCAGCCCGACCGCCTGGTCGGCGAGCTGCTTGGAGCCGAAGAAACCGGCCAGCGACGTCAGCACGATCAGGAACGGAAACAGCGCCATCAGGGTCGACAGCGCGATGTGGCTCGCGATCGCCCAGCCGTCATCGGCGAGGAACGTGTAAAAGGCATCCATCACGACGTGGGTGACGTAACGAAGCTGCTTCACATTCCACCCGGCATTGTCGAAAACGGCTCGGTCCGAGAACGGGCCCAGCATCTGATATTACGCACTGAAAAGCCAGTTGGTTGCATCGGCCGCCTGTGTGGAAGTCCGCGTCATGCGGTGTTATGTACCGCAGATGACATCTCTTCTCAGCACTATCATTCTTCCCATCGCCGTCGGCGCCGTCGCGCTGGTGCTCCTGCTCGGCCTCGTCAACATGATGAAGGGCGGCTCGCCGAACACGTCGCAGAGGCTGATGCGGCTGCGCGTGCTGCTGCAGTTCGTCGCCATCGTCATCGCGATGCTCGCGGTCTGGGCGATGGGGCGATAACGGCGATGTGCAAACGTTAGGAGATCACGGCCATGGTCGTTCTCAATCGGATCTACACGCGCACCGGCGATGACGGCACCACCGCGCTCGGCTCCGGCGAGCGGCGGCCGAAATACGATCTGCGCGTTGCCGCCTACGGCACCGTCGACGAGACCAACGCCGCGATCGGCGTGGTGCGGCTGCATCTGGCTGATAGTCCCGAGGTCGATGCGATGCTCGGCCGGATCCAGAACGATCTGTTCGATCTCGGCGCCGACCTTGCGGTGCCCGAGCGCGAGGGCAAGACCGAACGCCTGCGCATGCTGGCGAGCCAGGTCGAACGGCTCGAGCGCGACATCGACCGCCTCAACGACCAGCTCGCGCCGCTGACCTCGTTCGTGCTGCCCGGAGGCACGCCTGCCGCCGCATATCTGCATCTCGCCCGGACGATATGTCGCCGCGCGGAACGGATGATGGTGGAACTCGCAGCCCGGCCCGACGAGCCGGTCAACGCGGCTGGCATTCAGTATATGAACCGCCTGTCGGATTTCCTGTTCGTTGCCAGCCGCTTCCAGAACAATAAGGGGGCGGGAGACGTGTTGTGGGTGCCGGGCCAGAACCGCTGAAGCGTTTTCGAGCGAAGTGGATGCCCGGTTCGCGTCAAGAAAACGCGCCAAAACATGAATCTGGAGCGCCGGTTCTGATGCAATCAGAACCGGAAGTGCTCTAGACTGGCTCAAAACCGGGTGACGGTTTTTTGGCTTTGGCGCGTTGACCGGGGGAAACGGGACCTTTAGGTTCCGCGCCAGCCAACCGAAACCCATAAAATCAAAGCGAAAGAGGATCGATGAAGGTTCTTGTGCCGGTAAAGCGGGTCGTCGACTACAACGTCAAGGTCCGCGTCAAGAGTGACGGGACGGGCGTGGAGCTCGCCAACGTCAAGATGTCGATGAACCCGTTCGACGAGATCGCCGTCGAGGAAGCGCTGCGGCTGAAGGAGGCCGGCAAGGCGACCGAAGTGGTGGTGGTGTCGATCGGACCCGCGCAGGCCTCCGAGACCATTCGCACCGGACTTGCGATGGGCGCCGACCGCGGCATCCTGGTCAAGGCCGAAGGCAATGTCGAACCGCTCGCGGTCGCCAAGATCCTGAAGGCGGTGGTTGAGGCCGAGCAGCCCGGCCTCGTCATTCTCGGCAAGCAGGCGATCGACGACGACTCGAACCAGACCGGCCAGATGCTGGCCGCGCTGCTCGGCTGGTCGCAGGCGACCTTCGCCTCCAAGCTCGAGGTCGAAGGATCGGACTTCAAGGTCACGCGCGAAGTCGACGGCGGCCTGCAGACCATCAAGCTGAAGGGCCCGGCGATCGTCACCACCGACCTTCGCCTCAACGAGCCGCGCTATGCCTCGCTGCCCAACATCATGAAGGCGAAGAAGAAGCCGATCGACGACAAGAGCGTCGCCGACTACGGCGTCGATGTGACGCCGCGTCTGGAAGTGCTGAAGACCGCGGAACCGGCAGGCCGCAAGGCGGGCGTCAAGGTCAAGGACGTCGCCGAACTCGTGAACAAGCTCAAGACCGAAGCCGGGGTTCTCTGATGACGACGCTGTTGATTGCTGAACACGACCACGAGACCCTGAAGGACTCGACCAACAAGGCGCTGACCGCGGCGAGCCAGCTCGGCGGCGACGTGCATGTACTGGTTGCCGGTGGCGGCCAGGGCACCAAGGCGGCGGCGGAAGCAGCCGCCAAGCTCGCCGGCGTCAGCAAGGTGCTGGTCGCCGAAGGTCCCGCCTATGAGCACGACCTTGCCGAGCCGCTGGCTGCGCTGATCGTCGCGCTGGCGCCCGGCTACGACGCCTTCGTCGCGCCCGCGACCTCGCGCTTCAAGAACGTGATGCCGCGCGTCGCAGCGCTGCTCGACGTCATGCAGGTTTCCGAGATCATCAAGGTCGTCGCGCCCGACACCTATGAGCGGCCGATCTATGCCGGCAACGCGATCCAGACCGTGAAGTCGAAGGACGCCAAGAAGGTGATCACCGTCCGCACCTCGACCTTTGCGGCCGCCGGTGAAGGCGGCAGCGCGGCGATCGAGAACGCGGCATCCGCCGCCGATCCGGGCCTGTCGACGTTCGTCGGCGAGGAGGTCGCCAAGAGCGATCGTCCGGAACTGACATCCGCAAAAATCATCGTCTCCGGCGGCCGCGCCATGCAGAGCCGCGAGAATTTTGCAAAATACATCGAGCCGCTCGCCGACAAGCTCGGTGCCGGCGTCGGCGCCTCGCGCGCCGCGGTCGATGCCGGCTATGCGCCGAACGACTGGCAGGTCGGCCAGACCGGCAAGGTTGTGGCCCCGGAACTTTATGTCGCGGTCGGCATCTCCGGCGCGATCCAGCATCTGGCCGGCATGAAGGACTCCAAGGTGATCGTCGCCATCAACAAGGATGAGGACGCGCCGATCTTCCAGGTCGCCGATTACGGCCTGGTCGCCGACCTCTACCAGGCGGTTCCGGAGCTCACCGAAGCGCTCGGCAAGCTCGGAAAGTAAGCGACAAGACGCCGGCCGGATGGCTAAGCTCCGGCCGGTGTTATAATTTTCGAGGCAATGATCCGGAAACGTTTTTCCGGAAGGATCGTGCCCGACAGGGGGAAATGGGACCCTTGTGTGATGACCTGTCATCACATCATGGTCCCGGGAACGTTTTCCGGCGGATTGGGCAACCGGAAGGTTTCGCTTCGGGTATCGTTGGGATTGGGCAGGCGCGACATGCGCGCCGTTCCGGTGGATGACAAGATGACGGTGGCAATCAAAAAGGTCGGCGTGATCGGTTCGGGCCAGATGGGCAATGGCATCGCCCATGTGGCGGCGCTGGCCGGCTTCGACGTGGTGCTCAACGACGTGTCCGGCGACCGGCTGAAGTCGGCGCTGGCGACCATCAACGGCAATCTGACCCGCCAGGTCGCCAAGAAGGCGATCAGCGAGAACGAGCGCAAGCAGGCGCTCGACCGCATCACCTCCGCCGAGACGCTCGATGCGCTGGCCGATTGCGATCTCGTGATCGAGACCGCGATCGAGAAGGAAGAGACCAAGCGCAAGATCTTCCACGAGGTCTGCGCGGTGCTGAAGCCGGAAGCGATCGTCGCGACCAACTCGTCGTCGATCTCGATCACGCGGCTCGCCGCCTCGACCGACCGCCCGGAGAAATTCATCGGCATTCACTTCATGAATCCGGTGCCGGCGATGGAGCTGGTCGAGCTGATCCGCGGCATCGCCACCGACGATACGACCTTCGACACCGCCAAGGCGTTCGTCGCCAAGCTCGGCAAGCAGGTCGCGGTGTCGGAAGATTTTCCCGCCTTCATCGTCAACCGCATCCTGCTGCCGATGATCAACGAGGCGATCTACACGCTGTATGAAGGCGTCGGCAACGTCGAGGCGATCGACGCCGCGATGAAGCTCGGCGCGCATCATCCGATGGGCCCGCTCGAGCTCGCCGATTTCATCGGCCTCGACACCTGCCTGTCGATCATGCAGGTGCTGCACGAGGGGCTCGCCGACTCCAAATACCGGCCGTGTCCGCTGCTTGTGAAGTACGTCGAGGCCGGCTGGCTCGGACGCAAGTCCCAGCGCGGCTTCTACGATTATCGCGGCGACAAGCCGGTCCCGACCCGGTAATCACCGCGTCTTCAGATCAGTGCCCGCAGCAGCGCGAGCGTCGCGGGCACGAGACCTGTAATCAAAGCCACACCCGTTCCAAGCCCGAACAGATGCGCCGTCAGCGCGAGACGCTGGCTCTGCGCGTGAGGCGTCATTGCAGCGCCTCGCAGGCGCGCTTCAGCCGCCTGCCGGCTTCCTCGATGATCGGTGACGGGTTGGCGAAGCTGAGGCGGATATAGGGCGACAGCCCGAGATCCTCGCCGGGGAACACCACCAGATCGGCTTGTTCAAGCAGGTAGGTCGCAAAATCGCGGTCGCTCGCAACCACCTTTCCGTCGGGCGCGCGCTTGCCGATCACGCCGGCGCAGTTGACCAGCAGATAGAACGTGCCTTCGGGCGGCGTGCAGGAGAGGCCGGCGCATCCGTTCACGAGTTCGGCAAAGCGATCACGCCTCGCGCGAAGGATGGCGGCGCGCTCGAGCAGCACATCCTGTGCGCCGTCGAGCGCGGCGACCGCGGCGGCCTGGCTGATCGACGAGGCGCCGGACGTGGTCTGCGACTGGATCGAGGTCATCGCGCGGATCAGCGCCGAAGGTCCGGCGGCATAGCCGATCCGCCATCCCATCATGGCGTAGCTCTTGGCGAGGCCGCTGACGGTCAATGTCCGCGGCTTCAAGCGCGGCTCGACCTCCGCAAGCGTCGGCGCAGGCGCGCCGCCAAACACGATGTGCTCGTAGAGCCCGTCGGCCAGCACCCAGATGTCCGGATGCTGCAACAGGACCGCGGCGATCTCGGTGAGATCCTCGGGAGAATACAGCGCACCGGAGGGATTGACCGGATTGTTGATCACGATCCAGCGCGTCCGCGCAGATATCGCCGCCTGCAGATCCTTGGCACGCAGCTTGAAGCCGTAGTTCTGCACGCACGGCACGACCACCGGCGTCGCGCCTGCCAGCCGCACCTGATCGAGATAGGGCGCCCAATAGGGCGCAGGGACGATCACCTCGTCGTCAGGCGCCAGCGTCGCCAGCAACGCATTGAACAGCGCTTGCGTCGAGCCGTTGGTGATGACGATTTCATCCGGCCGATAGTCGAGACGATGATCGCGCAGCAGCGCCGCCTGCACCGCGCGCTTCAGCTCCGGCGTGCCGTCGACGTCGGTGTAGCGGGTTTCGCCGCGCAACGCCGCTTGATGTGCTGCTGCGATCACATGGTCCGGTGTCGGGAGGTCGAGATTGCCCGACGACAGCTCGATGATGTCGCGCCCGGCGGCGCGCAGTTCGCGGGCGCGGCGGCGCAGCACCGATGCGGGTGACGGCTTGATGCTGCGCATGCGCGGCGAGAGGATCGGTGTCGCGGTCATCGGACGTACTGCGCCTCGCCGTTGCCGAACGACCAGTTCTCGGGAAGCACCTCGATGAGGTTGATGAAGATGTCCTCACGGCGCAGCCCGGGGCTTTCCGTCAGCAGTTCGGCGATCCGCCGATAGAGCCTCTGCTTCTGCGCCACCGGGCGGGTGTTGCTGACCGTGATCTGGATGATGACCAGGTCGTCGCTCCGCCTGATGCCGAGGTAATCGGCGCCATAGACGAAGTCGTCGCCGTCGTGCTCGGAGATCGTCATGAAGCGATCGCCCTCAGGCACATCAAAGGTCTCGCGCATAGCGCGATAGAGGTTATCGAGAATCGCCTTGCGGTAGGCGGCGGGCTTGCCCCGGCGCAGTGAGACGCGGGTCAGCGGCATGATGGTGGCTCCTGGCGGTCGTTGCGTTCAGCCGACCTTAGGCGCTCCTTGATCATTGAAAAACCGTATGATATCCGATTTCAATGATTGCTAATTGAAATGAATGGCCATGAAGGCACTCGATGTCGAGGCGGTCCAGGCCTTTGTCCTGGTGGCCGACCTCAGCAGCTTCACCCGCGCGGCGCAGGTCATGGAGACCACGCAGTCGGCGGTCAGCCTGAAGATCAGGCGGCTGGAAGACGGGCTCGGCCGGCGGCTCCTGGAGCGAACGCCGCGGCTGGTCCGGCTGTCCGCTGAGGGCGCCGCCTTCCTCGGCGCGGCGCGCAATCTGGTTGCCGCGCATCAATCGGCGATCGGCTCGTTTGCGGTTGAGCATCGGCGCCTGGTCGTCGGCATCAGCCACCATATCGTCGGATCGGAGCTGGCCTCGCTGTTGAAGCGGATGAACGCCACCGATCCCGGCCTGGTGATCCAGCTGCACGTCGACACCTCGCGCGCGGTGCTCGGCGCATTCGACGACGGCAAGCTCGATGCAGCGATCGCGCTGCGCCACGACGCCAAGCGCCGCGACGGCGATGTGCTGTTCGAGGAGCCGTTCGGCTGGATGGCCGCGCCCGATTTTCACCATCGTCCGGGCGAGCCGCTGCGTCTTGCGACGCAAGCCGAGCCCTGCAGCGTGCGCGCCATGGCGGTCGAGGTCCTCGACGCCGCCGGCATCGCATGGACCGAGGCGTTCGTCGGTGGCGGGCTTTCGACGATCGGGGCCGCGATATCAGCTGGCCTCGCCGTCGCTGCGCTGGCGCGCCGGGTGGCGCCGGCGGATACCGTCGACCTCGGGCCGCGGCTCGGCCTGCCGCCATTGCCGTCGCGCGACGTCATGCTGCACTCGAAGCTGTCGGATGCGCGGACCCGGCAGGCGCTGCGCACCCTCGGTGCAGCCTTCGCGGCGAACGCGGTCTGAGCGGCTTCGCAACGATGCGTCAGCCTGACGCGGCGAGCCGTTACCCAAGTATTAACTTTCGCGCGCTACGCCAAACGGGACTTGCAACTCGAACTTGCAACTCGAACTTGCGAGTCGGACTTGGGAGTACCGCGTATGGACACGATGAGCATGGTCGCCAGCATCCTCTCGATGCAGCAGGGCAATCTGCAGGGTGAGATTGCGACCCGGGTGACCAAGCAGAACCTCGACGCGGAAAAGTTCGCGGTTCAAACCCTGCTCGGCACGCCGTCGACCGCCAATCTCGGTCCCGGCGTCGGCGGCAACCTCAACGCCGTCGCCTGAGTTCACCCCTCAGCTATCCGCGTCATTGCGAGCGAAGCGAAGCAATCCATCGCGCCGCCAGCGGAAACGTAGATTGCTTCGTCGCTACGCTCCTCGCAATGACGGGGCAAGCGCCTGACTGGCCCCAAAGACCGCTAGAACCCCGCCGCTGCCGGCTGTAGCGCCGCCTTCACCAGCTTGATCGCATCGTCGCTCGCCCATTCGGCGGGACCGGCGATATTGGCGATTTCGCAGCCCTTGCCGTCGACCAGCACCGAGGTCGGCATGCCCAGCGCCTTGCCTATGTTCTTAAGGTCCTGAAAGACCTTGGCTTTCTGGTCGCTGAAATAATCCAGCTTGGTCAGATTGGCCTCTTTCAAGAAGTTCTTCGGCTTGTCCGGGTCGCGGGTGTCGATGTTGATCGCGACCACCTCGAAATCCTTGCCGCCGAGCTTGGTCTGCAGGCTGTCGAGCGCCGGCATTTCCTTGCGGCAGGGCACGCACCAGGTCGCCCACAGATTGACCAGCACGGTCTTGCCGCGCCAATCCGACAGCTTCTTCGGCTGGCCGTTGGCGTCCTCGAAGGCCAGATCGGGCAGCCGCAAGGGGGTGGTTGCCATGGTCAGCGCCGCGACCTCGCCATGGGCGAGCGGGGCGATCTTCTTCGCCAGGTCCACCGCGCTGTTGCAGGCGACGTCGCCGCCGACCGGATGCCTGAGGCTGGAGACCCCGATATAGCCGAGCACGGCCCCAACCAGCACGGCGCCGATCACCAGCGGGATACGCCACTTGGCCGTCGGCTTGGCGGTCGGTTCGGATGGGGGCGTCTCGGGCATATCGTTTGTCATCCTGGGTCAGATATGGCTATGCAGTGGCTGGAGCATGAGCCGGAAAAGTGCGAAGCGGTTTTCCGAAAAGATCATGCTCATACAACGAGCTAATACCTCCGGAACCGCCATGCTGTTTCGCCGCTACGGCCAATGAAACAGCACGGCCTGCAATACAAATTCGTGA
>NZ_LGHK01000264.1 GCF_001908235.1 Bradyrhizobium sp. NAS96.2
CAATTCGCAGAGAATATCGAGCGACCGGCTTGAGAGCTTGACGGGCTGTCCCGAACAGGTCAGCCGCCGGTCGACAAGACCCAGCACAAACTTTCCAAATCGAACAGTGTCTCGATCCGGTTTCGGATTGAATGCCATGCCTGTTCAGAACTCTTCAGACCCTGAAACAAGGACCTTAAGGGTATCGCCTCGTAGTGTCCATCGAGCCCGACAAACCGCCGTGCCGGCGGTCGGGACGAGGAGATTCGGTCATGCGCACCACGCATTTGGCTCTGGGACTGCTGACAACAATCGCTCTGTCGTTTACCGCGTTTCCGGGTAACGCCCAGTCGTGGCCAACCCAGGTCGTGAAGATCATCACGCCATTCCCGCCTGGCAGCGGTGGCGACGTCACGGCGCGTCCCTTCGCCGAAAAGCTCGCGGTACGGTGGGGGAAGCCCGTCATCGTCGAAAATCGTCCAGGCGCTGACGGCATCATCGCCGCGACCGCGGTGCTCAACTCGAACGATGGGCATACTCTCCTCTATACGAACGGGGGACCGCTCACGAGCAACTTGCTCGCGCACGCGGGCAGCCTTCCGTACAATCCCGATGATCTGCTGCCGGTTGCGGCCGCAGCTGAAGTCTACGTAGCGATAGGGGTGCCGGCTTCCCTGGCGACAAGCTCGCTGTCCGAATTTGTCGCGCAGGCGCGCCTCAAGCGGGGGCAGTTCAATTGGAGCGGAACTCCCGGCAGTCTGGACTATCTGGTGCCGGGGTTTTTGAAGCGCGCCGGCATCGATCTCCCGCGCGTCCCATACCGAGAAGTGAGTATGGCGATGCAGGACCTCGCGCAAGATCGACTCCAATTCTATGCTGCTGCCCTCGCTACCCAGTTGCCGATGGCGCAAACCGGCAAGATCAAGATCATCGCGGTTACGAACAGCCAGCGATCGCCCTTCCTGCCTGACGTTCCCACCGCGCGCGAGTCGGGCTTCCCGGAACTCGAGTACGAAGCGTTCCTCGGCTTTTTCGCGCCCCGCGGAATGTCGGCTGAGCTACGTGAACGGATCGGCGCCGACCTACACGCGATTGGCGCGGACGCGGATTTGGCGGGACGATTCAACGCGATCGGCATGCGAGTACGCGTAACCTCTCCGGCAGAACTGCAAAAGATCGTCACGGACGAGCGCGCCGCGCTCGCCCGTTATACCCAGGCGACCCCGCAATAGCCGACGCGCAAAGCACCGAGACAGGAGAATATCCCCATGAGCCGCGAGCAGCCGCGTACCGATCGGCTTTTCGAGATCGGCAGCGCCTACCGACAGGCGAAGGTTCTACTGAGCGCGGTCGAACTCGGAGTGTTTTCGGAACTCGCTGCCGGCCCGCTCGATGCGAGAGATCTCGCCAGCCGCATTCAGGTCCATGGTCGCGCGGCTCGCGACTTCTTCGATGCACTCGTTGCGACGGGTCTGCTAACGCGAGACGACAAAGGGCAATATCGCAATACCGAGGAGAGCGATTTTTATCTCGACCGAGCGAAGCCGACTTATCTCGGAGCCAGCTTCGATCAGTATAACCGCCGCGAATACGCGTTATGGGGATCGCTGACGCAGTCGTTGCAGACCGGTAATCCGGCGGCCGAAACGCATGGCCAGGATCACTTCGGATCTCTCTACAACGACGCAGCGAGATTCCGGACCTTCGTCACCGCGATGACGTCCGGCAGCTTGCTCGCCGCTCAAGGTATCGCTCACCAGTTCCCCTGGGAGAACTATCAGACACTTTGCGATGTCGGCACCGCTCAAGGTTGCTTACCGGTCCAGATTGCTTTGGCACATCCTCACGTCCGTGCGATCGGATTCGATCTTCCGATGCTGCGCTCGGGATTCGAGGAGTACGCGGTCGAACGCAACGTCGCTGACAGGGTGAGTTTCGCGGGAGGCGATTTCTTCAAGGATCCATTGCCTCAGGCCGATGTCATCGTGTTGGGTCGCGTCCTCCACAATTGGGATCTTGAAGCCAAGAAGATGTTACTGGACAAGGCGTATCGAGCGATCCGGACAGGTGGGGCTATCATCGTCTATGATATGCTGATCGACGACGACCGGCGCACAAGCACAACGGGCTTGCTCTCCTCTCTCAACATGCTCCTTTGGACGGCGGGCGGGTTTGGATATACGGCAACGGATTGCACCGGTTGGATGTGTTCGGCCGGGTTCGCAGAAACGATAGTTCGCGACCTACCAGGTGGCAACTCCATGATCATCGGCGAAAAATAGGCGGCTTCGACCGATTCAGCCGGATAGTCCCTTGGTTGATGTCCCCGCCGCTCCATCTCGGACTTATGCGGCGCAGCAAATTGCGTTACCTCTAGAAGCCTGTCAGTGGCGCTAGTGAGAAGGTTATTGCCTGTCTGTTCGGCAAATGGGCAGCGTTTAAATTGTTTTCAGGCTAGTCTCTCGTCCGTACGTGACGGATCGCCCACACCGTGCCCAAATCCGCAGCGGCAAAGACAAGCCGTCCCAAGAAGGATCGCGATGATCGAGTCATTGCCCAGCCGCACCGCAATGGTGACGTCACTTATGAGAGCGCTGCATTCGCGGTCCGACCCTTTTCCTCTTCTGGACGACCCCTGGGGCGATCGACTCGTTCCCGAATCCGAACGCGAAAGAATGACTGAGCGGATATTGGCCCGCATGGATTCGGACGCGCGTGCCCGCGCCCTGCGGACGCCCGCTTCAGTGTTGGACGAGTTCCTGCTGACCAACACCACCCTCCCTGGAGTGGTGATTCGCTCCCGCTATGCAGAGGATGCGCTGCGGGAGGCGACAATAAGGGGCATCAGTCAGTATGTCCTGATCGGCGCCGGATTGGACAGCTTCGTGCTTCGCCGCCCCGCTTTTTCCGACGGGTTAACGATCTTCGAAATTGACCATCCGGCGACGCAGACCTTGAAGATCCAACGCATTAAGGAATGCGGCATGTCGCTTCCGCCGTCTGTGCAGTTCATCGCTGCCGACCTCGCAAATGAGGATTTGGTGGCGGTTTTGGCTCGCTCTCCGTTCCGCACGGGCGAGAAAACATTCTTCACGTGGCTCGGCGTTACGGTGTACCTGACTCGCAATGCCAATCTGGCAACCTTGCGCGCAGTCGCAACTTGCGGTGCCCCGGGGAGCGAACTTGTATTCACCTATGTCGACCAAGCCGAGTTCGCCCAGGGCGCATCGCGATCACCCCACAATGAGAACACCAAGGTGGTAGCGCAAATCGGCGAACCTTGGATTTCAGGGTTTAATCCCGATGAAATTGTCAACGATCTCGCTTGTGTTGAGCTTGAGCTGATTGAAGATCTGGACGGAAAGGCGATGTGGGAACGCTACCGGGGAGCAAACACTACGCTCGGGCAACCGCCTGCCAGCTTGCACATAGCGCTGGCGCGCGTGGGTAAGGGACAGCGCATTGGCGAACGTCGTTAAGCAGGGCACTGACGTTGGTTTCGGGTCAAAAGCGGTAAGGTTCAGACTGAGCAAGTGTCTTCCGGTTTGTACCTCAAAGCCGACGCAACGCGTTGATGAGTACGCGCCCTGGCAGAGGCGCGGAGGGCGACAATATTGCGGGAGATTTCCGTGAGGCGGTTGAGCCGGTGGCGATCCGCGGCTAGCTTGCCGCCAGGATTGGACCTTGCGGGGAATCGGGGCTTCTTGACGTGACATCGGGCGAAGCGAGTGCGGAGGCGGCAAAGCCGTTGCCTGAACCGGCCGTCTCGGACATGCCGCTGCTGCGGATCGAGGGCGTCGCCAAGTCGTTCGGGAATTTCCGCGCGGTCGACAAGCTCTCGCTCGATATCCGCGCCGGCGAGTTCTTCGCGCTGCTCGGCCCGAGCGGCTGCGGCAAGACCACGCTGCTCCGCATGCTCGCCGGCTTCGAGACGCCGGACGAGGGCCGTATCCTGCTCGGCGGCAACGACATCGCCCAGGTGCTGCCGCATGAGCGGCCCGTCAACATGATGTTCCAGAACTACGCGCTGTTTCCGCATCTGTCGGTGCGCGACAACATCGCCTTCGGGCTGAAGCGCGCCGGCATGGCGCGCAAGGATATCGCGACCCGCGTCGCGGAGATGGTGGCGCTCGTCAAGCTCGAGGGGCTGGAGAAGCGCAAGCCCGACCAGCTCTCCGGCGGACAGCGGCAGCGCGTGGCACTGGCGCGCTCGCTGGCGCGCCGGCCGCAGGTGCTGCTGCTCGACGAGCCGCTCGCCGCGCTCGACAAGAAGCTGCGCGAGAGCACGCAAGGCGAGCTGATGGAGCTGCAGCGCCGGCTCGGCATGACCTTCATCATCGTCACCCATGATCAGGAGGAGGCGATGACGATGGCCGGCCGCATCGGCGTGATGGATGCCGGCCGGCTGGTGCAGGTCGCCACGCCGCGCAATCTCTACGAGGCGCCGGCCTCGCGCTGGATTGCCGAGTTCGTCGGTGACATCAACCTGTTCAACGGCCAGGTCACCGCCCGCGACCGCGGCCGCCTGACGGTATCCACCACGGAAGCTGGTGCGCTCGCGGTCAGCGAACTGTGGCCGCCGGTGACCAAGCAGGTCGTCAGCGTCGCGATCCGTCCCGAGAAGGTGAAGCTGTCGCGCCGCGCGCCGGCATCGGATGCGGGCGCACCGCAGCCGATCAACCGGCTGGAAGGCGTCGTCATCGACGTCAACTATCTCGGCGGCATCACCAGCTATCGGGTGAAGCTGGAGACGGGCGCGGTGGTGCGCTCGTCGATGGCCAACACCGCGCGGCTCGATGTCGACGCCTATCTCGCCGGTCAGCGGGTGGTGGCGTGGTTCACCGCCGATGATTGCCTGGTGCTGGAGCAATGAGCGCGCGCCGCATCTTCGCCCGGCCGGCGCGGCTCGCTGCGATCGCGCCCTATCTCTGGATGGTGCTGTTCTTCCTGGTGCCGTTCGGCTTCGTGCTGAAGATCAGCCTGTCGCAGACCGCGATCGCGCAGCCGCCCTATACGCCGGTGTTCGATTTCAGCGAAGGGCGCGCGGCGCTGGCGGCTGCGTTTGCGCAATTGTCGTTCGACAATTTCCGCCTGCTGCTGCAGGACAATCTCTACATCCTGTCCTATCTGCGCAGCCTCGTCGTCGCGGTGACCTCGACCTTGATCCTGCTGCTGATCGGCTATCCCATCGCCTACGGCATGGCGCGGCTGCCGCAGCGCTGGCAAGCGGTGGCGATGATGCTGGTCATCGTGCCGTTCTGGACCTCGTTCCTGATCCGCATCTATGCCTGGATCAACATCCTGCAGCATGACGGCCTGCTCAACCAGGTTCTCCTCACGCTGCACATTGTCTCCGCGCCCGTGGTCTGGCTGTCCACCGACAGCGCGATGTATCTCGGCATCGTCTATTCCTATCTGCCGTTCATGATCCTGCCGCTCTATGCGACGCTCTCGAAGATGGATTCCTCGCTGCTGGAGGCGGCGGGCGATCTCGGCGCCTCGCCGCGGCAGGCGTTCTGGCTGGTGACGTTCCCGCTGTCGCTGCCGGGCGTCGGCGCCGGTGCGCTGCTCTGCTTCATCCCTGTTGTCGGCGAATTCGTGATCCCCGACCTGCTCGCCGGCTCCAACTCGCTGATGATCGGGCAGACGCTGTGGCTCGAGTTCTTCACCAACAAGGACTGGCCGGTGGCGTCCGCCGCCGCGGTCGCGCTGTTGCTCCTGCTGGTGCCGCCGCTCGTGCTCTACGACCGTCTGCAGCGGCGGCAACTGGACGCGGGCCGCTGATGGCGCGCGCCGCGACCAGACTGACGCGCTTCAACATGACCTCGCTGGCGCTCGGGCTGGCGTTCCTCTATCTGCCGATCGTCATCCTCATGATCTACTCCTTCAACGCCTCGCGGCTGGTGACGGTGTGGGGCGGCTGGTCGCTGCGCTGGTACCACGAGTTCTTCAACGACCGCGCCATGCTGGAGGCGGCGTGGATGAGCCTGTCGGTCGCCGCGGTGTCGGCGACGCTGGCGACCCTGCTGGGCACGCTGGCGGCGGTCGGGCTGGCGCGGGGCGAGCGGTTCGGGGGGCGGGCGCTGTTCTCCGGCATGCTGTATTCGCCGCTGGTCATGCCCGAGGTGATCTCCGGCCTGTCGCTGCTGCTGCTGTTCGTGGCGCTGAACGCCGAGCGCGGTTTCTGGACCGTGACGATTGCCCACACCACGCTGACGATGTGCTTCGTCACCGTGGTGGTGCAGTCGCGCCTCTCCGCGCTCGATAGCAGCCTGGAGGAAGCCGCGATGGATCTCGGCTGCGATCCGGTGCGCGCGTTCCTGATGGTGACGCTGCCGCTGATCGTGCCGGCGATCGTCGCGGGGTGGATGCTGGCCTTCACGCTGTCGCTCGACGACGTCGTGATCGCGAGCTTCACCACCGGGCCCGGCTCGGCGACGCTGCCGATCCGGATCTATTCCGAGGTCCGGCTCGGCGTGAAACCCGAGATCAACGCGATCTGCACGCTGGTGATCGCGCTGATCGCCGTGATCATCGTGATCGCCTCGTTCGCCTCGAAGCTGTCGAACGCGCGCGGCGAGAGCGCCGCGCCGCTCTAGAGCATGATGGTTGGGCTCGTGCTTCACCTCTCCCCGGCGGGGAGAGGTGAGCCGAGACCGCGCCAAGCCTCACGACTTGACGGCGCCCGCGGTCAGCCCGCCGACCATGTAGCGCTTGAACGCGTAATAGACTGCGGCCGGCGGCAGTGCGTAGATGAAGCCGGTGGTCATCAGCAGCTCCCACGGCGAATCGTCGGCGGCGAGGAAGTTGCCGAGCGCGACCGGCAGCGTGATGTCGGTGTCCTTCGACAGCAGCAGGAACGCGTAGAGATATTCGTTCCACGCGAGCAGGATCGCGTAGGTGCCGACCGCGACCAGCGAGGGCATCATCAGCGGCACATAGACCAGGCGGAACAGCTGCAGCGTGGTGGCCCCGTCCATCGTCGCGGCCTCGTCGAGCTCGACCGGCAGCTTGTCGGAGGCCTGCTTCAGCACCCAGATCGCGTAGGGCGCGGCGATTGTCACCATCGCCAGGATCAGCGACCAGTGATTGTTCAAGAGGCCATAGGTGCCCATGGTGCGGTACATCGGCACGGCGAGGAATGCCGCCGGGATGAAATAGGTGAACAGCGCCATGTTCATGACCGCGCGGCCGCCCGGCACCCGCAGCCGCGAGATGGAGAACGCGGCGGCGGTGGCGACGAACAGCGTCAGCGCGCCGACGGCGAGCGCGATCACGGTCGAATTCCAGAACTGGATCCAGAAGTCGCGCAGGAAGTAGTGCTGCTGGTGGAACACGATCGAGAAATTGTGGAAGGTCGGATGCGCCGGCCACAGCTTGCCGGAGAACGCGTCCTCCTTGGGCGAGATCGCGAACACGAACATGTGGTAGATCGGAATCATGGTCCAGATGAAGACCGGAATGCCGATCAAGAGCAGCTTGGCTTCGGTGCCGACTTCGCGGAGGGTGGGCAGCTTCATCGCGACAACCGTTTCATCATGAAATAGACCAGCGGCAGCACGAACGGCATCGCGCAGACGATCGAGGCCATCGCCAGCGACAGCTGGTCGAGCCTGAGATAGCGGATGCCCAGCGTCGACAGCACGTGGGTGAGGTCGGCGGGGCCGCCGCCGGTGAGCAGATAGACGCTGTTGAAGTCGCCCAACGTCCAGATCATCGAGAGCAGCGTGCAGGTGATGTAGAGCGTCTGCATCGACGGCCAGGTGATGTAGCGGAATTTCTGCCACCAATTGGCGCCGTCGACGTCGGAGGCCTCGTACAGGTCGTGCGAGATCGCGAGCCGTCCGGTCAGCAGGATCAGCGTCCAGAACGGCAGCGACTTCCAGATGTGCACGCCGATCGCCATCGCGAGCGCGACTGCCGGATCGTTCAGCCAGTTCGGGCCGTCGTCGCCGGTGAACTTGAAGATCAGCTGGTTGACCACGCCCCATTCGGGATTGAGCATGAAGCGCACCGACAGGATGGTCGGGATCGACGGCACCGCCCAGGGCAGGATGAAGATGACGGACAGCCACCTGATCCAGGGCCGCTGCTGGGCGAAGAAGCCGGACAGGAACAGCGCGATCAGCATCTTGATGTTGATGCCGATGACCAGGAAGATCAGCGTGTTGACCGCGGCGCGCGCGAAGATCGGGTCGTTGTACAGCGCGACATAGCTCGCCGGCTGGCGCGCCAGCCACAGGCCGTAGCCGACCGGATAGACCACGAAGGCGAGAAACACGAGCAAATAGGGCGCGAGCAGCACAATGCCCCAGACCTGCGGCGGCGACAGCCGCGCCGACAGTGGCGGCGAGGGGGCATCGGATGCGGAGAGTGTGATCGCCATTCGGTTACTCGATGTCGCCTGTGCCTACGCTGTCGTCCCTGCCTAGTGCGCAATTGCGCACGGGAGCAGGGACCCATAACCACCAGCCTTCGTTGTCGCACGAAAGCCGATGACCAGCATCATTCAAAACGACCGCCGCGGCGTATGGGTCCCTGCTTTCGCAGGGACGACAGAGACATACGTTCGCGGCGGTCGTCATCACTTACATCACCCCGCGACCTGCTTGATACGGGCGATCAGTTCGTCGACGGCCTTGTCCACCGGCACCTTCTCGCTGACGACGCGGTTCATGGCCTTGGCCCAGACGTTCTCGTTGTTCAGGATGGTGAACTTCCAGTTCTTGGTAAAGTCGAACGGCGTGGTGCCGCCGGTGAACTGATTCCAGACCGCCTTGCGATGCCGGTCGGCCTGCCAGAACGGGCTGGCCTGGCTGGCCTTGGTCACCGGGAACCAGCGGCCGAGCGCTCCCTCGATATAGGGCCGAACGTTGTCTTCCTGCATCAGGAAGCTGATGAATTGCTTGCCTTCGGCCTTGTTCTTGGCGTTGGCGAAGATCAGCCCGGTCTTGACGTCGGAGCGGTAGCGGATCGTCGAGCCGTCCGGCGCCTTCGGGAACGACGCCGTGATGATGTCGTGCTCATAGGCCTGCTTGCCCGCGGCGCGCTGTGCGTCGGTCAGCGCCGGGTTGGTGGAATCCTCGAACCACTTCGCCGCGATCGAGATCGTGAAATTGTGCGTCATCACGATCGTCTTGTTGTGGAAGGCGACGTTGTTGTCCGGATCCTTCCAGGTCGTCGAGGACGGCGGCGTGCAGCCCTTGATGTAGGTGTCGGTGTAGTCCTTCAGCGCGTGGATCAGGCCGTCGCGCACCTTGGGATCGTCGACCAGGAGCTTGCCGTCATCATCGACCAGCTTGACGTGGTAGGCGTCCATGAAGGTGTAGAACGACTGGAAGGAGTCGGTGGATTCCACGCCCATCGGCTGGCCGACGCCGTAGATGCGCTGGCCGGTCGCCTTGCGGATCGCCGGCTGCACCTTGTCGCACCAGAACGTCCAGTAGTCCTCCCATTTGGTCGGGATGTCGGCGGCCTTGAAGCCGGCTTTCTCCAGCATGTCGCCCCAGATCTGGACGTGCATGCTCTGCTGCTTCAGCGGGAAGCCGTAATACGACTTCTTCTTGGTGACGTCGTTGTAGAGCAGCGCCGCTTCCAGTGTGTTCGGCGCGAAGGCGTCCTTCATCGGCAGCATGATGTCGGAGAGATCCTCGAGCTTGCCCTCGAAGGCCCACTTGCCCTGGGCCTGCACATCATAGGTGTCGGAATAGGCGACGTCGGGCACGGTGCCGGAATCGAGCGCGGCGACCGTCTTCGGAATCATGTCCTGGATCGCGTATTGCGACAGTTCGACCTTGATGCCGGTCTTGGCTTCGAATTTCTTGATCGTCTCGATCAGCGCGTCGTCTTCGGATTTGTAAAATCCCTTGCCCCACCAGACGGTGATCGTCTTGCCCTGGGCCAGAGCGGGTGCAGTTGCGGCAAACAGGCCGACCGCAGCGACCGCAATCGATAGCGCACCGATAACCTTGGATCTCACGTTGTTCTCCCTCATGAGGCCGGCTTTTTAACCGGTTGGAGAAAACACTAGCGCATGCCCGTGACCCGATAAAGATGCCGGATCGACGACTTCTGTAGGGGTACGCGGCGAGAGCGTGGATCGGTCCCGGTGCATCCATGCGGAAAGTGAATGGATTCGACCTGGTCAGTTCGACTTCTTCAGTTCGACCTCTTCAATTCGACGTCGTCAGTTCGACTTGGCGTTCTCGGCCGCTGTCGCCGCTCCGTTGCCGGGTGCGCCGGCAGCGGCATCGGGCGCGGCC
>NZ_LGHK01000265.1 GCF_001908235.1 Bradyrhizobium sp. NAS96.2
TCCGACTACGTTGGCGCGGAGTTTACCAGGGACAAGTCCTCGCATTGATCGCGCTGAGCGTTATCGAGCGAAGTGGGCACCGGTTCGCGTGAAGAGGACGCGTCAAAACAACAAGCCGGAGCTTCGGCTTTGATTCAATCGGAGCCGAAGCTCTAGTCCTGCGTCGCCACCAGTGCCTTCATCGAGGCGCCGGCGGCAAGCGCGGCGTCGTTCGGATCGATCTCGATCTGCAGGCCGCGCTGGCCGCCATTGACGAAGACGGTGACATGCGTGAGGGCGGTCTCGTCGATCGCGGTCGGCACTTTCTTTTTCTGGCCGAACGGGCTGATGCCACCGACATGATAGCCGGTCAGCCGCTCGGCATCGGCCGGCCGCATCATCCTGGCCGACTTGCCGCCGAGCGCCGCGGCGAGCTTCTTCATGCTGACCTCGCAGTCGGACGGCACCACGGCGCAGACCGGCTTGCCGTCGACCTCCGCCATCAGCGTCTTGAGCATGCGGTTCGGGTCGACCCCGAGCGCCTCCGCCGCCTGCAGCCCGATGCTCTCGGCATTGGAATCGTAGACATAGGTGTGAAGCCTGAAGGCAATGCCTAGCTTCCGCAGCGCCATCGTCGCTTGTGTCGAATTGGGCATGGGCCCCGCCGGTTAACCCAGGTGAATGATCGCCGCAATTGGAGCTGCGATCAATCAGCAAGCACGCGCAGCGGTATGGCTGGCGTCACGTGGCCGTAACATTAAATTCGCGTCAGCCCGGCGCGGCCGGGCGCAGGACGGAATTTTCAGGGGATATCAAAGGGTTGTAGCTCGTCTAAAAGGCGCAAATGACCCCGTTCTTGCTTGCGCAGCCGACCCGCTTCCGTTATCCCGTAGTCGCCTTGCGTGCGCGCGGCCGGGCGCCGTGATTTGGGCTGGGCATATCAATGCATGATCGTTGTGGGCGGACGCGTTTTCGCCGTGATCATGGTCTCTGAAACACCTGAAGGGAACATCTTCGCAATGGCCAATGTTGTCGTCGTCGGCGCCCAATGGGGTGACGAGGGGAAGGGCAAGATCGTCGACTGGCTGTCGGAACAGGCCGACATCGTCGTGCGCTTCCAAGGCGGCCACAATGCCGGCCATACGCTCGTGATCAATGGCGAGACCTACAAGCTGGCGCTGCTGCCCTCCGGCGTGCTGCGCCCGAACAAGCTGGCGGTGATCGGCAATGGCGTGGTGTTCGATCCGCAGGCCTTCCTCGACGAGGTCGCCAAGCTGAAGGGGCAGGGCGTCGCGGTCGGACCGGACAATCTTCGGATCGCCGAGAACGTCACGCTGATCCTGCCGCTGCACCGCGAGCTCGATTCCTTGCGCGAATCCTCCAACGCCATCACCTCGATCGGCACCACCCGCCGCGGCATCGGCCCGGCCTATGAGGACAAGGTCGGCCGCCGTGCGATCCGCCTGATGGACCTCGCCGACCTCGACACCCTGCCGCACAAGATCGACCGCCTGCTGGCGCACCACAATGCGCTGCGCCGCGGCAACAATCTGCCGGAGATCGAGGGCAACAGCATCCTGGCCGAGCTGTCGGCGCTGGCGCCGAAGCTTCTGCCCTATGCCGAGACGGTGTGGCGGCTCCTGGACCTCAAGCGCCGCGAGGGCAAGCGCATCCTGTTCGAGGGCGCGCAGGGCGCGCTGCTCGACGTCGACCACGGCACCTATCCCTACGTGACGTCGTCCAACACCGTGGCGGCGCAGGCCGCGACCGGCACCGGCCTCGGACCTGGCGCCGTCGGCTATGTGCTGGGCATCTGCAAGGCCTACACCACAAGGGTCGGGCAGGGTCCGTTCCCGACCGAGCTGAACGACGAGATCGGCGAGGAAATCGGCCGTCGCGGCAAGGAATTCGGCGTCAACACCGGGCGCAAGCGCCGGGTCGGCTGGTTCGACGCGATGCTGGTGCGACAGACTGTCCGGACCTGCGGAATTGCCGGGCTGGCGCTGACCAAGCTCGATATTCTCGACGGGTTCGACAGCATCAAGGTGTGCATCGGCTACAAGCTAGACGGCAAGGAAATCGACCATCTGCCGGCGGGCGAGGGCGCGCAGGCCCGCGTCGAGCCGATCTACGAGATCATTGAAGGCTGGAAGCAGCCGACGGCCAACGCGCGGTCCTGGGCGGAGCTGCCGGCCCAGGCCATCAAGTATGTCCGCCGGGTCGAGGAACTGGTGGGGTGTCCGATCGCCCTGCTTTCCACCAGTCCGGAACGTGAAGATACTATTCTGGTACAGAATCCGTTCGAGGCTTAACGGGATATTACCTATATCCCACCAATTGTGTGGAAATGGCTGACTACTACCCGCTGATCGCCCGTGCCATCGCCGGATTGGACCCCAACGCTCCCGGCGAAGCCCGCCGTGCGCTGTATGCGCGGGCGCGGACGGCGTTGATCCAGCAACTTCGCGGCGTGCAGCCGCCGCTCTCCGAGTCCGAGATCACCCGCGAGCGGCTGTCGCTGGAGGAGGCGGTTCGCAAGGTCGAGTCCGAGGCCGCGCAGCGCGCCCGCGAGGCCTCG
>NZ_LGHK01000266.1 GCF_001908235.1 Bradyrhizobium sp. NAS96.2
CCGCCCAGGCCGTAGCACCCGCGCCTGCCGAGCAGGCCGCAGCTGCGCCGAAGCCGGCCGAGACCCCAGGCGGCCGCGGCACCCAAGCCCGTCCAGCAAGCCGAGGTCCCGACCGTCGGGCAGACCGCGCCGCCGCCGGCGGCGCCCGCGCCTGCGATCCTGCCGACCCAGGAAATGCCGAAGGTGCAGGGGCTGGAGTAACCTAGGTCGCCGCGTAGCCCGGATGGAGCGAAGCGCAATCCGGGGATCGCTCCCCGCGGCACGACCTCCCGGATTTCGCTTCGCTCCATCCGGGCTACGAAAGTTAAGCGTGCAACAAAAAAACGCCCCGGTTTCCCGGGGCGTTTTCGCGTTCAGCCAATATCTGCTGACGCGGGGGGCATTCCTTAGGCCGCGACCTTCGCCGAGCCGTCGACGACCTGCGGGGCCTTCTCGCCGCCGATCGGAATGCTGCGGGGCTTCTTGGCCTCGGGAATCTCGCGAACGAGATCGACGTGGAGCAGGCCGTTCTCGAGCGAAGCGTTCTTCACCTGCACGAAGTCGGCAAGCTGGAAAACGCGCTCGAAGGCGCGGGAGGCGATGCCGCGATAGAGCACTTCCGAGCCGTTGCCGGAGTTCTCGTTGGCGGATTTCTCGCCCTTGATTGTCAGCGTGTTTTCCTTCGCGACGATCGAAAGCTCGGCCTGCGAGAAGCCGGAGACCGCGACGCTGATCCGGTAAGCATTCTCGCCGGTGCGCTCGATGTTGTAGGGGGGATAGCCGGGGCTGCCGTCCGAGGTCACCTGATCGAGCAGGCTGAAGAGGCGGTCGAAGCCGACGGTGGAACGATAAAACGGAGTGAGGTCGTAGCTACGCATAGGGTAGTCCTCCAATGAGCGACTGTTTCAGTTACCCGCCCGCCATCGGGCCGGGCTTAGATCTGTGCAGCCTCGTGTTCCGGTTCCGAAACACTGGTAGCGGCCTGCACTGAAGTGATATGGGAGGGGTCACGTCGCGTTCAAGAGGCGGAAACCGCGTCGCTTTTTTTGGCGTCGGCGTCCTTGATCTCCACCCTGTCTCACCACGCCGGTCTCCCGCATGACGCTCGTCTCGATTCCCGCCAACCCGGTTCCGGACGACGTTGTCAGTGGCACCATCAAGACACCAGACGGAGCCGAGCTGCGCTTTGCGCGCTGGGCGCCGCCGCCCGGCCGCAAGGGCACCGTCTGCGTGTTCGGCGGGCGCGGCGAGATGATCGAAAAATACTTCGAGACGGTGCGCGACCTGCGCGACCGCGGCTTTGCGGTGGCGATGATCGACTGGCGCGGGCAGGGCCATTCGTCGCGGCGGCTGCGCGATCCGCGCAAGGGGTATGTGCGCGACTTCGCGGATTACGAGATCGACGTAGAAGCCTTCGTGCAGCAGGTGGTGCTGCCGGATTGCCCGCCGCCCTATTTCGCGCTGGCGCATTCGATGGGCGGCGCGGTCATGCTGCGCCTCGCGCATGCCGGCAAGCGCTGGTTCGACCGCATGGTGCTGTCGGCGCCGATGATCGACCTGCCGCGCAAGCGCGTGTCGTTCTTTCCGAGCGCGCTGCTTCGGATCATGCGTTGGACCGGGCAAGGCGGCAATTACATTCCGGGCGGCAGCAGCGAGCTGGTCGGGCTCGCGCCCTTCATCGGCAATCCCGTGACCAGCGATCCGGTGCGGCACGCCCGCAACGCAGCGATCCTGGAGGAAGACCCGACGCTCGGCATCGCCGCGCCGACGATCGCATGGGCCGATACCGCGTTCACCGCGATGCGCACCTTCCGCGGCATGTCGTATCCGTCCGAGATCCGCCAGCCGATCCTGATGCTGGCGGCGAGCAATGACGAGGTGGTGTCGACGGCGGCGATCGAGGAGTTCGCTTATCACCTGCGCGCCGGCTCGCATCTCGTGATCGCCGGCTCCAAGCACGAGATCCTGCAGGAGCAGGATCGTTACCGCGCACAGTTCTGGGCGGCCTTCGACGCCTTCGTGCCTGGCACGCCGCTGTTCAAGTGAGCGGTCTATTGGTGTGGAGCTCGCAGCTCAGCCGTTGAGCAGCGCGACGATGCGGTCCGGAAAGCGCTTTTCCATGAACAGGGTCCTGACCTCGGCGACGCTGAGATAGCGGTCCTTGCCTTCGCCCTTGCCCATGATGTCGAGCAGCACCGGCCACTCGCCGAGCATCAGGAGAGGATAGTAGCAGTGCAGGATGGCGTAGGACGGCGGATGCTCGTCCTTGGCGCGCTGGAAGTTCGCGGCCATGAAGGTCTTGATCTCGGATGCCGACAGCCCGCGTTCGACGCTGCCGTCGGGCGCCTTGTAGTCCGAGCCGAAGGTCGCGAGCCGCGCGATCTCGTCCTCATGCACGACGGCATGCTGATCGAGGATGCGCGAGCCGGCGCCGTGCTTGTCGAGCGGGCCGTTGCGCAATTCGTCGAGGATCGCGCCCTGCAACAGGCTGCGCATTTGGCTAAACGGGCCGATGCCGTTGGCCATCTGCGCGACCATGAAGATCTTGGCGCCGGCGTTGAGCGCCGGAAGGCCGGTCTTGCCGGTGGCGCGGTCGATGGTTTCGGTCAGCTCTCGCAGCGGCACGATATGGCCGCCGACATAGCCGCCTGCGACCAGTGCTCGCAGGAACGGGCAGGGATTGTCAGGGGAGACCTGCGGGGCAGGCGCCGCGCTTGCAGCCGTATCGGACATCAAACCACATCCTGAAAAGCTTCAGCTTAAAAAGCATCCATTACCGGTGGATGAATTCGCTCAGGAGTCGACGGCGAATTTCGATGCGGATGCAACCAGAGCGATTTTGCCGAACGGGAGGCCGGCTTTCAAGAGGCCGTCGCGATAATGCGCGATGTCTGCCGGGTTCTTCCAGTGGAAATTGCGCAAGTGACGTTCGACCGTCAGCTCGGGATGGTTGGCGAGCAGCGCCTCGGCTGCCTGCGCGGCCTCCTCAGTGCGGCCGAGCTGGGCGAGCGCCGCGGCACGCACCGCAAGACCCTGCAAATGGTTCGGGTTGAGGTAGAGCGTTTCGCGCGACCAGGACAGCGATGCGTCATACTGTCCGAGCAAATAATGGCTGAACGCGTTCAAGGCGCCCCACTGGTAGCGCGGGTCGCTGTTGCCGCGCTGGACCGCCGTCGAGAACAGATCGACCGCCTTGCGATGATCGCCGATCACCATATGGCAGATTCCGAGCACGCCGCGCGCGCCCATGTCGTAGGGGTTGAGCTCGATCGCCCGCTTGATGGCATCCATCGCGGCTTCGTAATGACCCTGCATCGCGTGCAGATAGGCCAGCAGCGAAAAAGCGAACGACGAGCGCGGATCGAGCCGGACGCTGCTTTCGGCCAGGCTGACCGACGAGGCCCACAATTCGCGCGTGCTCGGAATCCAGCCGAACTGGATGCTCTGGATCTGGATCAGCGCGAGATAGGCGCGCGCGATCGACAGCGCGGGATCGAGCTCGATCGCCTCCTTGAACAGCGCGATCGCGGTTTCGCAATCGGTCTTGGTCTGGTGATAGTAGTGCGACAGACCCTTCAGGAAGCGATCCCATGCGGTCAGTTCGGCGTTCGGCGAGCGCGCCGGTGCCGAGGCCTCGGCACGGTAGATCTCCTGGGCCACCGCGGCGGAGAGATTGGCGGTGATCTCGTCCTGCATCGCGAACAGATCGCCCATGTCGCGGTCGTAGCGGCCGGTCCACAGCTGCTCGCCCTTCTCGGGCGCGATCAGTTCGGCGGAGACGCGGATCTTGTTGCCGGCGCGCCGCACCGAGCCCTGGATCAAATATGTCGCGTCGATCTCGCGCGCGATCAGCCGGGTCGAGACGTTCTTGCCCTTGTAGGCGAAGGTCGAGTTGCGGCTCAGCACGCGGTAGAATGATTGCAGCGACAGCGCGTGGATCAGATCCTCGGTCAGGCCGTCAGAGAAATATTCGTCGGCTCCGCCGCTCAGATTGTCGAACGGCAGCACGCCGACGATCGCGGTCCGGTATTGCCCCGGCAGATGCGGGCCGTCGTCCGGCGTCTTCTCCTGGAGATCCGATCCAGCCGGCGCCCAAGTCCAGACGTGGACCGGTTCGGTGATGTTCTTGAAGCGGTGCGGGCCGGCATCGACCAGGCTGACGGCAAGCCGCCGTCCCGCCTCGGTGCGAGCCTTGTCCGACACCGCGATGCCGCCGGGCGTGGCGACCGTCTCGAGACGGACGGCGATGTTGACGTCATCGCCGAACACCTCGTCCTCGTCGGCCATGACGTCGCCCATGTGGACGCCCATCCGGAAATGCATGGCGCGGTCGGCCGGCAGATGTTCGTTGCGCTCGGCCATCAGGGTCTGCATCGCGACGGCGGCCTCGATCGCGCCGATGATGCTCGGAAATTCCAGCAGGAAGCCGTCGCCGGTGTTTTTGACGATTCGGCCGCCATGGTTGAGGATGATCGGGTAAATCGCGCTGCGATGCGCCTTGAACGAGGCATGCGTCCCCGCCTCGTCGACCCCCATCATGCGGGAATAGCCGGCGATATCAGCGCAAAGAATGGCAGCGAGCCGTCTTTCCATGTCTCCTGTGCCCTGGAATGGCCACTTAGCCGAGGTGACCGAATCCGATACTTACAAGACAGGCCGGGTCCGGCGGAAGCTCGGTTTGCGGGCACCTATAATGCATAGTAGCAGGAATTGGCATGCGACCAACGGATCGTACAGTCCGTTTCTCTACTGAATTCGTGTGTCGCTGGGATGGCGCAGGGTGGCACCGTCCTTTCCGGTTCGTTACTTACATAGGTTAATCTCGCCGAATGCTGGGAATTCACGAACTTTGGCTGTTTGTCCTGTCCGGGCTGTTGCTTAACGTCACGCCGGGGCCGGATACCGCTTATATCATCGGGCGCACGATTCAGCTCGGATGGCGCGGCGGTGCCGCTGCGGCGATCGGTATCAGCTGCGGCTGTCTGGTCCATGTGCTGGGCGCGGCGATCGGGCTGTCGGCGCTGCTGATGGCGTCGTCGACCGCATTCCTGGCTGTCAAGCTGATCGGCGCGGCCTATCTGGTGCTCACCGGCCTGCAAATGCTGCTGGTGCGCGCCAAGCCGATCGCTGAGATCGCGGGTCAGGGCGGCGAGACCTCGATCTCGCGCGTGTTCTGGCAGGGCGCCCTGACCAATATCCTCAACCCCAAGGTGGCGCTGTTCTTCCTGGCGTTCCTGCCGCAATTCGTGGCGGCGGACTCGGCCCACAAGACGCTCGCCTTCCTGGTGCTCGGGCTAATCTTCATCACCGGCGGCACGCTGTGGTGTCTTGGCCTCGCGGCCTTTGCGGCGAGGGCCGCCGGCCGCATCCGGCATTCGGCGGGCGTGATCGCCTGGATCAACCGCTCGCTCGGCGCGCTGTTCATCTATCTCGGCGTCCGCGTCGCCATGCTGGAGGCGCGCTAGGCGTCGCCAGCGCGTTTTCGAGCGAAGTGGTTTACCGGTCCGCGTGAAGAAAACGCGTCGAACAACAATCTAGCCGTGGATCTTGAGCAGCGCGCTGCCGGCGAGATAAATGCCGAGCAGGATCATCGCGATCAGGAACCAGCGCCGGAACACATCCGGCTGCATCCGTGTGCGGACGGCCTGGCCGATGAACATGCCGATGAACGACGCCACCATCGCCACTGCGCCCGGCAGCGCAGTCGCCGCGGTCAGCAGGCCCGAGGCCGTGAGGTTGAAGGCGAGCGCCAGCGTCGCGGTGGTGAAGAAGACGCCGAGCGCCTGCACCAGTTCGTCCCTCTCCATGCCGATCGCCTGCATGAACGGCATCGAGGGAATGACCTGGACGCCGGTCGCCGCCGAGATCAGCCCGGTGATGACGCCGACGATGCCGCCGATCCATTTCTCATTGCGCCGCGCGACCTTGAAGTTGAACCGGCTGAGGCCGACGATCGCGTAGATCACCAGCAGCACGCCGAGCACGACGGTGCCGTAGGCGGCGTAAGGCCCCGTCAACAGCCCGGCATTGATCCAGATTCCGGCGACGGTGCCGAGCATCAGCGGCCACAGCCGCCTGAGGATGTCGCGCAGATAGGGGCCGACAAAGGTCTGCCAGATATTGGTGACGATCGCCGGCACGATCACGATCGCGATCGCCTGGCCCGGCGCCATCGTGGTCGCGAGCAGCCCCATCGCGACCGTCGGCAGACCGAGGCCGAGCGTGCCCTTGACGAAACCGGCAAGCAGGAAGGCGAACGCGATGAAGATCAGGAGATGGTCGACCATGGCCGGACATTGACCGATCGACGCGATCGGCACAATCTGGAGGTTACGGAGTTAGCCTTCGGGCTGTCCGAAGGAATGGGGCGGGACACGTCATGCGGTTCGACTTGATCGATTTGCAATTGTTCATCGCGGTTTCCGATGCGCGCAGCATCACGCAGGGCGCGGCGCGGGCGAACATGGCGCTAGCCTCGGCCAGCGAGCGAATCAAGGGCCTCGAGGAGGCGCTCGGCGTCGCGCTGCTCAAGCGCGGCCGCCGCGGCGTCGAACTGACCGCGGCGGGCGAGAGCCTGCTCGGCCACGCCCGCATCGTCATCCACAACGTCGAAGCGTTGCAAAGCGATCTTGCCGCCTATGCCAGCGGCGTCCGCGCCAACGTGCTGCTGCTCGCCAACACCTCGGGCCTGTCGGAGCATCTGCCGCGGGCGCTGGCGGCCTTCCTGCACGAACATCCCGATATCAGCGTCGATGTCGAGGAGCGCGAGAGCACCGATATCGCGACCGCGATCGCCAGCGGCGCCGCCGATCTCGGTTTCGCCGCGGAACACGCGCTGCCCGACAGCGTCGAGCGCTTCCTGTTCAGCGAGGACCGCCTGATGCTGGTGGCGCCGCGCCGCAGCGATCTCGGCAACCGCCGCCAGATTGACTTCCAGGAGGTGGTCGGGCGTGATTTCGTCGGCCTCACGGCGACGTCCGCGTTGCAGGTCCATATTTCCCGCCACGCGGCAAAGCTTGGTGCGCGGCTGCGCTTCCGTGCCCGCCTGCGCGGCTTCGACGCCATCTGCCAGATGGTCGCCGCCGATGTCGGCGTCGCGGTGATCCCGGAAACCGCGGCGCGGCGCTGTGCGGCGTCGATGGCGATCACGACGATAAGGATCCGCGACGGCTGGGCCAACCGCCGGCTGACAATCTGCGCCCGCAGCTTCAAGGCGTTGCCGCGCGCCGCCAAGCAGCTCGTGGAATATTTGCGGTCTGAAGCGCAGCGCTGACATGCGAGGAGAGTGCAATGCTCAGGGTCTGGGGACGGCGCAGTTCGTTCAACGTGCAGAAGGTGATGTGGCTGATCGGCGAGCTCGATCTGGCGCACCAGCACATCGATGCCGGCGGCGCGTTCGGCGGGCTCGATGCGCCGGCCTTCCTGGCGATGAACCCGCACGGCAGGGTGCCTGTCATCAGGGATGACGAGGCAACCATTTGGGAATCCCATGCCATCCTGCGCTACCTCGCCGCGCGGCATGGGGCAGGGCGGTTCTGGTCCGACGATCCCGTCATAAGGGCGCGGGTCGACGGTTGGATGGACTGGTCGCAGACCGCGTTGCAGCCGGATTTTCTCGGCGGCGTGTTCTGGGGATTCTTCCGCACGCCTGAAGCGCAGCGCAATTGGCCGGCGATTAAGACGGCGCTCGCCCGCTGCGAGCAGCATTTCGCCAAGCTCGAACGCCTCCTTGAGAATAATCCGTTCCTGCTCGGCGAGAGCCTGTCGCTCGCCGACATCACCGCCGGAACCTCGCTCTATCGCTACTTCGAGCTCGAGATCACGCGCCCGGCGCTGCCGGCAGTCGAGCGCTGGTATCGGACGCTGCAACAGCGCCCGCCGTTTCGTAAGCACGTCATGGTTCCGTTCGAGGAACTGCGCGGCCGGCTGGATTATTAGCGTTACTTCGCCGTCACCACGCCGGCATCCTGGATCACCTTCGCCCATCGCTTGATGTCGGCGGCGATGAAGTCGCGGAAATGCTCCGGCGTGTCGCCGGCCAGCGTCAGGCCTTGCTCGGCGAGTCTTGCCTTGACCGCGGGATCAGCCATCGCATCGGTCGCAAGTTTGTTCAATCTTGCGACGATCGCCGGCGGCGTTCCGGCAGGCGCGACCATGCCGTACCAGTTCTCGATGATCAGGTCGGGCATGCCGACCTCCGTCGTGGCCGGCACGTCGGGCGCGGTCGGGGCGCGTTCGCGGCCGCCGAGCGCGATCGGCCGCAGCGAGCCGGCCTTGATCTGCGGCAGGATCACCGGCAGGTCGAGGAAGGTCATCTGCACCTGCTGCCCAAGGAGATCGTTCACCGCCGGCGCGGCGCCGCGATAGGGCACGTGGACGATGTCGATCTTCGCCGTCAGCTTGAACAATTCGCAGGCCAGATGCGGCAGGCTGCCGGGGCCGGAGGAGGCGAAGTTGAGCTTGCCCGGCTGAGCCTTGGCGAGCGCGACCAGTTCGCTCATGTTGTTCGCCGGCACGTTGGTGGCGACCACCAGCATCTCGGGCACGGTCGCGACCAGCGTCACCGGCGCGAGATCCTTCAGCGTTTCGTAGGCGACCTTCTCCATGCTCGGGCTGATCGCCAGTGCGCCGGCGCTCGCGATCGCAACCGTGTAGCCGTCGGGCGCGGCCTTCGCGACCGCGTCGGTGCCGAGCACGCCGCCTTGGCCGGCGCGGTTGTCGACGATGATCGGTTGCTTCACCTGTTCCGACATCTTCTGCCCGATCACGCGTGCGATGATGTCGTTCGGCCCGCCCGGCGGGAACGGCACGATCAAACGGATCGGCTTGGTCGGGAACTCGGTCGGGAACTCCTGGGCCGAAGCCGCAATGGCCGCGAGAAGCAGGAACAACGCTGCCAGCAGCCTGCCGCAAATCGTCATGTGCGCCGATCCCTGACTTTTCTGGTTGCCGTCAGGATGGGCGCAGATCAGTCGCCCGACAACTCAACAAATCAGGCGATGAGAATCTCAGGCGTTGAGCAGCTTCATCGCGGCTTCATGCACGCGCGGATCGCCGGCTGCGATGATGCGGCCGCCGCCTTGCGCCGGCTTGCCGTCCCAGGTGGTGACGACGCCGCCGGCGCCGGTGACGATCGGGATCAGGCCGGCAATGTCGTAGGGTTTCAGCTCGGTCTCGATCACGAGGTCGAGGTGGCCGGCCGCGAGCATGCAATAGGAGTAGCAGTCGCCGCCGTAGCGTGACAGGCGCGCCGCCTGCTCGACACGGCCGAAGCGCGCGCGGTCATCCGGATTCATCAGAAGCGGGCTGGTGGTGAAGACCGTCGCCTCTTTCAGCGTGGCGCAGCGCCGCACCGAGAGCCGCCGCTCGCCCGACGGCCCGGAATAGTTCGCCGAGCCGTTGTCGCCCAGGAAACGCTCGCCGATATAAGGCTGGTGCATCATGCCGAATACCGGCGTACCTTTGTGCAGCAGCGCGATCAGCGTGCCCCAGATCGGAAAGCCGGCGATGAAGGACTTCGTGCCGTCGATCGGGTCGAGCACCCAGACATAGTCGGCGTCCTGCCGCTCATTGCCGAACTCCTCGCCGACGATGCCGTGCTGGGGGAAGTTCGCCTTGATCAGCCGCCGCATCACCGCCTCGGCGGCCCGGTCGGCCTCGGTGACCGGATCGAAATCGTTCGAGCTCTTGTTGTCGACCGAGAGCGAGGTGCGGAAGAAGGGCAGGATGGTTTCGCCGGATGCGGTCGCGAGGCGGCCGATGAAGGCGGTAAAGTCGATGACCGTCACGGCGTGTCCCCGAAATGCGCAAACGACGCGGAAAGGATCGAATGCGTTCTTGCCTAACTCAATCCAATGCGGTGCGCACGATTAACGGAGTGTTATCCCAGCCTGATGACCGGTTCCGGACTTTCGATTTGGCTCGGATTCGAAAGTCTCCCCGGCTCCAGAGCGGATCACGAAGTCGCGAGTTCTGGTATACAAGCTATGCACAACCCGCCGTCCGGCCGGAATTTTTCCCGTAAAATATTGATATTGAATAACAAAAAGTGCCGATCTGGAGCTGTGGCAAATTCGACAGCCAATTAACAAATACGCGGGAAATGTTTCGAAAGTTCTTGCGTTTTGTGCAGCGCGGTCGCATATTGTTGCGGTGCGGTAGCGCCTCGCGCTATCGCTGCCCTCCTTGGGCGTTTCCTCCCTAGACTTGGGCCGCTTGTTCATTCAAGCGGCCCTTTTTTCTTGGCTCGACGTTTCCCGGCGTGAATGCGGAATCCAATTTCGCATCCGGTCACGCCGCCAACTGAATTCCCGGTTCACGACTTCGTCGATCACCGCAGCGCGATTCGAGGACACAGCTACTCCTCGAGGACGCAGCTACTCCGCCGCCGCCTGGAACGGCCCGAGATCACCGAACGGGATCTTTGCGAGCACATCCGCGAGCGTCGCGAAGTCGGCTGCCACCTGGGCGAAGCGCGGTCCGCGCTCGCGGTGGCGCTCATCCATATAGACCGCACGGTTGAGCTCGATCTGCACGGTGTGCAGGCCGCTCGCCGGGTTGCCGTAATGCTCGGTGATGAAGCCGCCGGCATAGGGCTTGTTGCGGCCGATCGAATAGCCGAGCGAGCTCATGATCTCCTCGACCAGATCGGGCAGCAGCGGCGCGCAGCTCGTGCCGTAGCGGTCGCCGATCACGACGTCGGGCCGGCGCGGTTCGTCGCGCGACACGCCGATCGACGGCATCGAATGGCAGTCGACCACGATCACGGCGCCGAACGCCTGGTGCGCCTTGTTGATCAGCCGGCGCAGCGCGCGGTGATAGGGCTTGTAGAGCACCTCGATCCGCCGCAGCGCGTCGTCGACGTCGAGCCGCTCGCGGTAGATCTCCTGCCCGTCGCCGACCACGCGCGGGATGGTGCCGAGGCCGCCGGCCACCCGCATCGAGCGCGTGTTGGCAAAGCTCGGCAGCCGCCCGGTGAACATCCGCGGATCGAGCTCATAGGGCTCGCGGTTCACGTCGACATAGGAGCGCGGGAAGTTGACCCGGACGATCGGAAAGCCGCGATCGCTCACGCCGGCGATCAACTCGTCCATGAAGCTGTCTTCGGAGCGGCGCAGCGCCGCCACATCTATACGCGACGCCTCAAGGAATTCGGCAGGATAGACCGAGCCCGAATGCGGGGAATTGAAGATGATCGGCGCGCGCCAGGCCTGCGGCTCAACGATCTCGAACGGGGGCGACAACTCGCCAGCAAATTCGGTCATTCCCTTGGCGCCGTCCCTTGCGTCCGCCTCGCCCCGCAAGAACTGATTCTGCCGGAAAAGCGGAGATTTATGGGCAGGCATTGTCGGTAATCGCGATCATTCTGCCAAGTGAAAAGAGTGTGGCGCGCCCTGGAACGCGTCTTAAAGTCGGGAAATGCCGCACCCGGTTGATTCGATGGCGGGTTGGGTCCAGAAATGCGTGGTGCGCATTTGCCGCTGGCTTGACGCAAATTTCACCCGAAATTTACCGTCTGTCGGGCTTACTGTTCGGACTGCTCCTCAAGCCGGATTCGACGATTCCTGCCATGCCGAAAATACTTCTCGCCGAAGACGACACCGATATGCGCCGCTTTCTGGTCAAGGCGCTCGAAAATGCGGGTTTCAAGGTCTCGCCGCACGACAACGGCATGTCGGCCTACCAGCGGCTGCGCGAGGAGCCGTTCGAAATGCTGCTGACTGACATCGTGATGCCCGAGATGGACGGCATCGAGCTGGCGCGCCGCGCCTCGGAACTCGATCCCGATATCAAGATCATGTTCATCACCGGCTTCGCCGCGGTGGCCCTCAATTCCGATTCGGAGGCGCCGAAAAACGCCAAGGTGCTGGCCAAGCCCGTGCACCTCAGGGAATTGGTTAGCGAAGTGAATAAGTTGCTGGCGGCCTGATTCGCCAAAAAACCTTCACTTTGTATCCTTGCCTGCCCCGCCGGTGTCCGTTATAGGGACCCGATCCAAACATGGCTTTGGGTGCGTAGCTCAGCGGGAGAGCACTACCTTGACATGGTAGGGGTCACAGGTTCGATCCCTGTCGCACCCACCATCCTTCGCTCGCGAAGCGAGAGAAGGATGCCACGCCGAAGCCCAACGGGCGTAGGCGGGCCTTGGCCGCGAGCTACGGCTCGGCAAGCCACGCTTTGCAATAGCGAGGCCGCGGTTTCGGATTCAACTGTCAAACAGCCAAGCTCTCGGTGTCATCACCCGCGAAAGCGGGTGATCCAGTATTCCAGAGACGCCGGTGCTTGAGCCGAGAGGCCGCGGCGTACTGGATCGCCCGGTCGAGCCGGGCGATGACAGCTTTGGTGGGGACGCAGCTTCGCACTCTGCGACTTCAATCGCCCTGGTCCTGCGCTTCGTTCCGCCCTCTCACTGATGCAAACCTTCGGCCCGTCGTCCGGTGATGTCCCGTAGAATTACGCCCGGGCTACTACGCGTCGTATTTCGGCTCTGGTGCTGATACGCCGTGGCATTGCGTCGACCGATCGACGCCTCCCGTTCCACTGGAATTCGCTGTGCACACCGCGCTGAGCCTGCTTTCGATCTGGGTGCTGATCAACATGCTGTTCGTCGTGGTGATGACGCCGGCGGACAATTCTCGCCGGCCCGAACCCGGCGCGCGTGACTGATCTCGCGCCAACCAAACGACGACCTATCGCCAAAAGATAGCGGCCGCTCAGTGCGGCACGCCGCCGCCGCTCCAGGGGGAGGGCCGCG
>NZ_LGHK01000267.1 GCF_001908235.1 Bradyrhizobium sp. NAS96.2
GCTCTGTCTCACTTGGATTCTAGCTCCGTTCAGATATCGCAACATGTTCCAGGCTTCTTCTACCTTCAGTGGAGAGATCACGGCGATTCATGATTGAATGAATTCTCAAATGGTCCCTCGCGCCCGTTTCCATCGTCCACGATGTCGAAAGCCCGATTTACCGAGGCAGACGTAAAGCGTGCTGTTAGAGGCGTCCTCGACAGTGGCGGCAGAGTCGCGCGCGTCGAGATTTGGCCAGACGGACGCATTTCTGTGTTGATGCGAGAAGAAAGATCGATCCAAATCGATCCCGAGGACGACCCCGAGGTGTCCAGGAGACTGTTGTGAAAAGAGTTGGGCGATCGGCGCTACCGCTGCCTCGGTACACCCTGCGTAAGCGTCTCAAGGGCGCCGTCTTCGGATACTTTTTCAATATTCCGATGTGGGCACGCAAGCGTGGATGCTCGATCGAAAACGAGGCCCTTGGCACCGATTACAGTCGCGCCGTTACGCGCGCAGAACAAATCCTGCTTCCCGCTTTCGATAGCTGGCGCACGGGTGGCGAGGACGCAAAGCCAACTCACACCGGCGTGGTCGTCGGTACGTTGGATTGGATGTTTCACCTCTATCGTCAAACTTGGTCTCAACCGACAGCCAAGCGGCTCCAGCCTTTGAGCCCAGGCCAGTGCCGGGTTCACGAGACTGGGATCAAGATGATCTGCGAATACATCCTGCAGGATGGACGACGATTGGGCGTTCGCCGCGTCTCAAGCATCGACACCGCGTTCGTCGACGATCTCTTTGCAAAGCTCCTGTTCAAAGACGTGAACGGCAAGAAAGTCGAGCGGCGCACCACGGTCAACCATGCGATGAAGACTGCTCGTAGCGCCTGGAATACCATCTCTCGGGCGCACCCAGGTGTGTTTCCCCCACGGAATCCATTTGAACGAATGGGCTTGCAATCGACTTCGCGAGAAACGCCGCACGCCACCTTCGCCGAACTTGTAGCGTTCCGCGCCAAAGCGATCGAGATGGGCTATTCCTCACTGGCTACGGGCGCGTTGATCGGTTGGGAATTGCTTCAACGCGAAGCACATATTTTCATCCGCTTCATGGTCGACCACTACCGTCCCCCAAGCCGGCCCGACCACGCCTACGTCATCAGTTACAAGACGAGCACGGGATCCTGGGAGCCGCTACTGAACGCAAAAGGCGCCCCACTCTATCCCATCTTGATGGCAGAGCTCGATGCGATCAAGCAGCTGCGTCCAACAGGAGGACTGATGTTGCGGCGTGACGGCAGCAGTCTGCCCTGGTTTGGCAAGGGTGAAATGCTGACGCAGGTTCAGCGCATAACGAAGAAGATAATCTTGGCTGCGGGTTTGCGGCCTGAGCTCACGTTTACCTCTTTCGGCCGGCACGGCGGCACCACGGAAGCGAGCGCGTCTGGGCTTACAGAGACCCAATTGATGCAGAAGGGCCAGTGGTCTTCGACGGCGGCGATGGCGCACTATCTGCACGATGACGATGAGGCGAAGCAGGATGCGCAAATGAAACGCATCAAGCGGCGTATTAGACAAGCGAAGAGAAAGTGAACGTTTGTCAGAATGAAAAAGCGCGGCCTGTCAGAATGAGAAAGCCATAGCGCGCTAAATCATTGAAATCATTGGAGCGGGTGAAGGGAATCGAACCCTCGCATTCAGCTTGGAAGGCTGCAGATCGCAATAAAAGCAATTTCCTCCCAGAGCACTTCCCAGGCCAATTGAACCGGTTCGTCCTATTTGTACGCCACAACCACCCAGCGGCCATACGTGCGGACTTGATTCCTTTGTTCCTGGATCAGCCTACAATCTTATTGCGTCAGACCGATCATTGGTACGGAGCGCATGAACGGCAACGACGACCAGAACCGGATCGAGGCAATTGGGTCGCCGGATTCCAGCAAGACACCGCGTACCGCAAAGGGCCGCCGCAAGGGTCGTGGCATGCCGCCCCCCGCGACGTTCGATATCGATACACTGCCAGGCAGCTCTAATCTGACGGTATTGGAGACGGCAGCGGTCATTCGGCGCACACCCGGGGCACTGGAGCAGTGGCGGCGCGATCCGAACCACTCGTTGAAATGGCGCTACGTCGACGGCCGCCCGCTTTATCGTGTCGATGCCGTGCGGGACTACCTGGCCAAATGCGATAAGGCTCCTAAGCCGTCTCAGCCGCATAATGCTCGCGGAGACGACCCAGCAGCTCGGCCTTGATTGGATCGAGCGGATTCGTTCGCTGCAGCCGCACGACCTTGCCGACACGCATCGCGCCGACCAATTCCGCAATGTAGTCATGAGCCGCTTCGAATGCCATCTTGCGGATGATCCACTGTTCGTCGTGATTGTAGACCTGATCGATTCCGCCTGGCTTTTGCCCGACACAGAGCCGCTGGATCTCATTGTCGTAGCCGCAGCGCGACATGATAGTACGCAGACTGCGCCTCAAGTCATGCATGGTGAACCTGGCAACACCCGCTTCTTTGACCAGCCGGTTGACCATCTTGGTAAAGCCTGACATCTGGCCACCGGTCTTTGGTGACGGGAAGACATAGTCGGACGTCGCTCGCTGGAAATGCTTCGCGGCCGCGAGCACCTCATCAATAAGGTGAGTGCGCGGCACATCGTGGTGCAAGCCCATCTTGGTCCAAGCCGCATCGAAGGTGATGCGGTCGTCCATGACGTGCTTTTGCCATTCGATCATGGTTGGCTCACTCCGGCGCGGGCCACCGAGCAGGCACGTCCTCACCAGGAGCCCAAAGGTGCCGAGCTTGCCGGATGCATGCCAGACCTTGATGATTTCTTCATCGGTGAGTGCACGGCCCTTCGTTCGGCGTCCGACCCTTTGCGCGCGGGTTTCCTTGGGCTCGCGATATCCCGCCAGCACGTTGTGGTCGACATAACCCTCGCCAACGCACCATTCGAGGAACGTATGGGTGTGCTTGCGCAGGTCCTTGGCCGCGCCCCGCTTGCCGGTCTTGGCAATCTTGTCGACCGCTGCCATGATTTGCCGCCGAGTCAGGTCCCCAACGCCGCTATCGGCGTGATCCGTGAGCCCGCGCCGCAACGCCGACATGGCCGGCTTCCAGTTGACGACCTGACGACCGGTCAAGGACGTCTGGTAGGGACCATCTTCGACGACCAAGTCCGCCAAGGTAGTGCGCTGCTTTTCGGCTGCCTGTTGCCGCCTCGCCTCGCGTTTCGCATCGTTGGGGTCCATGCCCTTGAATACCTCGCCTGCGGCGATGGTGGCGGCCTTACGCGCAGCCTTCTCATTATACTTGGGCCACGGACCGAGGGTCTTGCGTTGGGTCCCTCTCACTCCCGGCTTGGTGAAGAGGTAAACCCAGGTCCGGCCGCCGGTGGCGCGCATGCGCAGGGCGAGGCCGGGCAGCTTGTCGTCATGGAGATAATGCTGCGCCTTGCCCGGCGGCAACACAGCGCTGCGGATCACCGCGTCGGTAAGTGTCAGTTGGTTGCTCGGCTCCGGCATGGTCCCTACGCTCCTTGTCGTCGCAGTGTGCCCCCGCAGTCGCCCGGATCCACCCAAGCGACGGGAAAGCCGCATTGACTTTCCTTCGCTTTTCCCGCCTCGGGGCACACCAGCGTGGAAGGACGGCCCTTCGAGAACAGAGGGGGCACAGACCCTCCCCGATTTGTGTGCCCCAAGGGAAAATCTGCGGCGGGCACAACGGGGGCACACAAAATGCAGTATGGCCGCTTATGGTCCCTTGAGGTCAAAACGACCATAAGCCACTGCAATAGATTGAATTATTTCGACAACACTATGGCCGGGTGGGATCAGTGTGGATCTACGGATTGTGGTTCACACGGGAGAGGTCCAAGGTTCGATCCCTTGTGCGTCCACCATTCCCCTTCCTGGACCGCGATTGTCGACATTCTGGCGCCGTTCGGGACCGCCTCATCAAAAATGTCGAAAACAACCCCATGCAAAGGTGCCGACGCGAGTGCGATGCGGCCGGCATTCCGGCTCAATGCCGGCGGCGGTGCGGGGCGGCTGACGGGTTGGCGGTGCGTCGGCTGAGTTCGCCGAGCAGATCGCGCACGGCGCCGTCGAGTTCGTCGGATGGCGGGGTGGCTTGATCGGCGGGTTGCGTGCCGGTCGGCCGATACCAGCCCCGTGCGGACACGTCGTCATTCGCGGCCCGAAGCCGCGGCGTGCGAACGCGCGGAGGCGACCGCCGTCGGCGGCGCGAGATCAGCTCGCGGACGCCGTACCCGGCTGCGAACCCGATCCCGGTGACGACAACGACAATCAGAATTTCCAGCATTGTGCTGTCCCACAATCACTCTGCCGCGGTGCAATAAGCGCGACAATGCGGCAGGGGCTTGACCGGGCCGGTTCCTTTTCACTGTATCGAGCAGAACACCCCCTCCACGGAGTCATACGGGGTTTTGTTTGCAGGCCTCCTCGGCTACCTTCCCGGAACTCGCGGAGGCCGGGACGTCTCAATGCGCAAGGGCAACGACTACATTTTGAAGCTGCGGCCTTGGTCCTTGTCGACCTTCGTCGTCGCCCTGCTGGCCGTGGTGGTCGCCACCGCGACGCAGGAAATGTTCGCAAGCTTCGGCATGCAATTCTATTTTGCGGGCTTCGTGCCGGCGATCTTGATCGCCGGCCTGATGGGCGGCGCTCCCGCCGGCGCCTTCGCCACGATCATCACGGTTCCGATCGTCTGGTGGGCGTTCATGCCGCCTTATTTCGAGTTCGCCTGGCCGACCGCGGCCGATTACGACAGCATGGCGATGTTCGTGCTGTCGAGCGCGCTCCTGGTGTGTTTCTCGCAGCTCTATCGGGAAGCGCTGGTCATCCTGCGAAAGTAGGCGCCCGGGCGCGGGCCCAGCTCCCCGCTGGCGATGGCAAACCGGTTGCCCGCGGCGATCGTTCGCCCCTCAGATCCCGAACATCCAGACCGCGACGATGGTGGCCAGTGTCGCCACGCCGCTGACCGTCCAGCCCACCGCGTAGAATGTGTTCTCCGGGGCGCTGTCGAGCACCGTATTGGTGGTTTCCGTCATTGACCGCCAGCGCATGGCGTCTCTCCTCGGAACTCCTGCCCAGCGGCATAACGCGGCTCCCGGTTCCAGGTTCCGCCCATATCGCGCCGGCCGCGCCGTTCACGCTGAGCTCACGGACTGCTGATCGGGCTCGCGGAACCTGCGACATTCTGTCCCGTTGAGGGGCGCCGGAAACCAACTTGGGAGAACAATCCGATGCGAACACTGATCCTCGCCGCCACCGCCCTCGCCTTCGTCTCGTCCGCCGCACTCGCGCAGGACAAGGCAGGCGGCACCATGGCCCCCGCCGCGCAAAGCGGCGACACGGCGGCCAAGGGCGAGGCGACCAAGATGGCGCCGAAGAAGAAAGCGAAGAAAGGCGCAAAGAAATCGAAAGCCAAGTCCGGCGCCGCCGCGACCGGCGACGATGCGACCAAGCAATAAACAGAAACAATCGCACACCGCGATCGCGGGAAAGACGAAACGGAAAAGGCCGCCCGAAGGCGGCCTTTTTACTGTCTCGGTGCGGAGGCTGCCTCGGCCTTTGACGTCGCATTCAGCTGCGCCGCCGGCTTGAAACAGTAGAGCTTGGACCAGTGAGAGCTGGGCCAGCGAATTGAAGTGCGGGAGAGGGAGCGAAAGAGGCGCAGAGCCGATAATCCGCACCGCCATCGGATCGTTCTGAAAATTGACCACCGGCTCCAGGAATTGCTCCACCTCCCGCACCTTCTGTTCTGCCGTGCGTGCAGCGGCGACGCATGATCCAAACGGGCTATCACTGCAATCCGCAGCGAGAATCGTCCGACAGGCTTAATGCTGAGCGCCATTGTCGTGCCGTGCCGCGAGCCCGCTCGCTTGCACGCGCTCGGCAAACCAGCGCGACGTGGCGCTGTCGATCGCGCCGCCGGCATAGACTTCGGAAAAGCTCACGCCGCTCGGTCCGACGATCACCAGCACGCCCATCGCATAGGCAAACCACACGTTCGGATCGGTCAGCGCAGCCAGCTTGCGCTGATCGTGCTCGAGCGGCTGGTGATTGCTGTCCTTGCGCAGCTCGATAGCCAGGAGATTGTTCGGGATATCGCGCTGATGCACGACGATATCGGGATAGATCGACTTGCCGAGATGGTCATCGGTCGAGCTCCCCGAGCCGCGCGGCAGCCGCAGCGTGCGCTCGCCGAGCCGATCGTAGTTGCAGTCGACCTGCCAGCCGGAGAACTGCCGCTCGACATAGACCGCCAGCCGGTGAGTAAGCGTTCGCTCGCCGAGATCGCGCTCCAGCAGGAACGTCTCCTGCGCGTAAAACTCCTGCACGGCGGCGATCACCTTGTTCAACTCGGTCTGCATTGGCGCCTCCGACTGGACTGGACCCTGATGAGACTAGGTTGAGCTGGAGTGACCTCGAAAGTTCACCTCTCCCTTGGGAGAGGTCGATTTGTGCAGCAAATCGGGTGAGGGGTGACGGTCTATCGAGAGAGCAAGAGCCCTCACCCGGATTGCACCAAGCCGCTTCAATCAAGAATTCATCCCGCTTTAGACCGCCACCGCGGCCGTTGAAGACTGCCCTGCTACATCTGCACTTCGATCAGCCGCGGGCCCGGCTCGGCAACGGCATTCGCCAGCGCCTTGTTGAACTCATCCGCTGACGTGACCGCCACCGCCGGCACCCCCATGCCCTTCGCAAGCGCGACGAAATCGAGCGTCGGCCGATCGATCTTCAGCATGTCCTGCGCCCGCTTCCCCGGCTCGCCGGCGCCGACGCCGTCGAACTCGCCACGCAGGATCTGGTAGATGCGGTTGGCGAACACGATGGTCACGACGTCGAGCCCTTCGCGCGCCTGCGTCCACAGCGACTGGATCGTGTACATCGCGCTGCCGTCGCCGACCATGCAGATCACCTTGCGGTCCGGGCAGGCAACCGCGGCGCCGGTCGCCACCGGCATCGAGAAGCCGATCGAGCCGCCCATGTTCTGCAGCCAGTCGTGCGGCGCAGCCCCCGCCGTCGGCGGAAAGAAACCGCGGCCGGTGGTGACGGATTCATCGACCATGATGGCGTTGTCGGGGATCGCACAGGCGATCGCCTGTGCGATCGTTGAGTGGTTGAGCGCGCCGGTCGGCTTGACCAGTTCCGGATGCTGCTGCGGCTTGACGTCCTGCGCCGTCGCATGCAGCGCATTGGCCAGCGCCTCGAGGGCCGCGACCGAATTCTCGCCCCAGGCGGTCATGCGATGCACCTCGCAGCCTTCCGCCTTCAGCATGCTCGGCTTGTTCGGATAGGCGAAGAACGCCACCGGATCGTTGGCCTCGACCAGTACAATGTGACGGAAATTCTTCAGGATCGGCAGCGCCTGTTCGATGACATAAGGGATGCGGTTGATCGAAAAGCGGCCGCGGCCGCGCGCCATGCGCGGGTGATAGGTCTGGCCCATCACGGTGCAGCCGGTCTTGCCGGCGATGCGCTCGGCGAGCGCCAGCCCGTGCTCGGTCAGCGCGCTGCCGGTGACCAGCAGCAGCGTGTGCGCGGCATCGCCGTGCAGGATCTTCGCCGCGGTGTCGACCGCCTGCGGCGAATAGCTCGGGCGCTGGGTATCGACAGGCACCTCGGCGGTGCCGTCGGCCTCGTTCCAGGCGGTGTCGGCCGGCAGGATCAGCGTCGCGATCTGCGGCGGCGCGCTCTTCGCTGCGGCGATCGCCGCCGCGCCATCGGCCGCGACCGATTTGGCATCCGGCGAGGTTCGCACCCAGGACGACATCGGCCGCGCCAGGCCCTCAATATCTGATGTCAGCGGCGCGTTGTAGCCGATGTGGTAGGTGGCGTGCTGACCGACGATGTTGACGATGCCGGAATGCGCCTTCTTGGCGTTGTGCAGATTGGCAAGGCCATTGGCGAGGCCGGGCCCGAGATGCAGCAGCGTCGAGGCCGGTGTTCCCTTCATGCGGAAATAGCCGTCGGCCGCGCCGGTCACCACGCCTTCGAACAGGCCGAGCACGCAGCGCATGCCCGGGACCTTGTCCAGCGCCGCGACGAAATGCATCTCCGAGGTGCCCGGATTGGTAAAGCAGACATCCACGCCGCCCGCGACCAATGTCCGTACCAGACTTTCCGCACCGTTCATGCTCTCGCTCCCGTTTCGAGATGTTCTTGTGGTCGCTCCAGATCAACCATTCTTCATCCGCTTCGTCAAAGGTTTGACCGGACAATGCAGGTATCGCCTTCGGTCTGTTGCCTTTTTAAACCGTGTTGCCGGAAAGTGCCTACAGTCACCGCTTCGTCGCTTGCGAAACGCCGGCAATTGTGGACTCTCTGGGCACATATTTGATTGTTCGCGAGGACGATGACGATGCGCCCGTTCGCCTTGATGTTTGCCGCGCTCACGATCCTGGCAGGTGCTGGCCAGGCCAACGCCCAGTTCTTCGACTCCCGTGGCTACCAGTCCGAAGCCCCGAGCTTCTTCGGCGGCGGTGGCGCAAGCCCGATCCCGCGCACCACCGTCGACTACCCGACCAATTACGCCCCCGGCACCATCGTGGTGAACACCGCCGAGCGCCGGCTCTATCTGGTGCTGGCGAACGGCCAGGCGCTGCGCTACGGCATCGGTGTCGGCCGCGACGGCTTCCGCTGGGGCGGTGTCCACCGCATCTCCGCCAAGAAGGAATGGCCGTCCTGGACTCCGCCGTCCCAGATGCTGCGCCGCCGCCCGGATTTGCCGCGCCACATGAACGGAGGTATCGAGAATCCGCTCGGCGCGCGCGCGATGTATCTCGGTTCGACGCTGTACCGGATCCACGGCTCGAACGAGCCGGAGACGATCGGCCAGGCGGTCTCGTCGGGCTGCTTCCGCATGACCAATGACGACGTTACCGACCTCTACAATCGGGTCTCGGTCGGCGCCACGGTCGTGGTGAAGAACTGATCGCGACGATTTCAACGGAATCAGGCGCCGTCATCCGGCAAGTTCGCCGATCCCGCCTTGCGCTGCCGCGCACCTTGCGGCAGCGTCGTCATAATGTCCCAACACCGCCCTTCGATCCTGCTCCTGCTCGCCGCAACGCTCGCCGCTTGCCTCGCTGATATCCCCGTGTCTGCCGCCGCCGAGGTGCCGGCCATCGTCGCGCGCCAGCGCAACGAGAAGAAGGTGTTCACCGACGCCGAGATCGTCGAGGGTTTCCTGAAGACGGCGTTCGGCGCGGAATATCATCTCGCCGGACGGGTCGACCGCATCCGCAAATACGACAGGGCGGTGCGCGTGTTTGCCGACGGCAACCGCGCCGACCGCAAGGCCCAGCTCGCCAAGGTCGTCGCCGACATCCGCAGCAAGGTGCAACATCTCGACATCGCGATGACCGACAACCACGACGCGGCCAATGTCGTGGTCAAGATGGTGCGCGACCGCGAGCTCTATCGGACGATCGCAACCTATTACGGGCAGGAGCGCGCCAAGGAGATCCGCTCCTCGCTCGACCCGCAATGCCTGTCCGGCTTCCGCAAGAACGAGAACTACGAGATCGAGCATTCCGACGTCATCCTCACCGTCGACAATGGCGATTTCGTCTTCCTCGACTGCGCCTATGAGGAGCTGCTGCAGTCGCTCGGCCCGATCAACGACACCGCGACGGTGCCGTGGACCATGTTCAACGACAGCGTCTCGATGGGCTTCTTCGACGTCTACGACCAATATCTGCTCAATGTGCTCTACGATCCCCGCATCAAGCCCGGCATGAACGTGCAGGAGGTCAAGGCCGCGCTGCCCGACGTGCTCACCGACGTCCGCGCCTGGGTGGCGAAGGTGAACCATCTGGAGTGAGGGTGGCGGCTTGCTGCAATGGCCACGAACGCTCGCGATAAACACGGCTGTCGTCCCTGCGAAAGCAGGGACCCATACTCCGCGGCGGATGTTGTGGGAGGGACTCGTCGTACCAGCATCGTTCAACGATAGTCATTCGTGGTTATGGGTCCCTGCTCCCGTGCGCAATTGCGCACTAGGCAGGGACGACAGCGAGTTTGATTTGGCATCGCCCGCCAACCAACGCGGTGTCATCACCCGCGAAAGCGGGTGATCCAGTATTCCAGAGGCAGCAGCGCTTGAGCCGAGAAGCCGCGACGTACTGGATCGCGCGGTCGAGCCGGGCGATGACAGCTGTGGTTGGGGACAAGATTGCCTCCACGCGTCGTCCCTGCGAAAGCAGGGACCCATACTCCGCGGCGGATGTTGTTGCAGGGACTCGTCGTTCCAGTGTCGCGCACCAATCGCCATTCGTGGTTATGGGTCCCGGCCTTCGCCGGGACGACACCGAGAATGTTGCATGGCTGATGGATCAAACATTCACATGCAGGGGCCTGCGCTGTCGGGCAACTCGGTGATTGGCGCGTGAGGTGTGCACCGGCGGCAGGGCTCCCTCCCCCCCCCGCTTGACCTGGCCCCTGCGGCCGCCTCCATAGAGACGCGGTCAGACGACGCGAGGTGATTCGATGAATGCTCCTGCTGCCCGTTTCCTCAGCCCGTCCGAAGCTGCAAGGCAGCTCGGCATCTCGGCGAAAGCGCTGCGCCTCTACGAGGAGCGCGGCCTGATCGCGCCCGGCCGCACGCCGGCGGGATGGCGTGCCTATGGTCCGGCCGAGATGGCCCGCTGCGCCGAGATCGTCGAGCTGCGCGCGCTCGGCCTCAGTGTCGGTGAAGTGGCGCGGATCCTGAACGGCGACGCCGCCATCCTCGGCCGCGTGCTGGCCGCGCACGAGGCCACGCTCGAAGCACGCATCCGCCAATGCGGCGACAGCATCGCCCGGGTGCGTCGGCTGCGCACCGACCTCGGCTGCGGCAAAATGCCCGCGACGCGCGACCTCATCGGTGCGGTCAGGGCGCGGCCGGCACTCGGCGTCGCATTCGATCTGCCGTGGCCGTGGGGCGGCGAGCGCTTCGAGCTACGCGACGTCAAATCGCTGAATTACATCGTCGGCCCGCTCGGCAGCGGCAAGACGCGCCTCGCGCAGCGGCTCGCCGAAGCGCTGCCCGGCGCCAGCTTCGTCGGACTGGACCGTGCGGCCGACGGCGGTGCGGCCGTTCGCGCGCGGCTAGAGGCCGACCCGGCCCACAAGGCGAGGGTCGAAGCGAGCCTTGCCGTCCTGCTGGCAGATGGCGCCCAGGGCTCTGCCGCGCTCACCACCCTGCTCGCATGGCTCGAGGCCGACGACGGCGCAATCCTGGTGATCGACATGCTCGAGCAAGGGCTCGATGCGGCCAGCCAGGAGGCCGTGATCGCGCATCTGCGCCGTCGTGGACCGCAGGCGCGGCCGCTGTTCTTCCTGACGCGCTCCAGCGCGATCCTGGACCTCGACGCGGTCGGCGACGACGAGGCGATCATCCTGTGCCCGGCCAATCACAGCCTGCCGATCTGCGTCAGGCCCATTCCCGGCGCGGCGGGCTATGAAGCGGTTGCGACCTGCCTCGCCTCGCCGGAGGTGCGCGCGCGGACCGAAGGCATGGTGGCGTGGCTGCCATCCTGACTTCTCGCATTGGTTGTATTATCATCATATGACAATGCATGACGCAGGACGGATGCGCTCGGAAAAAGTGTGCTATAAGCACACGCGATGACCGAGCTTCCCCGTACCCAGGCCTTGCGTTGCTTCGTCACGGTTGCCCGTGAGGGCACTGTATCGCGCGCTGCAGCGATGCTGAAACTGACCCAGCCCGCGGTCAGCCTGCAACTCAAGGCGCTCGAGGAAAGCACCGGACTGCAGCTGTTCAACCGCACACCCAGCGGCTTCACGCTGACCGAGGCCGGCGCCGCGCTGCTGCCGCTGGCGCACCGGGCGGTGGCGGCGGCGTCCGACTTCAAGGCGATGGCGGATTCGCTGAACGAGGCGCAGCGCGGCACGCTGCGCGTCGGCACCATCCTCGACCCCGAATTCACCCGGCTCGGGCCGTTCGTGCGCAGCCTTGCGATGTCCTCGCAACGCACCGAGGTTTTCCTGCGCCATGGCGTCAGCGACGACGTGCTGGCGCAGATCGGCAGCGGCGAACTCGACGTCGGCTATTATGTCGACGCCACGCCGCAGGAGCAGCTCATCCATCACAGCTTCACTGAACGAACCATTGCCGACGGCCGCTACCAGCTGGCGCCGCTGCTCTGCTACGACTACCGCGTGATCGCGCCGATCGGCTGGCGGGACCGCGTTATCGGCAAGGGCTGGGCGGAGCTCGCCGAGCTGCCCTGGCTCGCGACACCGCCGCATTCCGGTCACCGGCGGCTGCTCGACGACATTTTCCGCCCACTCGGCGCCTTACCGAAGCGCATCGGCTATACCGACCAGGAAGAGGCGATGATCGACTTCGTCGAATCCGGTCTCTGCCTCAGCCTCGCGCGCGACAGCGTGCTGGCGCCGCGGATGGCGCGCCCGCATCAGTTCGTGGTCGCCGACAAGGTGAAGCTGACCTGCGATCTCTCCTTCGTCAGCCTCGCCGCCCGCCGCCAGGAGCCGGTGATCGCCCACGCCTTCGCCGCCGTGCGCGCGGTGTGGAATATCAAGCCGGCGATCGCCGGCGCCGGCCCGACACGGACGCGGAAGGTCGCGAAGAACGTGTAGGCGGCAGGAAACGTTCAGGCCCTGGTCTCGATTGCGAACCAGAGACCACAGACGGCAGGTCCGCTCGGGGCTCAGAAGCGGATCGCGCCCTGCTCGATCACTTTGCCCGCGTCCAAATCACTTCAACGACATCACCGCCCGGAGGGCGGACAGTCAGCGTCAGTTGATTTCCAGTAATCGCGACAAAGCGCTTTTGATCCGAGCCATTCCAGTTCGGAAAGGAGCTGCCCTCGACGTGAATCGAGATGCTGCTGTCGGCCTCGTTCGCCGAATAGGTCCCGAAGTAGGTTATCGTGCCCTCGGCAGTTTCCTTGTATTCTTCAGAGGTGCCCTGCCTGAGGGTATTGCTCGCATACCTGGCGCGGTCCGACTTCATGACCGTGATGATGTACCGTCCATCTGCATCAAAGAAGGCGATACCCTTAGGAGCCTTCCCATAATGCTCGAGCCTGGCGCCATCAGCCTTTTTCTGCTCCCAGGAGAGCAGGGTCCAGGTCCCCACCAGTTGCTCTTTGAAAGATTGCTTTTGGCCCAGCACGTCGGATGTCATCGTGAGAACTCCAAGAGCCGCCATTGAGCATGCTACGAAAATCGCGCGCAGAGTCATTGACATTTCCTATCCAAGGATTGAAGCCGGCCGGGCCAATTTCGTCCCCTCACCCGATTGGGAGAGGTGAAGTGCCCGCGCGGCCAGGGCGATTCGATCTAGATTCTCTACGCCGCAACGACCAGCGGCCGCGTCATGTCCGCCATCGCGGGCACCAGCGACGGCGCCTCGCAATCCTGCAGGGAGAGCTCGTGCATGAGTTCTCGCAGCCTTGGCGGCAAATCGGCGTAATCGCCGCGCAGGGCATAACGCAGTCTCTCGCCAATCTCGTCGCAGATGGCGCGCGCGTGCTCGGGCGCGATCGGATGAGGTTCACGCATCGGCATCGACTGCGTGGACGTGGACTGCTTGCAAAGGCCGCGAGCCGTTAGACGGCATTTCCGCGTACGCGGATCCCGCATGCGCACATGCGATCAAAACCAGGATCCGAACGATGCTGAACATGGTTCGTACTCCTTTTCCCGTCCATCAATAGCAGGAGGTCGTTGCCGCCCGATTAGGGAAACTGGTTCTCACGGCCTTTAGGGAAGTGGTAAACGCGAAGTTTCAGGACGGGTTTGCAACGCGGCAATTCCGGCGATCGATCCGGCGCCCCAATCGAGTGTCCCCAATCAGGGGGACAGACGCATCCGGCGGAATCAATATGATGCGAAACCGGATGCCGGTCGGCTATCGTCGGCCGCACTTAAAGAACTTGCTGGGAGGATTTGCAATGAAGCTGGCCATGGCCGGACTCTGGGTACTCGCGGGCGCGATGCTGGTCGCGCCGGATGCACGTGCCGACATCAAGGTCGGTGTCGTGGTGTCCGGATCGGGTCCCGGCTCGGCGCTCGGCCAGCCGCAGATGCGCAGCATCGCTGCGCTGCCGAAGGAGATCGGCGGCGAGAAGGTCACCTATATCGCGCTCGACGACGAGTCCGATCCCACCAAGGGCACGCAGAATGCCCGCCGCCTCGTGATCCAGGACGGTGTCGACATCCTGATCGGCTCCTCGCTCACCCCCGTGACCATGCCGATGCTGGATGTCGCCTTCGAGGCCAAGACGCCGATCATCTCGCTCGCGGCGGCGACCGCGATCGTGCAGCCGATGGACGAGCGCCGCCGCTGGGCGTTCAAGGTGGTGCCGAATGACGACCTGATGGCGGCGGCGATCCTGAAATACATCGCGAAATCCGGCATCAAGACGCTCGGCTATATCGGCGTCTCCGACGGTTATGGCGAAGGCTACTACAAGGAGGTGTCGCGGCTCGCCCCTCCGCTCGGGATCACCGTCACGACGCATGAGGTCTATGCGCGTTCGGACACCAGCGCGATGGGCCAGGCGCTGAAGGTGATCGCAACCAACCCGGAGGCGGTGTTCATCGCCTCCGCCGGCACACCGGCCGTGCTGCCGCAGGAGGCGTTGCGCAGCAGAGGTTATGCCGGCAAGATCTTCCAGACTCACGGCGTCGCGTCGGAGGAATTCATCAAGCTCGGCGGAGCCAATGTCGAGGGCGCGATCTTCACCGGCGAGGCCTTCACCATCGCCGACGATCTGCCGGCGAGCGATCCGTTCCGCCAGGCGCGCGACGCGTTCGTGTCGGCCTACGAGAAGGCCAACGGCTCGAACCCGAACATCTTCGGCGCGCATCTGTGGGACGCGGTCACGCTGTTCAAGCGGGCGGCGGCCAGCGCCCTGAAGACCGCAAAGCCCGGCACGGCTGAATTCCGCACCGCGTTGCGCGACGAACTGGAGCGCGGCAAGGACGTCTATCTGAACAACGGCCTCTCGACCATGAGCCGGACCGACCACAACGGCTATGACGAGCGCTCCGCGTTCCTGATCAAGGTCGAGGGCGGCAAGTTCCGGCTGGTGAAGTAGACGTACAAAGCGCGCTACAGCAGAATGGTAGTCAGGTTGGATCGGTCTCGCGGCAGCCTTGCTGCACCTCTCCCGCTTGCGGGGGAGGTCGCATCGCATCTTCGATGCGATGCGGGTGGGGGCTCTCTCCACAACATGACTAGCGGATGTCCGACCGGGTTGATGCCTGACATATTGGACCGGGCTGATGGCTGACAATTTCCGGTCATCGTGGTGCTGTCTGCGCCGTTTGCTGTGCGACGCGGAGCCGCGCACGCGGCGGAGCAAAGCGCAGGAAACGGCGCTCGCGATCGATCAACCCGAGATCGCGGCCG
>NZ_LGHK01000268.1 GCF_001908235.1 Bradyrhizobium sp. NAS96.2
CGCACACCGGCCGTGTGCTCGCTATGGTCGGCGGCTTCTCGTTCGACCAGAGCCAGTTCAACCGCGCGACGCAGGCCTACCGGCAGCCCGGTTCGACCTTCAAGCCGATCGTCTATTCGACGGCGCTCGACAACGGCTACACCGGGTCGAGCGTGCTGATGGACGCGCCGATCGAGATCGATCAGGGGCAGGGCAACATCTGGCGCCCGGAAAACTTCGATGTCGGCAAGTATATGGGACCGATGACCCTGCGTAACGCGCTGCGGCTATCGCGCAACACGGTGACGGTGCGGCTCGCGCAGGAGATCGGCATGCCGCTGATCAGCGAGTACGCCAAGCGCTATGGCGTCTATGACGAGCTGCCGAATTATCTCGCCTATTCGCTTGGCGCCGGCGAGACCACGGTGATGCGGATGGCCACGGCCTATTCGATGATCGCCAATGGCGGCGTCCGCGTGAAACCGACCCTGATCGACCGCATCCAGGACCGCTACGGCCACACCATCTTCCGGCACGATCAGCGCGAATGCCGCGGCTGCGACGCGCCGGAGGGCTGGAAGAACCAGCCGGAGCCGCAGCTCGTCGACCGCCGCGAGCGGGTGCTCGACGCGATGTCAGCCTACCAGATCACCTCGTTGATGGAGGGCGTGATTCAGGCCGGTACCGGTACTGCGCTGAAGGACGTCGGCAAGCCGCTCGCCGGCAAGACCGGCACCTCGAACGAGGCCAAGGACCTCTGGTTCGTCGGCTTCTCACCGGACCTCGTGGTCGGTCTCTATGTCGGTTACGACAAGCCGCGCTCGCTCGGCCGCAACGCGCAGGCCGGCCACACCGCGGCGCCGATCGCGCGCGACTTCCTCAAGCTTGCGCTGGCCGACAAGCCGGCCACCCCGTTCAAGCAGCCGGTCGGCATCCGGCTGGTGCTGGTCGACGCGAAGACCGGCCTGCGCGCCGCGCCGGGCCAAAAGGGTGTGGTGCTCGAAGCGTTCAAGCCGGGCCAGGCGCCGCCGTACTATGATCCGACGCTGGTCGCCGGCACCGACGTGATCGACGGGACCCAGCAGGCAATCCCGCCGGACGCCGATCGCGCCGTGATGCGGTCAGGGACGGGCGGGCTGTACTGACGCCCGGCCGGCAGGGACTCCGCCAACTGCCATCTGTTCAGTCTCTCGCACCGCAGTGGCAACGCGGCGGTGCGGCGCTTTGTCAGGGCGCGTCATGCCGCCGAAGTTGAACGTGCCGCTCGCGGCGCCGACTCAAAATTGAGCCCTCGGAGAAGCAGGAAACGCGGCGTTCACGTTGCGTCGAAGGCGTCGGGCGCGTGTTAGGCCGTGAATCGCAATGATCAAGGCGCTGGTTGCTGTAGTTCGGGTGATTTTGACCGTTATCGTGGTTGGCGCGGCAGCCCTGATGGGCGCGGTCCTTGGATGGGGGTGGCACGGCTGGATTGGTGCCATCGCGCTCGGCACCGTCGGATTTGGCCTTGGAGCCCTGCTTGCAGCCAATCCTGAGCTGCTCCTTGGAGTACTCGCCGAAATGTAACACCTTTGACCGACGGCTGATCGGCCGGCAACTTTCGCGCCCATTCAATGCCATCAATGCTTGCCAAGCGTGGGACCAAGCGGGTAGAAGGTCGCTCTCGCGCGGGCGCTGATTTGGCAGGCGAACCGCTGCACCGAGATGTCCGGTCATCCAGCTAAGCTGTTGATACCACGGACAATTCTTGGGGAATGGTGTAACGGTAGCACAACAGACTCTGACTCTGTTTGTCTTGGTTCGAATCCAGGTTCCCCAGCCAATCTGCCTCAATGGCTCCGATCATTCTCTGAAATCCTGATGATTGCCCGTTGCTGTCTGCAGGCGACGGCGGGCCGGCCGCGACACAGCATCTGCCATCACAGCATCCAGGGTGGATTAGTTCGGCGTATTCCACCATGGTCTCGCGCGCGTGGTGCGGCCTGTTGCGACAGAGGTTTAAGGTGATGGACGAGATTGTTTATGCCCGCGAGCCGTCGATCGGCATCGACGAGTTCATCGAGGTGCTACGCCAGTCGGGGCTCGGCGAACGGCGGCCGCTGGCGGATACCGAGCGGATGGCGCGCATGATCGCCAATGCCAACCTGATCGTGACGGCGCGCAAGGCGCACCAACTCGTTGGCGTCTCGCGCGCGCTGACCGATTTCGCCTATTGCTGCTATTTGTCCGACCTTGCGGTCGATCGGGCGTATCAGGGGCATGGCATCGGCAAGCGCCTGATCGCGGAAACGCGGCGCTTCGCCGGACCTGAATCGATGTGCCTGCTGCTGTCGGCGCCTGACTCGATCGGCTTCTACAAGACCATCGGCATGCCGGAGCCCGACAACGCGTTTCTCTACAAACGCGAGCGATAGCGCAGGCGGCGATCTTTGCCGCGCTACTTGATCTTGTCGTACACCGTCGCGAAGTCGCCGAGCGGCATCGGGATGCTGATGGTTTCCTTGCCGAGATTCTGGAACGACACCTTGAGCTGCTTGCCCGATTTCAGCTGGGTCAAGACATCGGGCGCGATCGGCGCGTTGATGTAGCAGCCGCGCGCCTCGCAGGTCTGGATCGGCACATCGACCGCCTTGCCTTCGTCGACCTGCAGCTTGGCGCCGACCGGCAGGTTCAGGCCGAGTGGAAGCTGGATCAGCGCAACCGGCGTGCGGGTGTCGCCGGGAACGCGGATGTTGACCAGCACGATGAGCTGGCCGGTCTTGGTGAGAACAGCGGTTTGCTCCATGGCGCATTCGAGCGGCGCGTCGCGGCTCGCGCTGGTGCAGCGCGCGACCCAGCCGGTATTGTTGCCGGATGCATCACCTTGCGGCGCGGCGGGAGCAGCTGCCGGAACCGGTGCGGGCGTGGTCTTGCCCTTGGGCGTCTGGGCGTGGCCAAGGCCGGCTGAGCCGAACACGGTGAACAGGACGAAAAGCGACTTTGCGACAATCCTCACGATACCGGCTCCGAAATGAACATCTTTCGGATGTGCCGGTATGGCGGCCAAAGTCAAGTCACTCGGCGGCCTGCTTGACCGATCGGTCGTCGCCATCGTCGGCGTCGTGGTCGGCGCGCGGCGAGCGGCCCCAGTTCGCAAACGCATTGGAGAGCCGGTCGAGATAGAGATAAACCACTGGCGTCGTGAACAGCGTCAGCGCCTGGCTGACGATCAGGCCGCCGACCATGGCGTAGCCGAGCGGCTGGCGGATTTCGGAGCCGGTGCCGGTCCCGAGCATCAGCGGCACGCCGCCGAGCATGGCGGCCATCGTCGTCATCATGATCGGGCGGAAGCGGAGCAGGGCGGCCTGACGGATCGCCGCCACCGGCTCCATGTGCTGATCGCGCTCGGCGGCGATCGCGAAGTCGACCATCATTATGCCGTTCTTCTTCACGATGCCGATCAGGAGAATGATGCCGATCAGCGCGATCAGCGAGAAGTCGAAGCCCGCGGCCATCAGGATCGCCAGCGCGCCGACGCCGGCCGAGGGCAGCGTCGACAGAATGGTGATCGGGTGGATGTAGCTCTCGTAGAGAATCCCCAGGATCAGATAGACGACCACGAGCGCCGCCAGGATCAGCAGCGGCACGCTCGACAGCGACTGCTGGAACGCCTGCGCGGTGCCCTGGAAGCTCGAGCTCAGGGTCGGCGGTGCGCCGAGGTCGATCATGGCCTTCTGCACCGCCTCGGTCGCCTGGCCGAGCGCGACACCCTGCGCCAGGTTGAACGAGATGGTGATCGCCGGGAACTGGCCCTGGTGGCTGATCGACAGCGGCCGCACCGGCACGGTGGTCCATTTCGCAAAGGTCGACAGGGGCACCTGTTCGCCGGTCAGCGGCGACTTGATGTAGATGTTGTTCAGCGTGTCGATCGAGCCCTGCAGCTCCGGCAGCACCTCGAGGATGACGTGGTAGCTGTTGAGCTGGGTGAAGTATTGCGTCACCTGGCGCTGGCCGAACGCGTCATAGAGCGTGTCGTCGATCAGCTGCGGCTGGATGCCATAGCGCGAGGCAGTGTCGCGGTTGATCTTCAGCTCGACGGTGGTGCCGTTGGTCTGCTGGTCGGTGGCGACGTCGCGCAGCTGCGGCAGCGTCTGCATCTTGCCGAGGATCTTCGGCGCCCATTCGTTCAGCTCGGCAAGGTTGGCATCCTGCAGCGTGAACTCGAACTGGGTACGGGTCGGGCGGCCGCCGAGGCGGACGTCCTGCGCGGCCTGCATGAACAGCCGGGCACCGAGCACCTTCTCCAGCTTCGGCCGCAGCCGGGCGATGATCTGCTGCGCGTTGGCATCGCGCTCGTTCAGCGGCTTGAGCGTGATGAACATGTTGCCGTTGTTGCCGGCCCGGCCGCTGCCGCCGATCGCCATCGCCACCGTCGCCACGCCGGGATCCTGCATGACGATCTTGCTGAGCTGCTCCTGCTTCCCCTTCATCTCAGCGAACGAGATGTCCTGGTTGGCTTCCGAGGTCGCGGTGATCAGGCCGACGTCCTGCTGCGGGAAGAAGCCCTTCGGGATGATGACGAACATGTAGATCGACAGCGCCAGCGTCGCGAAGAAGATCATCAGGGTGGTGAACTTCCAGCGCAGGGCAATGTCGAGCACGGTTTCATAACCACGCAGCATCGCGTCGAAGCCGCGCTCGCTGAGCTTGTAGAGACGGCCGTGCCGCTCCTCATTGTGGGCGCGCAGGAAGCGCGAGGCCATCATCGGGGTCAGCGTCAGCGACACGAACATCGAGACGAAGATGGTCATCGCCAGCACGACCGCGAATTCGCGGAACAGGCGGCCGATGATGCCACCCATCAGCAGCAGCGGGATCAGCACCGCGACCAGCGAGATGCTGATCGAGACGATGGTGAAGCCGATTTCCTTGGAACCCTTGAAGGCGGCGGCCATCGGCCGCTCGCCTTCCTCGATGTAGCGGCTGATGTTCTCCAGCATCACGATGGCGTCGTCGACCACGAAGCCGACCGCGATCGTCAGCGCCATCAGCGACAGATTGTCGAGTGTGTAGCCGAAGATCCACATCAGCGCGCAGGCGCCCAGCAACGCCAGTGGCACCGTCACCGCAGGGATGACGGTTGCCCAGAAGCTGCGCAGGAAGGCGAAGATCACCATCACGACCAGGAAGATGGTCAGGAGCAGGGTGAACTGGACGTCCTCCACCGCGGCCCGGATCGTGGTGGTGCGGTCAGAGATGACCTCGATCTTGACTGCCGGCGGAATAGCCGCGACCAGCCGCGGCAGCGCAGCCTTGATCTTGTCGACGGTGTCGATGACGTTGGCGCCGGGCTGCTTGAAGACGACGAGGAACACGCCGCGCTTGCCGTTGGCCCAGGCAGCTTGCTTGGCGTCCTCCGGCCCGGTCACGGCCTGGCCGATGTCGCGGATCCGCAAGGGTCCGCCATTGCGGTACGCGATGATGACGTCGTTCCAGGGCTCCGCCGTGAGCAACTGGTCGTTGGCATAGATGGTGTAGGCGCGGGTGGCGCCGTCGATATTGCCCTTCGGGCTGTCGACGGTTGCGATGTTGATTGCTGCGCGGACGTCCTCCAGCGACAGGCCTTTCGCGACCAGCTTGGCCGGGTCGATCTGGACGCGGACCGACGGCTTCTGCTGGCCGCCGATGATGACCTGCGCGACGCCGGAGATCTGGCTGATCTGCTGGGCGAGCTGGGCGTCGACGGAATCGCTGACCGTCGTCAGCGGCAGCGTGTCCGAGGTGGCCGACAGCAGCATGATCGGCGCGTCCGCCGGATTGACCTTGCGATAGGTTGGCGGCGAGGGAAGGTTCTTCGGCAACTGGCCGCTGGCGGCGTTGATGGCGGCCTGCACGTCGTTGGCGGCGCCGTCGATTGAGCGGTTGAGGTCGAACTGGATCGTGACCGATGCCGTGCCGAGATAACTCGTCGATGTCATCTGGGCGATGCCGGGGATCTGCGCGAACTGACGTTCCAGCGGCTGGGCGACCGAACTCGCCATAGTCTCCGGGCTGCCGCCCGGCAGCGTCGCGGTGATCTGGATGGTCGGGAAGTCGACTTGCGGCAGCGGCGCTACCGGAAGCAGGGGGTAGGCGACGAGGCCGACAAACAGGATGCCGGCCATCAGCAGCGAGGTGCCGATGGGGAAGCGAATGAATGGTGCGGATATTCCGTCGCTCATTCCTGCGTAACCTTCGACTGGGACTGGTCCGAGCTCGCCACCGCCGTCGTCACCACGGTTCCCGGCGAGACCTTGTACTGGCCCGCGGTGATCACCTGCTGTCCCGGCGACAGGCCCTCGTCGATCACCGACTTGCCGTCGATCGACTGGCTGACCTTGAGCTTGCGAAGCTCGGCCTTGTTCTCCTGATTGACTGAATACGCGTACAGGCCCTCGGTGCCATGCTGCACCGCGTCATCCGGCACGACGGTGGCATCCTTCAGTGTCCGGACCAGGAGCCGGGTCGAGACCGACTGGCCCGGCCACAGCGCATGGTCCTTGTTATCAAACACCGCCTTCAGCCGGACAGTCCCGCTGGTGGTATCGACCTGATTGTTGATCAGCGCCAGGGTTCCGGTCGACAGCACGCGCTTGCCGTCGGTGGTCAGGGCAATGGTCTTGGGCGGCGCCACCGCCAACGCCGCCTTGATATCGGGCAGCTGGTCTTCCGGCGCGGTGAAGATCACGGTGATCGGCTCGATCTGGGTGATCGTCACGATGCCGGTCTGCGCCGAGGCGTTGACGATGTTGCCGATATCGACCAGTCGCAGGCCGACGATGCCGTCGATCGGCGACTTCACGGTGGCGTAGTCGACCTGGGTCTGCGCGTTGAAGATGGCGGCGTCGTCGGCTGTGATCTGCGCCGTGAGCTGGGCCACGGTCGAGCGCTGCGTGTCGAGCTGCTGGCGCGTCGCGAACTCGCCGAGCTTGGTGTAGCGCTGCAGATCGAGATTGGCGTTGGCGAGGTTGGCCTCGTCCTGGGCCTTCTTGGCCTTGGCCTGGTCGAGCGTCGCCTGATACGGCCGCGGATCGATCTCGACCAGCGTGTCGCCCGCCTTGACGAACTGGCCTTCCTTGAAGGCGACCTTGGTGATCTGGCCGTCGACCCGGGTGCGGACCTGGACGGTGTTGAACGCCTGCGCCGTGCCGAGACCGGTCAGGTAGACCGGGAAGTCGGCCTTCTCGACCGGCGAGATCTTGACCGGAACGGCCGGGCGCTGCTGGGCGGCACGCTTCTGCGCGGCCTCGGCCGCCAGCTTGTTGTCGGAGTATTTTTGCCAGCCGAAATAACCGGCCGCGCCAACCGCTGCGATCACTAAAACCCAACCGATGGTGCGTGACTTTGACATGCGGACTCTTGGGTTCGACGTAACAATAAAGGGTGATCGAAACGGTTCACAGAGCTTGCGGATATAATATGCGTGCACTTAATGTGTAAACACACCAAGGCTTGAGAATCCTAAACATTTGGAAAGGTTTAGGCCAGAAACGAGCAGAAACATTCCGGCTGGGAAACGCACCGAGGACCCCTATGTCGCTCGATCTCAAACGCCAGTTCATTGCGCAGCTCGTCGAGAGTTCCAGGCTGCTGCGCAATTATATCGATCATCGCGCCAAGGCGCGAGGCACCACGCGCGCCCAATGGATCGTGCTCTTCCGGCTGCGCGAGCAGGAAGGACTGTCCCAGGTCGACCTTGCCGACGTGCTCGAATTGCAGCCGATCTCGCTGGTGCGGCTGCTTGACCGCCTTGTCGAGCATGGCCTGCTCGAACGCCGTCCCGACCCCAGGGATCGTCGCGCCAATCGTCTGTTCTTGACCAGGACCGGGCGCCGCCTCGTCGACGATCTCGACAGTCTGCGCGATGCGATCGCCGGCGACGTGCTGCGCGACGTATCGGACAAACATGTCGAGAGTGGCCTCGCCACGCTTCGCGAGGTCAAGGATCGCATCAAGGCGCTCGGCGAGGACGCCGAGCACATCGCCGCGAAATAGCGCGTCGGGTCGCGCGCAGTCCTGCGCTCGATCCCTCCATCAGCTTGCGGCTCGCGAGACGCGGTTGAAACCCAGCGGGATGTCGTTCATATCGCGCAGCGACGATGCGAGAGGATGAGGGCAGCGATGGACGAATTGAACGGGCGCATGATGGCATGCCAGATCCTGGTCACCGGATTGATCGCGCGCGTCGCCAATGAGCAGCGTGATCCGCTGCGCTTTCTCACCGACTTCCGCGACGAGATCAAAGCGGTCGTCAACGGCGTCAATATCGCCGGCCTCGAGAACAGCGACCGTGTGCGGCAGGTCGCGCAGCGGACCATCGATGAGCTGTTTTCGCTGATGAAGCCGCCAAGCGCCGAGTGATTGCCGGCAGCAGTTTAGAACCGTTATTAGAACGCTTAAAAACTAGAGTTTAGAACGGTTTCAAACCACAGATTAGAATCCCTTTGAACTGGGGCGATTCAAGCAAACTGTGGCGCTGATCGCATTGATAAAAAAGGTCACGCTCGATAACCGGAGGAGACAGTTCGTCGCACGTGATTTCGCGACGAACTCGCTTTCTGGGGGCGTGCAAGACAATGAGCAATGTGAAGGCGCCGAGATCGCTGCGCTTCGAAGCGGCGATCGGTTCGGCTGACGATACGGGTTATTCCGCCGCGAAGGTCTCCGCAGTCGCGAGCCTGATCGCGGTGGCGTCGCTTTCGGGGGCCGAAGCGCAGCAGACCAACCTGCCGCCGGTGAATGTCGATGCCCCGGTCGCGCGCCCGCGGCCCGTCTCCTCCAAGCCCACGTCGGACCAGGTCCGCGCCCGCAACGCGCTGCGCCGCGCCGCGCGCCGGAGCAATCAGCAGGCCCAGCAGGCGCCGGTGCCGTTTCCCAATGCCGGCGGTCTTCCCGCCGACCGCGATCGCTACGCGGATCCGGCCGCGCCGTACAAGGGCGACCGTCTGCAGGCATCCGGAAAGTATCCCGAGCCGATCCTGAACACGCCGAAATCGGTCACGGTGCTGACCAAGGACGTGCTCGCGGACAAGAATGCGACTTCGCTGAAGTCGGCGATCCTGTCGACGGCCGGCGTGACGCTCGGCACGGGCGAGGGCGGCAACGCGTTCGGCGATCGCTTCTTCATCCGCGGCTTCGACGCCCGCAACGACATCTTCATCGACGGCGTGCGCGACGCCGGCGTCAGCGTCCGCGAGAACTTCTTCACCGAGCAGGTCGAGATCCTGCGCGGCCCGGGCTCGTCCTTTGCCGGCCGCGGCACGACAGGCGGCGCGATCAACATCGTCACCAAGCAGGCGACGACGGAGAACAGCTTCTACAACATGGACACCTCGTTCGGCACCGATCGCACCAAGCGGGTGACGCTTGATGTCAACCAGGTGATCAGCCCGACGCTGGCGATCCGCACCGGCGGCTTATTTCAGGATGCCGGCGTCGCCGGCCGCAGCTACGTCACCGACAACCGCGACGGCGCGTTCGTCGCCGGAACGTGGAAGCCGGTCGATGCCGTGAAGATCACCGGCAACTACATCCACACCGAGCTCACCGGTATCCCGGATTTCGGCGTGCCGTACTACCGGCCGAGCACGTCGAGCACGGCCGGCGGCCCGTTCCCGGACTTCGGCGTCAACCGCAATAATTTCTACGGCTTCGTCAATCGTGACTTCTTCAGGACCGGGCAGGACATCGGCACGATCAACGCCGAGGTGCAGGTCACGCCGGACCTCGTGATCAGCAACAAGATCCGGGAATCGCGCTCGACCCAGAACTACATCGGCACGCTGCCGGAATCGCCGGTGCTGACCAATCCGCTCTCGGCCTCGACGCTCAGTCTCAATCCGCAGAGCCGCTACCAGGTCACCGACGTGTTCGCCAACCAGACCGAGGCGACCTACAAGTTCAACGACGGCGTCGGCTTCAAGCACACGGCGCTTGCCGGGTTCGAATATGACAATGAAAGGTCCTCGATCGACAAGTATCTTGGTCTGAATTCGGAAGCGCTGCCTGGCGGATTCACCGGCGGTGGATCGCTTTCTGGCGTCAGCGTGTTCAATCCGCAATACACCAACATTCCGTTCCCGATTCCGTCGGGGCTGTCCGGGCTGCCGACCAAACTCACCGTCGACACCAAGAGTGTCTATGTTCTGGATAGCGCCAACTACAACGATCTCGTGATCCTCAACGGCGGCCTCCGCTATGACGACTACAACATCAAGACCAGTGGCTATGGTACGGTCAATGGTGTCGCCAACGTCTTCGGTCAGCAGCAGCAAGACTACGGCATGCCGAACTTCAACCTTGGCCTGACGCTCAAGCCGTTGCCGAACGGGAGCGTCTATGCCGCCTATGCCACGTCATCCAACCCGGTCGGCGCGGAATTTGACGGTTCGAGCATTCAGTATGGTGGCCTCGCGCCGGTCCTCAACGGCAATCCAAGCCAGATCTTCGGGCCGGAGAAGAACAAGGCGATTGAAGTCGGAACCAAGTGGGAGCTGTTCGATCGCCATTTGCTGGTGACGGCGGCGCTGTTCCAGACCGAGAAGGAAAACGCGCGCGAATCCATGAACGTCACCCCGGCGACCGCAACCGCCGCATGCCCTTACCCGGCTGGTACGACCGGAACTGTCTCCTGCATCAGCGCTGGCGCGGCCTATAGGATCCGCGGCATCGATCTCGGAGTGGGCGGCAAGATCACCGACAAGTGGAGCGTGTTCGGCGGCCTCGTGCTCATGCAGTCGGAAGTGACCAAATCGAATATTCCGCCTGCGAACACGACTCTGTACACCTCGAACGTCGGCTTGCCGCTCGCCAATGTGGCGCACCAGTCGTTCAGCATGCTCTCGAAATACCAGCTGACCGACATGTGGGAAATCGGCGGGCAGGCAGTGTATCGTTCCAAGGTGTACGGCGGCACCTTCCTTGCGGCCAACCAGGGCACGTCGATCCCGAGCTACTGGCGCTTCGACGCCTTTGCCGAGGCCAAGATCGACAAGCACTGGACCATGAAGCTGTTCGTCAACAACATCTTCGACAAGCGCTACTACGACGCGCTGTATCAGAGCGCGGCACCGTTCGTGCTCGAAGCGCCGGGACGCGCCGCGTATCTGGTTGTGTCTGCGCGTTACTGACGGAGGCCTCGCGGCACAAGATGCTGGTCTGTGTTCCCAACGTATTGAGCAAGGCTGATGTGGCGGATTTCCGCCGCATCATGGAGCAAGCCGAATGGGAGGACGGCCGTTCGACCGCGGGCGCTGCCTCCGCGATAGTCAAGCGCAACGAGCAGCTGCCGCCCGACAGCGAGGTCGCGCGGCAGCTCGGCAACCGCGTCCTGTCGGCACTGTCGGCAAGCCCGCGCTTCATCTCGGCGGCGATCCCGCTTCAGATCTTTCCACCCTTGTTCAACCGCTATGCCGCGAGCGACGGGCACCATTTCGGCCTGCATGTCGACAATGCGGTGCGGGGTGACAGACTGACGGGCTTGCGGATCCGCACCGACCTGTCGGTCACGCTGTTTTTATCGGAGCCGGAAGACTATGATGGCGGCGAGCTGGTCATCGAGGACCTCTACGGATCGCATGAAATCAAGCTGCCGGCGGGCGATCTCGTAGTTTATCCTGCTTCCAGCTTGCATCTGGTCACGCCGGTCACGCGGGGCGTGCGGGTAGCGTCTTTTTTCTGGCTGCAGAGCGTGGTACGGGATGCCCACGCGCGCAGCCTGATCTTTGATCTCGATACCGCGATCCAGGCTCTGGTGGAGCGGCTGGGGCGCGATGACCCTGAAACGGTCAAATTGACCGGGATTTATCACAACCTGATCCGTCACTGGGCTGAAGTGTAACTGATGATGACATTCAAGTTCCCCGCTGCATCCGCCATGATCGCCTCGCTGGCGATGCTGATGCTGGCCGCGCCGTCTTCGGCGCAGCAGCAAACGGCGCCTGCCGCGCAGCCCGCGCCCGTGACCCGGCCTCAGCCCG
>NZ_LGHK01000269.1 GCF_001908235.1 Bradyrhizobium sp. NAS96.2
GACGGTGGCAACCGAAGCTGCCTGGCTGCTGATTGCACACATCAGACTCCTGACCCGCAGACTTGCCGCTGCAGATAGGGGGCGATGATTTATGAGTCAGACTCTGAGGAGGCCGTGTAGCGGCCGTCTCGAAGGGTCGACGGCCCGACTGTGGCCGATTCATCCTTCGAGGCTCGCTCCGCTCGCACCTCAGGATGACGGGTTTGATTGACTTGCGGTCGTATTTGAATCTCGATACGAGCGCGCGCACAGATCAAGCCTCATCCCCTCGCCTCCCATGACCTCCTTCACCCTCATCCCGTCCGACATCTCGACCAGCATCGCGCTTGCGATCTGCGCGATTGCCTTCGTGTCAGGCACAGCGCGCGGCTTCTCCGGCTTCGGCTCGGCGCTGATCTTCATGCCGCTCGCGAGCAGTGTCGCGGCGCCGCGGCTGGTGGCGGCGCTGCTGCTCATCATCGACTTCGTCGCCGCGACGCCGCTGCTGCCGAACGCCTGGACGCATGCCGACCGCAAGGCCACCGCCGTGATGGTGGCCGGCGCGCTGGTCGGCGTTCCCATCGGCACCTATTTCCTCACCGTGCTCGAGCCCGTGACCACGCGCTGGATCATCTCCTGCTTCGTCGCAGCGCTGCTTGCATTGCTGCTGTCGGGCTGGCGCTACCACGGTAAGGATCACGCCGCGCTCTCGATCGGCGTCGGCGGCCTCTCCGGCTTCTGCAGCGGCCTCGCGCAGACCGGCGGCCCGCCGATCGTCGCCTACTGGCTCGGACGGCCGATCTCGTCGGTGATCTCACGCGCCAACATCGTGCTGTTCTTCGGCGCCTCGGATTTCTTCTCGCTGGTCAGCTACTGGTTCACCGGATTGATCACGATCGAGTCGGCCAAATTCTCGCTCATCGTAGGTCCCATCTACGGCATCGGCGTCTGGTTCGGCGCCTCGCTGTTCGGCAAGGCCAGCGAGCAGATGTTTCGCGCGATCTGCTACGCGCTGATTGCAGCGGCCGTCATCGTCGGCCTGCCCGCGCTTGATGGCATTTTGCGCGGCGGGTAGGGTCGCCAGAGCTCAGAAGACGACTGCGGGAGGAACACCATGATCGATCGCCGCACCACATTGAAACTAGCGCTCGGCAGCGCCGCCATGCTCGCGGCGCCTAGCGTGCGCGCGCAAAATGCAAAGCCACGCACACGGATCGTGTTCCTCGGCACCAAGGGCGGCCCGCGCGTCGGCATCGGCGCCTCCAACCCCGCCAATCTCGTCGTCGTCAACGACACGCCCTTTGTCATTGATTGCGGCATGGGCGTCAGCCGCCAGCTGGTCAGCGCCGGCGTGCCGATCCCGTCCGTGAAGTACATCTTCATCAGCCATCACCATTCCGATCACAATCTGGAATACGGCAACCTGTTCTACAACGCCTGGGCGGCGGGCCTCTCGACGCCGATCCATTCGTTCGGTCCCAAGGGCATCGAGGCGATGACGAAGGAGTATTGGGAGCTGAACAAATTCGACGTCGAGACCCGGATCGAGGACGAAGGCCGGCCCGATCCGCGAAAGCTCTTGATCGCGAAAGACATCACCGACGACGGCATGGTGCTGAAGACATCAGACGTCACCGTCACTGCGTTCCGCACGCCGCACCCGCCCATCGTCGACAACTTCGCCTACAAGTTCGAGACGCCGGACGGTGTGATCGTGTTCTCAAGCGACACCGCCTACAATCCGAAGCTTGCCGAGTTCGCGAAGGGCGCCGACGTGCTGGTGCACGAATGCCTCTACATTCCCGCGGTCGATCGCCTGGTGGCGAAGACGAAGAACGGCGCGACGCTGAGGAAGCATCTGCTCGACAGCCACACCTCGACCGAAGACGTCGGCCGCATCGCAGCCGCCGCCGGCGTCAAGACGCTAGTGCTGAGCCATTTCGTGCCCGGCGACGATCCACTCGTCACCGACGACGACTGGACGCGGGACGTGAGGACGAACTTCAAGGGCCGGATCGTGGTGGCCAAGGATCTGATGGAGCTGAAGCTGCCGGTGTGAGGCACGGCAAAACTCGCGCAAATCATGTCGCGGGAAAGCGGATGTATGTCTCGCAGACCGCGCAACACATTCGATGTCGTCCCTGCGAAAGCAGGGACCCATAACCACGAATGGTTATTGGCGAGCGGCGTCGGAACGACGAGTCCTGATCACAACATCTGCTGCGGCGTATGGGTCCCTGCTTTCGCAGGGACGACACCTATTGCGTGGCAGCACCCAACGCCAGATCACCGCACGCGCGACGGTCAAGCCGGCCGCGCTCAGCGGTCTCCTCAATTCATCGGCCCGGCCGATCGCGGCGCGCGGCGCTTGTGTTTTGCGGCAGGGGCTGCGGGCTCCGGCGTCGTCTCCTTCACGCCGCCGATCCTGCGCAACGCGGCATCCGCAGCACGCTCGCCGCTCTCCCAGGCGCCGTCGATCGTACCCCACAGCGTCTCATGAGTGGCCTCGCCGGCGAGATACATCGCGCCGATCGGCTCGGACAGGATCCGGCGCGAGAACTGCGCGCCGGGTGCTGCGGCCGACATCGCGCCTTGAATGAAGGGCTGTGCATTCCAGCGCGTCGCGCTGGTCTTCTTCACGGCGGCGCCGACCTCGCTGCCATAGAGCTTCGTCAGCCATTCCACCGCGAACGCAGCCATCGCCTTCTCGCCCTGCGCGGACAGGTCGCGGCCGAACGAGCCTGCGACGTCGATCGTGCACAGCGAGGAGCCGGCGATATTGCCGTAGAGCAGCGCGGTCTTGGTCGAACTGCTCTGCTCGATGATGACGTCGTCGCGCGACAGCCCGAGCGGATTGCCGGGGATCTGCAGCGCGATGCGATCATAGCTGCCGAGGCTCAGCTTGGCGGCGGCGTCGAGCGCGCGCTTCGGAAGCTCGGGCGCGAACTTGATGTTGCCGCTCACGAGCACGTTGCTCGACACCGTGACGATGGCGGCACGCGCGGTGATCTTGCCGGAGGCCGTCTCGACCATCACGTCGCGATTGCTCCACAGGATGCGCTGCGCCGGCGTCGACAGCACGAGCGGCAGCCCCTCGCCGAGCTTCGCAATCAGCGCGCCGAGCCCCTGCCGGCAGGCGATCGCGGTGTTGCGATCCTGCGCGCGCACCTTGTCGACGGCGGAGAGATCCTTCAGATCCTTGCCGCTGAAATTGGCGCCGAGCAGGAATTCCGCAGTGCCGGCCCAATCGCCGAGATCCTTCGGCATTGCCGCGGCGCAGGCGATATCGGCCTTGCGCGAGGCGTCGTCGATGGCGCGATTGGCGCGCACCAGCGCGGCCAGGAATTCCTCGGTCTCGCCGGGACGGGCGTAGCGCCGGCCGATGCGGATCTTCTGGCCCGCGGGCGCCGTCACGATGTCGAGTCCTGCGGAGCGCGCCAGGCGGATCATCGGATTGGTTTCGGGATTGTGCATCCAGCGCGCGCCGCGGTCGAACGGCACATCGAAGCTCGATGCGTCGGTCTGGCAGCGGCCGCCGACCTGGCCGGACGCCTCCAGCACGATCACCTTGCGGTTCGCGGCGGCGATCCGTCGCGCCGCGGCAATGCCTGCGGCACCCGCGCCGATCACGACGATATCGGCCTCGCGCGGCGGCGGCGCAGCAAGCGCCCGGCCGCCAAATACTGGCGCCAGCGCGAGAGCAGCCGACGCCGACAGGAAATCGCGGCGGGTCACTGTCATGACATAGCTTCTGGCATGGTTTCCGGGGACTTGCAGAGAACGGGAACGCTTCGCGAACTGTGCCGCATCTCACCGACCGCAGCAACACTCATGGTAAATCAATCATGATTGATCCGCTGATGGCATGAACTAAATTGCAACGGCTTGCGACCATGATTAAGTGAACACAAGCGGTCGTAGAACCGCTGGGGGGAATCCATGGGCGTAATGCTCGATACCGTCGGTAAATGGATCGCGGGGTACCTGTCGAAGGAAGTCCCCGGTTACGAGCCGTTCACGCCGAGCGACCCGGACCATCTGCGGGGCATCATGCAGCCCGGCGATGTACTGCTGGTCGAAGGCAACAACCGCATTTCCGGCATCATCAAGTATCTCACGCAATCGACCTGGTCGCATGCCGCGCTGTTTGTCGGACCGATCGACGGCGCGTTCGAGCCCGACGGCGAGCAGCACGTGCTGATCGAGGCCAACATCGGCGAAGGCGTGACCTCGGCGCCGCTGTCGAAATACCTGTCCTATCACACCCGCCTCTGCCGTCCGGTCGGACTCTCGTTCGAGGACCGCACCACGGTGTGCCGCTACGCCATCAACCGCATCGGCTTCGGTTACGACACCAAGAACATCGTCGATCTCGCGCGCTATCTGTTTCCGCTGCCGATCCCGCAGCGCTGGCGCCGCCGCATGATCGCATTCGGCTCCGGCGATCCGACCAAGATAATCTGCTCGGCGCTGATCGCGCAGGCGTTCGACGCCGTGCGCTATCCGATCCTGCCCAAGATCACCCGCGCCGCCAGCCGCAAGGCGCGCCGCGAGATCCTGCATATCCGCGATTCGTCGCTCTACATGCCGCGTGACTTCGACATCTCGCCCTATTTCGAAGTCGTCAAACCCACCATCGTGCACGGTTTCGACTACACGGCCCTGCACTGGGCCGACAAGCAGAAGCCGCTCCAGGAGGTAGCCGGCGAATTCAGTGTGTTTCCAGAGCGTAAGTCGCCGCCGCTTGTTCCTGAAGCGATTGACGAAGGGGCGGCGCTTCCGGCTGCGGAAGTGATCAGCACGGAGCCCACGCCGGGATAACGGCCACCGATGTCGGACGCGGGATATCGCGCGCACCGCGGACGGCCTCGTCAACCATGATCTGGAATCGGTCTCGTTCTCCGGCTTCGTCGTTGAGTTCTCGCCGCTGCATCACTAGGGTGCGCGCGCTTCAAGCTTGCTTTCATCCGGTAGTTTTACGGTGTTTTGGTTGATCGATTTTTCGGCGATGGCCGCCGCGTCGGAGAAGGACCCGGCACGCTGGCGCCGTCCATTCAACAGCTGGCTCGAGGGAATCGAGACCGGGTGGTCGATCCCGCTGCTGCTCGCTTTCTTTGTCGCGATCTGGACGGCGTATCTCATCATCGCCTATCTCGGCGCCGGCCTGCATCCCGACGTGCTCGAGACCTGGACGCTCGGCCGCCACCTCGCATGGGGATACCCCAAGCATCCGCCGCTGATGGGCTGGATCACCCGGGGATGGACCGCGGTCTTTCCGCTGAGCGATTGGTCGCTGCAGCTGATGGCGATGGTCAACGCAGCCGTGGCGCTGTGGGCAGTCGACCTGATCTCGCGCCGCTTTGTCCGCGGCGAGAAGCGCGCGATCGTCCTGCTGCTGGCGATGCTGCTGCCGGCCTATCAATTCCACGCCCAGCGGTTCAACGCGAACGCGGTGCTGCTGGCATCCTGGCCACTGGCGACCTATTGCTTCCTGCGGGCGTTCGAGGCGCCGCGGCAAATCGGCTGGGCGATCGCGGCAGGCGCGGCCTGCGCACTCGCGATGCTCGGCAAATATTATTCGATCTTCCTGGTCGCAAGCTTCGTTTTCGCGGCCGTGCTGCATCCCGATCGCCGCCGCTATCTGCAGTCGGCCTCGCCCTGGATCTCGGCGCTGACCGGCATGCTCGTGCTCGGCCTGCATCTGCATTGGCTCGCCACGACGGGGGCAACGACGTTCGACTATGCGCTCGCGCATGCCGGTGCCGATCATGTCGCCGCGCTGTGGGAAGTCTCCTACTTCATCATGGGACTGATCGCCGCCCTCTCGGTCGCGGCGGTGACCTGGGTGTTCATTGCCGGCCGGCGGCTGGCGCGGCTGCCCGCGGATTTCCGCGCAATGAACCCGGGGCTCCGCCTGCTGCGGCTGGTCGCAATCGGCACCATCCTGTTTCCGGTGATCGTGTCGCTCGCGATCGGCACCGACCTGCCCTCGCTCTGGGCGGTGCAGGGCCTCTTCGTGTTCATCGTGCTGATCGTGTGCGGAACGAGCTACCCGATCGAGCGGTTCTATGCGGTCAACCTGACCGTCATGGTGGCCGGTATCGCGATTCTCGCGGTTGCCGTCGGCGCTCCGATCCACGCACTCTATCGCCACGCCTACGGCTATGAAGAAGGCCGCGGCTTCTATCATGCGGTCGCGACCGAGCTCACCGCACGATGGCACGACGCAGCCGGGACGCCGCTCGCGGCCGTCAGCGGCGACGATGCGCTCGCCTTCGCTGCGGCCTTCTACAGTCCGGATCATCCGTTCTATGCCCGGCCGTTTGCCTATCAGTACACCTGGGGCCTGCCGCGCAAGACCACGCTCGATCGCGGCTGGGCAGCGTTGTGCTTCGCCGACCAGCCGGATTGCCTGAGCTGGATGGCGCGCACGACGTTGCGCGCGACGGACGTCTTTCGCTCCGAGTTTGACGCCCAGGCGACGCTGCTGGGCAGGCCCGGCCGGACACGGCGGGTCGTGATGCTGATCGTGCCGCCCTACCGCGAAACAGCCCCAGTGCAGCCGTATGTCGAGGATTTCAGCTCGAGCCGCCGCATGCGCGACTGATCAGACGTTGCCGCTGCGCGGCGGCCGGTCACGCTACGCCGCCTTCGCCTTGGTGCCGCGCGGCAGGCCGGCGCGGGCGAGGCCGCCATAGAGCTGTTCGTTCGGCATCTCGGCTTTCAGGATCGCTCGCACCTCGACCAGGCGATCGAGATCGATGCCGGTCGGAAATCCCTTGCTCTCGCAGAGGAAGACGAGGTCCTCGAACACGACATTGCCGGTCGCGCCCGGCGCGAACGGGCAGCCTCCGAGACCGCCGAGCGAACCATCCAGCACGCGGGCGCCTTCATCGAGCGCGGCGGAGGCGTTGGCGATGCCCATGCCGCGGGTATCGTGCAGATGGACGCAGACCGGCTTGGAGCCTGCGATCTTTACCGCGCCGCGCGTCAGCTCGCCGACCGCCTTCGGTCCGGCATAGCCGACGGTATCGGCAATCGCGACCATGTCGACGCCGACCTCGTAGAGCTTCTCGGTGAGCCGCAGCACCTCCTTGGGATCGACGGCGCCGACGATCGAGCAGCCCAGCCCCATCGAGATCGCTGCATTGACCAGCGGCTTGTGCGCGCTGGCGTCGCGCAGCTCGCAGAGCCGCTTGATGTTCTCGATCGCGGATTCGCGCGAGCGGTTGGCATTGGCCTGGCTGTGCTCCTCGGTCGCCGACACCACCGAGGCGATCTCGGCGACGCCGGAGGCCAGCGCCTCGTTGACGCCGCGCTCATTCAGCGCCAGCGCGACGCCATGCGCGCCGGGCAGCGCGGCGATCGTCGCGACGACGTCGCGGACATCGGCGAATTGCGGAAATGTCTTGGCCGGCAGGAACGAGCCGACCTCGAAATGCCGGACGCCGGCGGCATATTCATCGCGCACCCAGCGCTGCTTCGCCGCGGTCGATGGGAATGTCTTCACCAGCTGCAGGCCGTCGCGCAGACCGACTTCGCGCAGGCTCACTCTGTCGTTCGGATAGATATCGTGGACGCGGGTCATGTCAGCCTCACGCAGCGTTTCCGGTTGATGAAATCTTGTGTTGTTCGAGCTCGGCGCGGACCGCGTCGGTTTCGGCGCCAAGCACCGGCACCTTCAGGCCCTCGCCGATATGGCTGCCGTTCCATTCTATCGGCAGCGCAGGAACGCGGAACGGCTTGCCGTCGGCATTGACGTTATTGACGAGGCCGCCCGGCCGCAACACATGCGGGTCCTGCAACAAATCCTCCGGCCGGTTGATCGGCGAGAAGCAGATGTTGAGCGCGTCGAGCCTTGCCGAGAGGTCGGCCACGTTCCAGCCCTTGATCACCTGGGCGACGCGCGGAATGATCCGGTCGCGCGCCATGATGCGGTCCGTGGTGCTGCGCAATGTCGGATCGTCGGCGAATTCCGTCAGACCAAACTCGCGGCAGAAGCTTTGCCAGTGACCTTCCGTCACGACGCCGATGAAGATGCGCTCACCGCCGGCGGCATCGAAGATGTCGTAGATCGGCCAGGCGTGCTCGCGCTCCGGCATCGAACGCGGCTTGCGCCCGGTCATCTCGTACTCGACCATGTGCTGGGCGACCAGGAACAGGCAGTTCTCGAACAGGCCGATGCGGATGTCGGCGCCGTTCTTGTTGCCGCCCCGCTTCTGATAGAGCGCGGCGAGGATCGAGATCACCCCGAACATGCCGCCCATGATGTCGTTGGCGGACGAGCCGACGCGCTGCGGCTTGTCGCGCGTGCCGGTCATCGCGGCGAGCCCCGACATCATCTGCACGACCTCGTCGAGCGCCGGGCGATGATCATAGGGACCGGAGAGAAAGCCCTTGTGGCCGGCGATGATCAGATGCGGATATTTCGCGCGCAGCTCCTCGGGCCCGAGACCCTGCTTGTCGAGCTGGCCGTCGCGGAAATTCTCCAGGAACACGTCGGCGCCAGCGAGCAGGAGATGCATTGTGTCGCGATCCTCGGGCTTGGTGAGATCGAGCACGATGCTGCGCTTGCCGCGATTGAACAGCGGGAAGAACGAGACACCCATGCCGCCGAGCGAACGGGTCTTGTCACCGGCCGGAGGTTCGACCTTGATCACCTCCGCGCCGAGTTGCGCCAGGATCATCCCGCAGGTCGGGCCCATCACCATGTGGGTCATCTCGACGACCCTTACGCCCTCCAGCGGCAGTCCGCTCCCGGTCATCGGTTTCTCCGTGCTCGTTGCGCTCTTGATTTAGACGCGTTTTCTTCACGCGAACCGGTACCCACTTCGCTCGAAAACGCTTCGTGATTGGCGCAGGTTAGGCTTCCGCACGCTATCTGAAAAATATAATCTG
>NZ_LGHK01000027.1 GCF_001908235.1 Bradyrhizobium sp. NAS96.2
CCCGTGCCGCCGAAGCAACCGCCGCAGCCGGCGCGCGCCGCCTGCACCAATCCGAACGCGCTCGGCGTTGCCCGCACCGTCGAGATCGACACGACAGGCGGACCGGGCTTCGGCTTCGAGCATTTCAAGCAGCTCGACTTCCTGCGCGACCACGAGGTGGTGCTGACCTTCGACGACGGTCCGTGGCCGGGCAACACGCCGGCGGTGCTGAAGGCGCTCGCGGATGAATGCACCACCGGCATCTTCTTCCCGATCGGCAAGCATGCCACCTATCACCCCGAGATCCTGCGTCAGGTCTATGCAGCCGGCCACACCGTCGGCTCGCACACCTGGTCGCATGAGAACCTGAACAACAAGAAGCTGACCGAGGATCAGAAGAAGGACGAGATCGAGCGCGGCTTGGCTGCGGTCAAATGGGCGCTCGAGACCTCACCCTCGCCGTTCTTCCGCTTCCCGGCGCTGCAGCACCCGCCGGAGATGGTCACCTATCTCGGCAACCGCAACATCGCGATCTTCTCTTGCGACCTCGACTCCTTCGATTTCAAGTCGAAGAACGCGCAGCAGGTGATCGACACCGTGATGAAGAAGCTCGCCAAGCTCGGCAAGGGCATCATCCTGATGCACGACTTCCAGAAGCACACCGCGGAAGCCCTGCCGACGCTGCTGACGCAGCTCAAGGCCGGCGGCTACAAGGTTGTGGCGATGCGCGCCAAATTCCCGGCGACCGTGCTGCCGCAATACGAGCAGGAGCTCGCCAAGGACGTCAAGCTGCCGACCGTGAGCTCGCGGCCGGTCAACAGCGTCGTCACCACGGTCGATCAGTAAGCGCGCCGGCCAAGTCCTGGTGTCTGGATTGCGTATCGAGGGTTTCGTCATCGTCTCCGCCGACGGCCGGTTGGCGAATGCGCGGAACGTGATGCCGGACGAGCTCAAGATCGAGGGCGACAAGCGGTTCTTCACCGCTGCCCTCGACCGCGCCGATCTCGTCGTGCACGGCCGCCACTCCCAGGAAGAGCAGCCGAACGCGCGGAAGCGGCGCCGCCTGATCCTGACAGCCAAGGTGGCGGCGATTGCGCCCGATCCGGCCAATCCGAAGGCGCTACTGTGGAATCCCGCCGGCTGCCCGTTCGAGACCGCGAGCCGTGAGGCCGGCGTGACCTCGGGCATGGTCGCCGTCATCGGCGGTCCCGGCGTGTTCGGCATGTTCATGGACCGTTACGATACGTTCTGGCTCTCGGTCGCAGCGAAGGTGCGCCTCCCCGACGGCGAGCCGTGCTTTCCTGGCGTCCCTGCCCGCACCCCGCAGCAGGTGCTCGCTGGGCACGGTCTTCACGCCGGCGAAGCGCAACTGATCGATGCCACGCAGGACGTCAGCGTCACGCCATGGCGGCGGATCGGTTGAGATCCTAGATTTGTAGTTCGTAGGATGGGTGGAGCGCAGCGATACCCATCGATTGCTCGGCACAAGAGATGATGGGTTTCGCGGAGTTTATCATCGGGCCGCGCTTGCGCGGACCCGTTGGCTCTACCCATCCTACGCCGCTGTGCCCTACACGTCCCCATAGGCCGGGTCGTCGCGGCGCGGACCGCGGCCGTAGCCGGCGATGATGAACAGCGCGCCGATCAGCGACAGATCCTTCAGCGCATCCATCAGGGTCCTCAGGTTGTCGGGCGCCGGCTGATTCCAGAAATCATGGAAGTAGAAGGTGACGACGCACACATAGATGATCAGGAGGAGCGCAAAGAACCGCGCCAGCACGTTCACTGCGATCATCAGCCCGGCAAGGATCTCGAAGCCGCCGACCACAATCGCCAGCAGCTGCATGAACGGCATGCCGACGACGGTTTCGATCTGCTGGGTATACGGCGCGGCGATAGCCGGGATCGTCAGCTTCGCCGCGATCACATCCGCGGTGGCCTGGATGCCGAACAGCTTGCTCGCTCCCGAATAGAGGAACAGCACGGCAAACAGAATCCGTCCGAAGGTGATGAACGCTGGCATGGGTCGGCCTCACTGGATGGCAGAAATCGGACGAAGCAGGCGCAGCGATTATGGTCGCTCCGCCTGCTTCGATCAAATCGAATCCATCTCGGCTCGCGTACGATGCGGAAAACCGCGCTGCGGCTTTCCGAACATAACGTGCTCAAACAACGCCCGTCAGCCGAACAGCGTCGGCTGCGCGCGGCCGGCACGCTCCTGGGCCTCGACCGCGGCGACCGCGGTCATGTTGAGGATGCCGCGCGCCGTCACGCCGGGGGTGAGGATGTGCGCCGGGCGCGCCGGACCGATCAGGATCGGCCCCACCGGCAACGCGTTGGCCAGCGATTTGATCATCTGATAGGCGATGTTGGCGGCGTCGAGTGTCGGCATGATCAGGATGTTGGCCTCACCTTCCAGCCGCGATTGCGGCAGCACCAAGCGCCGCGCCGCGGCCGACAGCGCGGTGTCGCCCTGCATTTCGCCGTCGGCCTCGATCTCCGGATGCTTGTCCTTCAACAGCTGGGTGGCCCGCCGCATCTTGCGCGAGGAGTCCGTATCATAGCTGCCGAAGTCGGAATGTGACACGAACGCGACCTTCGGCTTGAAGGCGAAGCGCTGGACGTGGATCGCCGCCAGCGAGGCCACTTCCGCCAGCTCCTCCGCGCTCGGGTTCGGCCGCACCTGCGTATCGGCGATGAAATGAGCGCCGGTCGAGGTGATCATCAGTGCCAGCGCAGCGTAGTCGCTGACCCCCGGCAGGAAGCCAATGATCTCGCGGACATGGCGCAGATGGCTCATGTAGCGGCCCTCGACCCCGCACAGCATTGCGTCAGCCTCGCCGCGCGACACCGCCAGCGCCGCGATGACGGTGTTGTTGGTGCGCACCACGGTCCGCGCCGCCTCCGGCGTCACCCCGCGGCGGCCGGCGACGTCGATATAGGACTGCACGTAGGACCGGTAGCGCGGATCGTCCTCGGGATTGACCAGGTCGAAATCGCGGCCGGCCTTGATCGAAAGGCCGAAGCGCTTGATGCGGGTCTCGACCACCGACGGACGGCCGACCAGGATCGGCCGCGCCAGCTTCTCCTCCAGCACCACCTGGGTTGCACGCAGCACCCGCTCATCCTCGCCTTCGGCGTAGATCACGCGCACCGGCTGGGTCTTCGCCTTGGCGAACACCGGCTTCATGGTGATGCCGGAGCGGAACGAGTAGCGTTGCAGCTCGGCGCAGTATTCGTCGAAGTTCCTGATCGGCCGCGTCGCAACGCCCGACTCCATCGCCGCCTTGGCCACCGCCGGGGCGATGCGCAGGATCAGGCGCGGATCGAACGGGCTCGGGATCAGCGAGCCCGGGCCGAAGCCCTGGGTCTCGCCGGTCTCGAGGCCATGGGCCACCGCATCCGACGGCGGATCGCGCGCGAGCTGCGCGATCGCATCCACCGCGGCATGCTTCATCGCCTCGTTGATCGCCGTGGCGCCGACGTCGAGCGCGCCGCGGAAGATGAAGGGGAAGCACAGCACGTTGTTGACCTGGTTCGGGAAGTCCGACCGTCCTGTGCAGATCATCGCATCGGGACGCGCCAGCCGCGCCTCGTCCGGCATGATCTCGGGCACCGGATTGGCAAGCGCCATCACCAGCGGCTTGTCCCCCATCTGCTTGACCATCTCGGGCTTCAGCACGCCCGGCGCCGACAGTCCGATGAAGATGTCCGCGCCCGGAATGACGTCGGCCAGCACGCGTGCGTCGGTCTTTTGGGTATAGACCGCCTTCCAGCGATCCATCGTGGTGTTGCGGCCGTCATAGACCACACCGTCGATGTCGCAGACCCAGATGTTCTTGCGCTGCGCTCCCATCGAGACCAGCAGATTGAGGGTCGCGATCGCAGCGGCGCCGGCGCCGGAGCAAACGATCTTCACATCGCTCAGTTGCTTGCCGTTCAGCAGCAGCCCGTTGACGATCGCGGCGGCGACGATGATGGCGGTGCCATGCTGATCGTCGTGGAATACCGGGATCTTCATGCGCTCCTTGAGCTGCGCCTCGATCTCGAAGCACTCCGGTCCCCGGATGTCTTCCAGATTGATGCCGCCGAAGGTCGGCTCCAGCGCCGCGACGGTCTCGACCACGCGCTCGATCGTGTCGGCCTTGATCTCGATGTCGAACACATCGATGCCGGCGAACTTCTTGAATAGCACCGCCTTGCCTTCCATGACGGGCTTGGAGGCCAGCGGGCCGATATTGCCGAGGCCGAGCACCGCGGTGCCGTTCGAGACCACCGCGACGAGATTGGCGCGGGCGGTCAGCGTCGCCGCCTCGGCCGGGTTCTTGGCGATCTCGGTGCAGGCAGCGGCAACGCCCGGCGAATAGGCCAGCGCCAGGTCGCGCTGGTTGGCGAGCGGCTTGATGGCCTGGATCTCGAGTTTGCCCGGACGCGGCAGCCGGTGATAGGCGAGCGCGGCGTTATGGAGTTCTTCAGACGATGACGACATGCGTGCTCCCCGCGTTTCCGGCCCAAATTTCTTGTTTCTGTGCTAATCCAGGCAAAAGTCAGTTGTCCGGCAAATCGAGCTGGATGTGAAGCATGTCCGGCCGCTTGGATGCAACATCCGATAATACCCCCGTCAACAGGCCTGGACGGCCCAGTTCGCCGATGCTGCACCGTTCGGCCGCAGCTTGGCAATTTTTTTCCCTTGATGATCCGGAGTTGACCGAATGAAGAAAATTCTGCTCGGCCTGATCGCGGTCGTCGTGATTGCGATCGGCGGCTTCTTCGGCTTCGACCTCTATACCCAGCGGCGGATCACGAGCGCCGTGGAGGCCGTATTCGACCAGGTCCGCGCCGAAGGCGGCACGGCGAGCCATGGCCGGATTTCATTCGACCTGATGCAGCGCACCCTGACCATCGGGGATATCGCCGTTGAAACCGGCACGCAGCCGCCGTTCAGGCTGAAGGCGGCGACCGTGATGGCCTATGGCGTCGACCGATCGGACACCTCGCACTTTTCCGCCGCGAGCCTTGAGGCCCGCGACGTCGAAATCGATGCCACGATGGGCGACAAGCAGGCCTTCACGCTCAACTACAAGGTGCCGCAGGTCACGGTGAAGGATTTCACCGGACCGACCGGTGTTCGTCAACTTCGGAAGTCGGCATCGCTGTTCGATCTCTACGGGTTCGGCCTCACCTATCTGGCCGGCGTCGCCGCCTCGTCGATCACGGCCCCCCGCCTGACCGGAACGGTCAAGACCGCCACATCAGGTGCCGACAGCATGAACGGCGAATACACTTACTCGAACATTGTGCTCGACAACATCAAGGACGGGAAGATCGCGTCCAGCAAGACCGACGGCGCCGTCTTCACATTCAACTCCCAGCCCGGGGGCAAGCCACTCAAGACAACCGGCGAGCTCTCGAACATTGTCGCGACAGATATCGACGTCGGCGCGATGGCGGCGATTTTCGATCCCGCCAAGGCCAACGACGACCGCGACTACCGGGTTCAGGGACATGTTTCGGCCGGTCCCTACATCATCAACGCCACGCCCGGCCTGAATACGCGGATCGACGGCGTGACGATCGATGAGGTCAGGATCAACCCGTCACGGATGCAGCTGCCGTCGTTGATAGCAATGATCCCGCCGCCGGGGAGTCCGCCGCCATCTCCGGCCCAGGCGCGCGAACTGCTGGATAAAATCGCCGGCCTCTACGCCGGCTTCAGCATAGGAAATGCGGAGATGCACGGGCTCTCGATGGAGGCGCCACAGGCACCGCAGACCCAGCTAAAGCTCTCTTCAATGCGATTCAATTTCGAACGCGGCAAGATCGGCGAGCTCGCGGTCGAGGGAATTGACGCCCATGCGCCGAACGGCCCCTTCAAGGTCGGACGCTTCGCGCTGAAGGCGCTCGATGTCGCGAGCTTCCTGCGACTGTCGTCACAGTTCGCTGGCCAGAAGCCGTCTGCCGAACAGACGCTGGCGCTGTTTCCCCTGATCGAGGGCGTCGAGATCAAGAGTGTCACGGCGCCCTACAAGGCCACCGGCAAGCCGGTCAACATCGACGTCCTCAGCCTCGATTGGGGTCAGTTCGTCGGAACGATCCCGAGCAAGCTGCGGCTGGTCGCGAAGATGGCTGCACCGCTGGATGCAACGGATCCGCAGCAGCAGGCACTCGTCGCAGCCGGCATCGACCGGATGGCCGTCGATGCCGATCTCGGCGCTGCCTGGACCGAGCCGTCACGGTCGTTCGCGCTCGAGCCGGTCAAGCTCGACATGGCGGGCCTGCTCAATGCATCGGCGAAGCTCGCGCTCGGCAACGTGCCGCGCGAGGCATTTTCGGTCAGCGCCGCGGAGGCGATTGGCGCAGCCGCGCAGATCGAGGCCGGCACGATCGAGCTTGTTGTCCACGACCTCGGCGTCATCGACCTCGCGGTCGCCCAGTTCGCCCGCACCCAGAACGTCGGCCGCGACGAGGCGCGCAAGGCCATCCTCGACAGCATCAAGGCGCAGGGCGATGCGATCGGCGGAGGCAATCCGAATGCGACAGCCCTTGTCACCGCGATCAGCCAGTTCATCGAGACGCCGGGACAGACGCTGGTCATCAAGCTGACCCCGCGCGCCAAAGCGCCGGCGCTTCAGCTGATGCAACTGCTCAGGACCGATCCGCAATCGGCCCTTGCGCAATTCAAGATCGAGGCCTCGACGGGGCTGTGATGCCCGCTCCCTGCCGTAGCCCGGATGGAGCGAAGCGCAATCCGGGAACAGTGTCGCCGTTGGAGAGACCGCCCCGGATTTCGCTTCGCTCCATCCGGGCTACGCGACAGAAGTTGCCCGCTTGCGGCCGCGCTGCCAAATATCGAAAAACGACCCATGCAAAGGAGCTGGCGGCTCCCGGCGTTCGGCCAGGCAGCTTGAAAGGTCGGGCAAATCAGGGATATATTTCTAATATTCAGAAATTGCGCAAGTACCGCGCCTCGCCCCCAAGTAACCGCTTGCGGGGCGAGGTGACGACCCGCCTAGCCCTTGGCCGGCAGGTTGGTCCGGATGTGCAGCTCCTTGAGCTGCTTCGGCGTCGCTTCCGACGGCGCGCCCATCAGCAAGTCCATGGCCTGCTGGTTCATCGGGAACAGCGAGATCTCGCGCAGATTGTTGGTGCCGCAGAGCAGCATCACGATGCGGTCGAGGCCGGCCGCCATGCCGCCATGCGGCGGGGCGCCATACTGGAACGCGCGGTACATGCCGCCGAAACGGTCGATGACTTCCTGCTCGCCATAGCCGGCGATCTCGAACGCCTTCACCATCGCTTCCGGCTTGTGGTTGCGGATGCCGCCGGAGGCGATCTCGTAGCCGTTGCAGGCGATGTCGTACTGGAACGCCTTGATCGTCAGCGGGTCCTGCGTCTTCAGCGCGTCGAGGCCGCCCTGCGGCATCGAGAACGGGTTGTGCGAGAAGTCGACCTTCTTGTTCTCCTCGTCATACTCGTACATCGGGAAGTCGACGATCCAGGCGAGCTCGAAGCGGTCCTTGTCGATCTGGTTCAGCTCCTCGCCGAGCTTGGTGCGCGCGAGGCCCGCGAACTTCCAGAATTTCTCGGGATCGCCGGCGACGAAGAACGCCGCGTCGCCTTCCTTCAGGCCGAGCTGGTCGCGGATCGCAGCCGTGCGCTCCGGGCCGATGTTGTTCGCCAAGGGACCTGCGCCCTCGCCGCCCTCACGCCACATGATGTAGCCGAGGCCGGGCTGGCCTTCGCCCTGCGCCCAGGAGTTCATGCGGTCGCAGAACGCGCGCGAACCGCCGCCGGTGCCCGGGATCGCCCAGACCTGGTTCTTCGGGTCTTCCAGCATCCGCGCGAACACCTTGAAGCCGGAGCCGCGGAAGTGCTCGGAGACTTCCTGCATCACGATCTTGTTGCGCAGATCGGGCTTGTCGGAGCCGTATTTGCGCACCGCCTCCGCGAATGGAATCCGCGGCCAGTTCTTGGTCACCGGCTTGCCCTTGGCAAAGTCCTCGAACACGCCGGTGATGACGGGCTCCATCGCCGCGAACACGTCGTCCTGGGTGACAAAGCTCATCTCGACGTCGAGCTGGTAGAACTCGCCCGGCAGGCGGTCGGCGCGCGGGTCCTCGTCGCGGAAGCAGGGTGCGATCTGGAAGTAGCGGTCGAAGCCCGACATCATCAGGAGCTGCTTGTACTGCTGCGGCGCCTGCGGCAGCGCGTAGAACTTGCCGGGGTGGATGCGCGAGGGCACCAGGAAGTCGCGCGCGCCTTCCGGCGACGACGCCGTCAGGATCGGGGTCTGGAATTCGAAGAAGCCCTGCTCCTTCATCCGCTTGCGCATGGAATCGACCACGGCGCCACGGGTCATGATGTTCTGGTGCAGCTTCTCGCGACGCAGGTCGAGGAAGCGGTACTTCAGCCTGATGTCCTCAGGATATTCCTGCTCACCGAACACTGGCAGCGGCAGCTCGGCCGCCGGGCCAAGCACCTCGATCTCCTTGATGTAGATCTCGACCATGCCGGTCGGCAGTTCCGGATTGTCGGTGCCGGCGGGGCGGCGGCGGACCTTGCCGTCGATCCGCACCACCCATTCCGAACGGAACTTCTCGACCTCGGCGAACGCCGGCGAGTCCGGATCGGCCACGCACTGGGTGATGCCGTAATGGTCGCGCAGATCGACGAACAACACGCCGCCATGGTCGCGGACCCGGTGAACCCAGCCTGAGAGCCGGACCGTCTGGTCGATATCGCTCTCACGGAGCGCGCCGCATGTGTGTGACCGGTAGCGATGCATAGTCGTTCCAAAAACTGATGTCGGAGGAGAATCGCGGTAGGAAAATTCCTATCCGAAGGCGCTGGGTTTACCCGAGCCCGCCCGGGGCGGCAACCGAGGGAACGCCCGCTTTTGGCCCGAAACTGCAGATTTTGCGGCGGTCCAACGCCAATTGGCCGCCAATCGTTTGCCTATTCGGCCCGCAGGCCTATCTTCCCGGTATGACCATCCATTTCCCGTTCCAGAACACCTATTCGGCGCTGCCGGCGAACTTTTTCGCCCGCGTCGCGCCGACCCCGGTCGCCGCCCCTCGGCTGATCAAGCTGAACCGGCCGCTCGCGATCCAGCTCGGGCTGGACCCGGACCTGCTGTCGACGGCGGAAGGCGCCGAAATCCTCGCCGGCAAGCGGCTGCCTGACGGCGCCGACCCGATTGCCATGGCCTATGCCGGCCACCAGTTCGGGCACTTTGTTCCCCAGCTCGGCGATGGCCGCGCCATCCTGCTCGGCGAGGTCATCGACCAGGACGGCGTCCGCCGCGACATCCAGCTCAAGGGATCAGGCCCGACCCCATTCTCCCGCCGCGGTGACGGCCGCGCTGCGCTCGGCCCGGTCTTACGCGAATACATCGTCAGCGAGGCGATGTTCGCGCTGGGCATCCCGACCACCCGCTCGCTGGCCGCGGTCGTCACCGGCGAGCCCGTGATGCGCGAGACCGCGCTGCCGGGCGCGGTGTTGACCCGCGTCGCCTCGAGCCACATCCGCGTCGGCACCTTCCAGTTCTTCGCCGCCCGCGGCGACACCGACGGCGTGCGCGCGCTCGCCGACCATGTCATTGCGAGGCACTATCCCGAACTGAGGGATGCGGCGCAGCCCTATCACGCACTGCTCGCCGGAGTCGTCGCCCGGCAGGCGTCGCTGGTCGCGCGCTGGCTCCTGGTCGGCTTCATCCACGGCGTGATGAACACCGACAACACCTCGATATCGGGCGAGACCATCGACTACGGCCCCTGCGCCTTCCTCGACGCTTACAACCCGGCGCAGGTGTTCTCCTCGATCGACGAGATGGGCCGCTACGCCTACGCCAACCAGCCGCGCATCGCGCTGTGGAATCTGACCCGGCTCGCCGAGTGCCTGCTGCCGCTGTTCGACAGCGAGCAAGAGAAGGCCCTCGAGCAGGCGCAGACGATCCTCGGCGAATTCCCGGAAAAATTCACCGCGGCCTATCAGGCCGGGCTGCGCGCCAAGGTCGGCTTCTTCACCGCGCAGGATGGCGACGAGGCGCTGATCCAGGACCTGCTCGACGCGATGGCCAAGAACGCGGCCGACTTCACCCTGACCTTCCGCCATCTCGGCAACGCCGCAGCCGATGACGCAACCGACGTCCGCGCGCAGTTCACCGATCCCACAGCGTTCGACGAATGGGCCGCCCGCTGGCGCACCCGCCTCGCGCTGGAGCCGCAGAGCGCAGCCGAGCGCAAGGCGGCGATGGGCGCCGTCAACCCGGCCTTCATCCCGCGCAACCACCGCATCGAGGCGGTGATCCAGGCAGCCGTCAACAACGACGACTACGCGCCGTTCGAGGAGTTGTTGACGGTGTTGGCAAAGCCGTTCGAGGATCAGCCGCAGTTCGCCGCCTACGCCGAGCCGCCGCTGCCCGAGCAGATGGTGACGCAGACATTCTGCGGGACGTGAGCCCAAGATAGTAGGATGGGTAGAGCGCAGCGAAACCCATCATTCGTTCTGCGCGCGAGACCGATGGGTTTCGCTTCGCTCTACCCATCCTACTGATCTCTCATACCGTCACCACGATCTTCCCGAACTGCACGTTCGACTCGAGGAAGCGGTGCGCCTCGACGATCTCTTCGAACGGAAACGTCCGCGCGATGATCGGCTTCAGCGCGCCGTCTGCGAGCCCGTCGAGGATGAACGCCTTCGCCGCGGCGAGCCGCGCGGGATCCTGAACAATCTCGTGCACGCGGTAGCCACGCAGGATCAGGCTCTTGCTCAGCACCGTGAACAGCGGAAACGGCGTCGGCTCGGAGCTGAGCCCCCATACTCGATCAGGATGCCGCCATGCGCCATCGCCGCTGCCAGCGGCACGAAGATGGGGCCTCCGACGGGATCAAGCACGACACGAACACCGTCGGGGCCCGCAATCTGCTCCAGCCTTGATTGCAGGTCTTCCTCCGCGGAGGCGATCACATGCGCAGCACCGGCGTCGCGCAGCGCCTGCGCCTTGGCTGAGGTGCGCGTGACCGCGATCGGGATCGCGCCGATGCGATTGGCAATCTGGATCGCGGCGAGCCCGACGCTGCTCGATGCCGCCGTGATGACGGCGAACTCCCCGCGGTCAAGCTTCGCAATGTCGATCAGGGCGCCATACGCCGTGAGATATTGCATCCACACCGCGGCCGCCGTCTCGAACCTCAGCGCCGGCGGATGCTTGACGACCAGCTCGGCCGGAAACGCCGCGAGCTCGGCATAGGCCGGCCAACGCGCCATCGAGATCGGCGGCACGATGCTGACGGCATCCCCTGGCGCGAAATCGACGACGCCCTCGCCGATCACCTCGACAAGGCCTGCGGCCTCGAGGCCGAGGCCGGACGGCAACGCCGGCGTCTCGATGTAGGTCCCGCTGCGCATCAGGGCCTCGGCACGATTCAGTCCGAGCGCCTTGATCCGGATCCGGACCTCGCCGCGCGCAGGTGGTGCGATCGCAACCTCCTCGATGCGCAGCACCTCGGGACCACCAATTTGATGAAAGCGAACGACGCGAGTCATCGGCAACACTCCAAAACAGTTGAATTGAATAGAGCTATGCCAAGGCCAATTGGGCGGATAAATCATCCCGCAGACTGAACAGTCAAAACTCGGAGTTTCGAATGATGGACCGCCTGACCAGCATGGCCGTCTTTCTCAGGGCGGTCGATCTCGGCTCCTTCGCCGCCGCAGCTGAGGCGCTCGAGATGTCCGGTCCGATGGTCGGCAAGCATGTCAGCTTCCTCGAACAGCGGCTCGGCGTTCGCCTGATTCACCGCACCACGCGGCGCCAAAGCTTGACCGAGTTCGGACACGCCTACTACGAGCGTTGCCGCGCTGTGCTTGCCGAAGCGGACGCCGCCGACGCCATCGCGGCCGACGCGTTGTCCGAACCGCGCGGGCGGCTGCGGGTGACCATGCCGGCGCTGCTCGGCCGGCACTGCGTGGCGCCGCTGCTGCTCAAGCTGGCGCAGAGATATCCGGCGCTGGAGCTCGATCTTTCGTTTGGCGACCCGGTCGCCGATCTGATGGAGGGCGGCTACGATCTTGCGATCAGGACCGGCGATCTCACCGAGCAGGCGAGCGTGATCACGCGGCGCATCGCGCGCCAGCGCATGGTGGTGTGCGGCTCGCGCGCCTATCTGAAGGCGCACGGCAGGCCGCGTACCCTTGACGAACTCGGCCAGCACCAGGCGATCGTCTATCGCCGTCTGGGCCGCGCGCGCCCCTGGCTGTTCCCGCGCGACGGTACGCCGCCGCGCGAGGTCTGGCCGGCCGGGCGGCTCAGGCTCGACGATCTCGAAGCGATCGCCGATGCCGCGGCGCGCGGCATGGGGCTGGCGTGGCTGCCCTCCTGGCTGGTGCGCGAACGCCTCGAGCGCGGCGCGCTGGTCCGGGTTCTCGGCACCGAAGGCGAACTGCCCTATGACTGCCATGCGCTGTGGCTGCCGACGCCGCGGCTGCCGCTCAAGGTTCGCCTTGCGGTCGATGCACTCGCCGCTGCGCTGCCGAAGCTTGTGGCCTAGCACCGCACCACAGCCCTGTAGGATGGGACCCATCCTACGAAGCTGGTTCCCGCAATGCGCCATGTGAGCGTTAACTCACCCTCCACCATGCCGGGAGGCTCGCGGCGGTAACCATAAGGCTTAACAGCGCGTCAACGCTCCCCCAACAAGTCTAACTGTTTCTGATGGGGGAGAACGGCCCGTGGACGCATTTGCATTCGAATTTATGGGATTGGCGATGATCGCGCTGTGTCTCGTCGTGCTGGCGATGCCTGCGGCGCGCCGGCCGTCGAAGAACATGCGCTACGAGTGAGCCATCGCGACGGCCACCGGCATGTCGGGCGCACGGCGCCCTCCGATCTCGCTGTAACCAGATAATATCGCGCTTAGGCGTCACCAAATCGCGATATCGTTGCCCTGATGAGTCCTGATGTGGGACGCAAGCCAGGGAATTGACGGCGCTTGAACGAGATTCAGCAATCCGACACGACGTCCTCCGCCGCGCACTCGCCACTCGAGGTGCTGCTGATTTTCCTCAAGCTCGGCGTCAGCTGCTTCGGCGGTCCGATTGCCCATATCGGTTATTTCCGCGACGAGTTCGTCATCCGCCGGCGCTGGCTGGACGAGCAGGCCTATGCGGATCTGGTCGCGCTCTGCCAATTCCTGCCCGGCCCCGCCAGCAGCCAGGTCGGCTTTTCGCTCGGCCTGATGCGCGCTGGCTATCTGGGCGCGCTGGCAGCCTGGACCGGCTTCACGCTGCCCTCGGCGATCGCGCTCGTGCTCTTCGCCTTCGGCGCCGGCGGATTGAGCGGCCCGGCCGGCACAGGCCTGGTACATGGCCTCAAGCTGGTCGCGGTGGCGATCGTCGCCCAGGCCGTCTGGGGCATGGCGCGCTCGCTCTGCCCCGATCGCGAGCGCGCGTCGATCGCGACGGTGGCGGCGCTCATCATCCTCGCCAGTTCGTCGACGATCGCGCAGATCGGCGCCATCATTCTCGGCGCCGTCGCCGGGCTCTGGTTCTGCCGGGCCCAAATGGCCAACGGCGTCACGCACGTCGCCATGCCGGTGTCGCGCCGCGCTGGCGTCGCCGCGCTGATCCTGTTCCTCGCCCTGCTGGTCGGACTGCCGCTCCTCGCCCGGACCTGGCCCGGCCTCGGCCTGTTCGAGGCGTTCTACCGCTCCGGCGCGCTGGTGTTCGGCGGCGGCCATGTCGTGCTGCCGCTGCTGCGCGAAGCGGTGGTGACGCCGGGCTGGATCGGCGACGATGCGTTCCTGACCGGCTATGGCGCCGCGCAGGCGGTGCCGGGCCCGCTGTTCACCTTCGCTGCCTATCTCGGCGCCGTGATCGGCGGCATGCCGGGCGCGGTCGTCGGCCTCATCGGCATCTTCCTTCCGGGGGTTCTCGTCCTGCTCGCGGCGCTGCCGTTCTGGGATAGCTTCCGCAAGCAGCCGGCGGCGCAGGCGATGATGCGCGGCGTCAACGCCGCCGTGGTCGGCATCCTCGGTGCCGCGCTCTACAATCCAGTCTGGACCAGCAGCGTGCAGCGTCCGCTCGATGTCGGCATCGCGCTGGCCGGCTTCGTCCTGCTCACGGCCTGGCGGGCACCGCCGCTCGTGGTGGTCGTCCTCAGCGCCGCCGCCGGCATCGCCACCGGGCTCCTGCAATCGTGAACGGCCGCGCCGGCGTTCGGCCTGCCGGATTAAGGACGCCTTCATGCCTCGTCGCCATGATGACGGGCGCATGCCGAGCGTCGCCAAACAACCGGATCCGACCCGGGTTCCCGTGCTGGACCTGCTGCGGCTCGCCGCGGTCGGGGCCGTGATCCTGTATCATTACGGCTTCTGGGGCACCGCATCGCACGGCGCGCAAATGGTGGCGTTGCCCTATCTCGCCCCAGTCGCCCAATACGGCTTCCTCGGCGTCCCCGTGTTCTTCGCGATCTCCGGCTTCGTCATCGCCTATTCGGCCGAAGGCCGCACGCCGGTCGGTTTCGCGATCGCCCGCTTCAGCCGGATCTATCCGACCTTCGTCATCTGCATGACACTGACCTTCCTTGCGACGCTGCTGCTCGGCCACGCTTGGTTTCAGGTGACGTGGGGACAGTGGCTCGCGAACCTGTTCATCGCAGCGCCGATGCTCGGCCAGCCCTACATGGACGATGCCTACTGGTCGCTGGTGATCGAGGTCGCGTTCTACGCCTGGGTCGCGCTGCTGCTGGCCTGGGGCATCTTCCCGCGGCGGATCGACACCATCATCGTGGCGTGGATCGCGATCACCTTCGCCAACGAGCTGACGCTCGATATTCCGCTGTTCGAGAAGCTGTTCATGGCCGACGACAGCGGCTTCTTCGCCGTCGGGCTCCTGATCTATGAACATTACCGCGGACGGCGCGACACCAGGCTCTACAGCCTGCTGACGTTGGCGATGGGCACGGCGACGTTCCAGGCCGTGCACAAGCTGGACCGGCTCGGCGTCCACACCCATGGCAGCTTCGATCCCCGCGTCGTCGCGGCGATCTGCATCGTCTCGCTCGCCATCGTGTTCGCCGCCACCCGCATCAAGTCGGTGCCGCTGCCGGATAGCCTGGTCAGGGCCGTGGGCGGCATCACCTACCCGCTCTATCTGCTGCATCTGCAGCTCGGCTACGTGATCCTGCTGCTGATCACGCCAACGCCGAATGCACTGTCGACCACGCTGGTCGTGGCATGCATGGTCGCACTGGCGTGGTTCGTCTGGCGCTTCCTCGAAGCTCCCGCGCATTATCGCGTCAAAGACCAGCTCACGATGTTGGCGTCACGGCATGGCTGGCCGTCGCGGATTCGCGCGAGCGAAAGGCGGATTGATCGAGACGACGTCGTCCTGCCGGTCTAGGCCTGGCCGATCGCCAACTAAGCGAGCCAACGCTTGCGCCGCTTGTAGTGCTTTACATCGCGATATGATTTTCGCTTGTCGCCGGCGACGCCAAGATAGAACTCTTTGACGTCCTCGTTTGCGGTGAGCGCGCGCGCTTCGCCATCCATCACCACGCGGCCATTTTCGAGGATATAGCCGTGGCTGGCATATCTGAGCGCCATGTTGGTGTTCTGTTCGGCGAGAAGGAATGAGACGCCTTCCTTGATGTTGAGGTCCCTCACGATTTCGAAGATCTCCTCCACGATCTGCGGCGCGAGGCCCATCGAAGGTTCATCGAGCAGGATCATCTTCGGGCGCGACATCAGCGCGCGGCCGATCACGCACATCTGCTGTTCGCCGCCCGATGTATATCCGGCGGTGGAACCGCGCCGTTCGCGGAGGCGCGGGAAATAGGCGTAGACCCGTTCGAGATCTTGCGCGATGGCTGACTTGCCGTCCCTGCGCGTGAAGGCTCCGGTCAGGATATTCTCCTCGACCGTCAGATGAGCGAAGGCACGCCGCCCCTCCATCACCTGAATGCAGCCGCGCCGCACCAGATCATTTGGCGACAAGGACTTCACCTCGACGCCATCGAACTGGATCGAGCCCTTGGTAACCTCGCCGCGCTCGGCGTGCAGCAGATTGGAGACCGCCTTCAGCGTCGTGGTCTTGCCGGCGCCATTGGCGCCGAGAAGCGCGACAATGCCGCCCCGCGGCACCTCCAGCGATACGCCCTTCAACACGAGGATGACGTGATCATAGACGACCTCGATATTGTTGACGGACAGAACGAGCGCTGCTTCCGTCGTCATGGCGACCTTGGCAGTTGACACGCGCAGACCTCCAAACGGTTGCACCTTCCGGAATCCGGGAGCAGGCAGACCTGCCTCCCGGATCGCTCACACCGGCTCAGGTTTCCTTCGCGCAGTCGCGCGGCTTGATCTTCTTCTCTGCGGCATACTTCGCGGACACATCGGCGACGAGCGGCTCGATCAGGGATTCGTCGGCCGTGTACCAGTCGGAAATCACTTTCCAACCCTTGCCATCCCATTGCTGGACGCGCCCGTAGCGCGCGCCCTCGTGGTCGGAGCAGGAAATGCTGACGGGCTTCAACATCCCCTCAAAGCCGAGTTCCTTGATACGTGCAGCGGTGAGGATGAGGTTCTCAAGCCCCCACCGGACCTGCTCGCCCGTCAGCGGTTTCTTGCCGAACTTTTCCTGCGCCTTGCGGATCGCCTCCACGCCGAGCATGGCATTCGTCATGCCGCGGTTGTAGAGAACTTCGCCGATCTTGGCAGGTTCTGTCGAACCCTTGCCTTTGGCGTAGATGTACTTCTCTACGTCCGCGTGCACGGGGAATTTTCCTGCGCCATGCTGAAGCATCAGGGATTTGTAGCCGGTGGCCTGATCGCCCGCGGGCGTCACATCCGGCTCTGCGCCTGACCACCAAACACCGATCATCTTCTCGCGCGGATAGGCAACGGCCGCCGCTTCCTTGATTGCCGTGCTGTTCATGACGCCCCAGCCCCAGACCAGGACATAATCCGGCCGCTGCTGGCGGATCGCCAGCCATTGCGACTTCTGCTCGACACCGGGGTGCGTGACCGGGATCGGGGTAAACTCAAAGCCGTACTTCTGCGCCAGCACCTGGAGCATCGGGATCGGCTCCTTGCCATAGGGGCTGTCGTGATACAGCAGCGAAATCTTCCGGCCTTTCAGCTTGTCGAACCCGCCGAGCTCCTTGGCGACGTGCTGGATCGCGATATCGGCCGCGGACCAGTAAGTGCCGAGCAATGGGAAGTTGTACGCGAACACCGCGCCGTTCTTGGAATCGGCACGGCCGTAGCCCATCGTGATGATCGGGATCTTGTCCGTCGCGGTCTTTTCGGTCAGCGCGAAGGTGATACCGGTCGACAGTGGGTTGATAAACGCTGCCCCGGTCGGCCCCTTGCTCTTGAGGCGCTCGTAACATTCAACGCCCTTGTCGGTCGCGTATGCCGTCTCGCATTCTTCGAACAGAATCTTGACGCCGTTGATGCCGCCGTCACGCTCATTGATCAGGTTGTAGTAATCCACAACGCCGTTCGCGTAGGGTGCGCCGTTCACCGCGTACGGTCCGGTCCGGTAGGACAGAATTGGGATGAACTGCTCGTTTTGCGCCACGGCCGGTGCGCTAAACGCCGCTCCCGACAGCGCGGCCGCCAGTATCAGTACGTTACGTGCAATATTTGCCATGTTGATATCCTCCTCTTTAAACGTCGGTGGGGTATTTCCTTCCTCTCGGTTGTCAGCGGCCGCCCTCCGCGTTGCGATCGAGGCACGATCGCTCCTTCAATAGGGAAACGGCCAAAGTCTGAGCTTCTCCTTGCCGATCGATATCAGCCTGGCGAAGCCATGGGGTTCCTTGATGAGAAGATAACAGATCAACGATCCGAAGATGATGAACTGGAGGTGCGTGATCGTTTGCGTGGACAGCGGCAGGCCGAGTTCGGTTGGAAGCACATTCAGCAGGATCGGCACGATGAGGATGAAGGCCGCCCCGATGAACGAACCCATGATCGATCCGAGCCCGCCGATGATGACCATGAACAGAAGATCCAGCGAGCGTTCGATCGAGAATGCAAGCGGCTCCCATGAACCGAGGTAGACGAACCCCCAGAGTGCGCCCGCCACTCCGATGATGAACGAAGAGACCGCGAAAGCCGTCAGCTTTGCGTAGAGCGGCCGGATACCGATCAGTTCGGCGGCGATATCCATGTCGCGGATCGCCATCCACTGCCTTCCGAGATTGCCGCGAACGAGATTCTTCGCCAACACCGCAAGCACGGTCACGAAGAGCAGGCACAGCAGGTAGCGCTCGACCGGCGTACGAACGACCACGCCGAAGAAATCCAGTTCCGGGGCATTCACCGATCCTGACGGCGCATAGTTGGTGAACCACGGGAGCCGCAGGAACGCCCAATCGAAGAAGAACTGCGCGGCAAGCGTCGCAACCGCCAGATAGAGGCCCTTGATGCGCAGACTGGGAATACCGAACAGGATTCCAACACCCGCCGACATGAACCCGCCGAGCAGAATGGATGCCAATACGGGCAACGGTGGGATCGCGATCGCGAAGCCGAGCGAGGCCAGCGGGATGTGGACGCCGGTCGCCAGCTTGTAGGCCGAATAAGCGCCGATGGCCATGAATGCGCCGCTGCCGAGCGAGATCTGGCCGCAATAGCCGACGAGAATGTTGGTGCCGATGGCGGCGAGCGCCAGGATGAGGAAGGGCAGCAAGATGGCCCACAGCAGATAGTCGCTGCCGAACGGCCAGATGCGGAAGGTAGCCAGCAGCGGCACGCCGATGAAAGCGATCCCGAGCAAGATGGCGAGCGCAATACGATCCTGACGAATCGGGAAGATCGCCATGTCTTCCGCGTAGGTCGTCTTGAACTGGCCAGCTTCGCGATAGAGCACACCGACCTCCTTGCCTCAGATGCGTTCGATGATCCGCTCGCCGAACAGACCCTGTGGCCGCACAAGCAGCACCGCCAACGCCAGCACATAGGCAAACCAGTATTCGATACCGCCGCCGATGGATGGCCCCAGATACACCTCGGCAATCTTCTCGCCCGCCCCCACGATGAGCCCGCCGACGATGGCTCCCGGAATGGAGGTGAGGCCTCCGATGATCAAAACCGGCAGGGCCTTCAGCGCAAGGAAGGTGATGGAGAACTGCACGCCAAGCTTGGTACCCCACACTGTCGCCGCGACCAGCGCAACGAGACCGGCAGCGAGCCAGACCACGAACCAAATCCAACTGATTGGAATCCCGACCGAGTGCGCGGCAAGATGGTCATCGGCCACGGCCCTGAGCGCGCGACCGGTCTTGGTACGCTGAAAGAAGAGCGCGAGGCCGGCGACCAGGATGCCAGCGATCAACGCGCCCCAGACGTCCAGCTTGTTGACCAGAATCCCGCCCGGGAAGAGCCCTTCGAACAAGAACCAGGCGTCGGTCGGGAACAGTCGCAATGGGTAGACGTCCGATCCGAAGATCATCTCCGCCACGCCCTCGATGACGAACGTCACGCCGATCGTGGACATGAACAGCGTGAGGGCGTCCTGGTTGACGAGAGGTCCGACCACGAACCGCTCGATGAGCCAGGCCGTTGCCGCCATGATCACGGCGGCAAAGCCGATGCCGAGCACGACCGCGACCCAAAGCGGAAAGCCATTGGCGACCAGGAGATCGAGGGCGCGAACCAGCGCCAGCCCTGCGAGCAATACCATCGCTCCTTGCGCATAATTGAACACCCCGGATGCCTTGAAGATCAGCACGAATCCGAGCGCGACCAGCGAATAGAGGACGCCGGACATCAATCCGCCGATCAGGACTTCGAGAAACTGCCCAAATGCGATCAAGAGCGCTCCTCAGTGTGCAATGCCAAGATAGGCGTCGATGACGGTCTGACTTCTCTTCACCTCGTCAGGCGTGCCGTCGGCGATCTTTACGCCGTGATCAAGCACCGCCACCCGATCCGACAGATCCATGACCACGGCCATATCGTGCTCGATCAGGGCGATGGTCGTGCCGAAATGATTGTTCACATCCATGATGAACCGCGACATGTCCTCCTTCTCCTCGAGGTTCATGCCCGCCATCGGCTCGTCGAGGAGAAGGAGATCGGGCTCCATCGCGAGAGCGCGACCAAGCTCGACACGCTTCTGCAAACCATACGGTAAACGCCCAACGGGGACCTTGCGGATTGTCTCGATCTCGAGGAAGTCGATGATCTCCTCAACCTTGCGCCGATGCTCGACCTCCTCCGCGAGAGCAGGGCCAAAGCGCAGCAGCTGCCACAACACGCCACAGCGCACCTTCAAGGTGCGGCCTGCCATGATGTTGTCGAGCGCGCTCATGCCCTTGAACAGGGCGACATTTTGAAAGGTACGCGCGATGCCGCCGCGTGCTGCCTCGAAAGGCTGCATTTTGGCCCGGGTGCGCCCCTTGAAGGTGATCGCGCCATGATTTGGACGATAGAAACCGTTGATGACGTTCAGCATCGAAGTCTTTCCGGCGCCGTTGGGGCCGATGATGGCCCGAATCTCGCCTTTCCTGATGTTGAACGAAACGTCCCTCAGCGCCTTGACGCCTCCGAAGGAGAGCGCCACGCGCTCGACCTGAAGCAGGATGTCGTCGGTGTCCGGCGCTCTCATGCTGCTCTCCCCAGAGGTTCCCCCGAACCAATGGCCTGCATGTCGCAAATCCTGACCCGTGCCGCGATCGTGCCCTTCCGGCCATCCTCAAAAGTGACGTCCGTAGAAATGTCGGCGTCCCGCGCCCCGTCGTAGAGTGCCGTCACCAACGGCGCATAGCGTTCGGCAATGAAGCGGCGGCGCACCTTCTGCGTGCGGGTCAGTTCGCCGTCATCGGCGTCGAGTTCCTTGTGCAGAATGAGAAAACGGCGAATCTGGGCACCCGCAAGCACCTTTTCCCCGGCCAGCGAGCGGTTCACCGCGGCAACGTCTTTCGCGACCATGTCGTAGACCAGCGGATGCCCGGCAAGCTCCTGATAGGATCCGTAGGCGACGTTGTTGCGCTCCGCCCAATTCGCAACGGCAACCGGGTCGATGTTGAGCATGGCGCAAACGAACTCTCGCGAGTCACCGAACGCGATCGCTTCCTTGATATTGGGATAGAACTTCAGCTTGTTCTCAAGGTACTTCGGGGAAAACATCGTGCCGTCAACCAGCCGACCGACGTCCTTCGCACGATCGATGATCTTCAGATGCCCGGTCTGCTCGTCAAAAAAGCCCGCATCGCCGGTCCTGACGTATCCGTCGGACGTCATGGCTTCCGCGGTCTTTGCCTGATCCTTGAAATATCCGAGGAACATGCCGGGCGAGCGAAACTGTACTTCGCCCGATTCCGCGATGCGGATGTCAACGTTGGGCGCGGCCGGACCAACCGTATCCGGGTAGATCTCGCCATCAGGCTGGCACGTTACATAAAGGAACGCCTCGGTCTGACCGTAGAGCTGTTTCAGATTCAATCCGATCGAGCGGTACAACGCGAACAGATCCGGACCGATGGCTTCGCCTCCGGTGTAGGCGACCCGTACCAGAGACAGGCCGAGGACGTTCTTGAGAGGCTCGTAGACCAGCCAGCGCCCGAGCGCATAAAGCAACCGGCCCGACAGCGGCACCGGACGTCCGGTCAAGACTTGTTCGCCATACCGGCGTGCGACGTCCAGGAAGTAATCGAACAATCGCCGCTTGAGCGGCGCGGCGTCCTCCATGCGGACCATCAGCCGTGTCAGCATGGCCTCAAAACTGCGTGGCGGGGCCAGGTAGAAGGTTGGTCCTATTTCACGCCGATCCTGTTCGATCGTGTCGCTGCTCTCGGGACACGCCATGCAGAATCCGGCCACGAGGCCCTGCACGTAGCTGACGTAATGATCGCCCGCCCAGGCCAGCGGCAGATAAGCGAACACCACGTCCTTGTCGGTCAGCTTGTCGAACCGCGTGGTGTCGGTTGCAGCATCGATGCAGCGGCCCGCCGACAGCATGACACCCTTCGGCGCTCCGGTCGTTCCCGAGGTGTAGAGGATGACCGCAATGTCTGAACCGTTCCCAGCCTGAACGTATTCATCAATCCGTTGACCAAGCGCCACGTCGGCCGCAAGCGCGGCGCGGCCGTCCGCAATGATATTGTCGATTGCGATCACTCCACTGCGCTCGTAGCCGTCGAGGCCACGCGGCTCGTCGTAGACGATCTTGTTGAGTTGCGGCAGCCGCTCGGACACCGACAAGACCTTGTCGACCTGTTCCTGGTCCTGCACTGCGACGAGCTTCGTCTCGGCGTGAGCGAGCACAAAGGCAAGCTCATCCGCCACGGCATCCGAGTAGACCGGAACGGGAATGGCGCGCAGCATCTGCGCTGCCATCATGGTCCAGTAAAGCTTCGGACGATTTGAGCCAACAATGGCGATCGTGTCGCCTTGTCGCAAGCCAAGGCGATCCAGGCCGGCGGCGTAAGCTCGCACGATCTCGGCGACCTGAGCCCAGGTCCAGTTCTGCCAGATACCGAGATCCTTGTGCCGAAACGCCGGCCGCGCGCCAAACTGTGCAGCATTTCGCAGCAGCAATTTGGGGAACGTATCGAACGATCCGCCGCCAGCCATGTCGGTCTCGGTCCCAAAAACCGGCGCGTTGGTTCGCTCCTGTTATGGTGATGCCTGCCCTTTTTGGGCAACAGCCATGCGAGTGCCGCATGCTCCACCTTACAACGGATCGGGACCCCCACAAGTACCCTATGAAAAGATGGCGCTTCTCTGTGGCGCCCGAGCGAAAGAGATAGCGTGCGCCCCAAGACGGAGCTGACTATCAAACCAGTCCGAAATGGGTTGCGGTGCAATGCGGCTGGTCGGCTCCTGTAGGAGGTAACCCCAATGAGTTGCTGGCCTCACGGCACGGCTGGCCGTCGCGCATCCACGCGGACGAAGCGCGGATCAATTCGGGCCACATCACGCGTCGGTCGAGGCCGGGCAGATCGCCAATCACAGATTGCGCTGCGACCAGCGATTGTTCGCCCATCCCGCGCAGAACACCGCATCGGCACTGTCGGGGATGATCCGCGCGAACCACCGGTCGACCTCCGGCGAGGTCTGGGTCGTCGGCTCATCGCGATAACGCAGCCGGCCGTAGGCGCCCCGCATCACCATCGTCGCCTTCTCGATAGCCTGACGCGGATACAGCGTTGCAGCCAGGCTGAGACAGAGTTCGTCGAGATCGTTCCCTTGCACCTCGGCCGGAATGGCCGGCACGACGCTGCGGCATTGCGCGCGGCCCAGCACGTAGATGACGGGATTTCGCGTCCGCCAGCACAGGCAGAATTCTGCCGGCGCCGCCGGGTCGCCGAACTCCGCCGCCATCGCGGTCTCGAACATCCGCTTGAAGAAACCGCCGCCGCGATAGGTGTCCCGGACTGCGGTGCCTGACAGATAGATCACCGGCGTGCCGCCAACGGCCAGGCGCTGGATGATCATGTAGGCCACGCATGCGCCCCCGTGATGAAGCAGGACAATGCCGTGGTCGGCATTGAACGGCGCGTGCTGACGCGACCAGAATCGTCCTTCGGTCAGCCAGTTCGTATCGATGATGCTGCTGATGTCGTCGAGCACAGCATCGCGGCGATGCTCCGGGACATCAGAGGCGATTTGAAACAGCTCGCTAGTCACAGAACCGGACGGCGTGGCGATCACGGTGGCGGGTCCTTTTTGTAACTCGACTTCAGGTTGCTTGTGCAAGGTACGGCACGCGTGGCCCGCCTGACAAGTCTGCGCTCCTGGTTGCTCCAAATCGCCAATTACCAATTTGCCCGACGGCGCAAATGCTCGCAGCAACGCGAGCGCCCGATAACGACCGCCTCTGGAATACTGGATCACCGCTTTCGCGGGTGATGACACCGCGGGTTTGACATCTTGAATCGAGAACCACCCGGCGTCGTCCAGGCGAAAGCCAGGACCCATTACCCCCTATGCAAATTGCCGCGCGAGACCGGGGCCGCGGTCGCCCGATCAGCAAATTCCGGTGGTTATGGATTCTGCCTTTCGCGGGGATGACGGGCCAAATTCGCGGCACGACCGGGCCGAAAACACCCTCGAATCACGCCCAATCAATCCAAAAATGCCCTGTCCGTCACCCCATGCAGGGCCAAAATCCCTGCAAGACCCTTGACATAGCTGCCCTTTCGGCAGAACGCGTGTGGTCAAGCCGTCATGGATACTTCATGGATCTGATTAGCACGACCTCCGACCTCGCCGCCGCCTGTGATCGGCTCGCCCAACACAAGGTCATCACCGTCGACACCGAGTTCCTGCGGGAGACGACCTACTATCCCCTGCTCTGCGTCGTGCAGATGGCAAGTGCGGACGAAGCCGTCGTGGTCGACGCGCTGGCGCCCGGCATCGACCTCAAGCCGTTCTTCGAGTTGATGTCGAACGAGGCCGTGCTGAAGGTTTTCCACGCCGCGCGGCAGGACATCGAAATCGTCTGGCACCTCTCCGGCACGATCCCGCACCCGATCTTCGACACCCAGGTCGCGGCCATGGTGCTCGGCTATGGCGACAGCATCGCCTATGACCAGCTCGTCGACCGCGTCACCGGCCATCGCCCCGACAAGACCCACCGCTTCACCGACTGGTCGCGCCGCCCGCTGACCGAAGAGCAGCTGCATTACGCCGTCTCCGACGTCACCCATCTGCGCGAAGTGTTCGCGGCGCTCGATGCCGATTTGCGCAAGCGCGACCGCAGCGACTGGGTCAGCGAGGAGATGGAGATCCTGACCTCGCCGAAGACCTACGACTTCCATCCCGAGCGCGCCTGGGAACGGCTCAAGACCCGCGTGCGCAAGCCGCGCGAGCTCGCGGTGCTGATCGAGGTCGCCGCCTGGCGCGAGCAGGAGGCGCAAAGCCGCGACGTGCCGCGCTCGCGCGTGCTCAAGGACGATGCGGTCGGCGACATCGCCACCCATGCGCCAACTTCGCTGGAGAAGCTAGGCAATCTGCGTTCGCTGCCGAAGGGTTTCGAGCGCTCGAAATGGGGCGCCGACATCATTGCCGCCGTGCAGCGCGGGCTGGCCCGCGACCAGGCGACGCTGCCCAAGCTGGAAAAGCCCAGAAACAATTCCAACGGTGCGGCGACCGTCGAGCTGCTCAAGGTGCTGCTCCGCATGACCTCGGAGCGCCACGGCGTCGCCAGCAAGGTGATCGCCACCGTCGACGACCTCGAGCAGATTGCGGCCAGCGATCAGGCCGAGGTCGGCGCCCTGCACGGCTGGCGGCGCGAATTGTTCGGCGAAGCGGCACTCAAGCTCAAGCACGGCCAGCTCGCGCTCGCGATCGACAAGGGCCGCGTGGTGCGGGTCGACAGGGGCTAGCGCACCAGGTTCCATCCGACCGTCGGCCACTGGCCGAACGCCTTGGGCCTGTCGTTCGACCGGCACAGGCTGAGGTTGCGTCACGCAAAACCACCGCGCTTGCTAACGCGCAATTTTCGTGTTGCAATCCCTTCACAATCGGATTGCGGCCGTTCGACTGTGCGTTTCACGACGTTTCTATCCAAGGCTTCGAGAGGCGAAACTTCGGACTTGAAGACTTTGGACCTGAAGACCCGGGAATTGAGCAGACAGCGGAAAGCACGCTTGTGGCGTGGCACGTGGAAAACGTGGCCGCGTCTTTTTTATGTCTAGACTGGGAGAGAGACGATGCCGAAGGGTACCGTCAAATGGTTCAACCCGACCAAAGGCTACGGGTTCATCAAGCCGGCCGTCGGTGACAAGGATGTGTTCGTCCACATCTCGGCGGTCGAACGCGCAGGCCTCAGCACACTCAACGAGAACCAGACCGTCGAGTACGAGCTGGTGGAGAACCGCGGCAAGGCGTCGGCAGAGAACCTCAAGGTTCACTGATCGACGCTGTCGGCGGACTTCGTCCTGATACCTCCCCCGGCTGCATCACCCCGGGGGGATCCTCTCAGGGATTTTCTTTGACGCAGGCGACGCTCCCTAAGGCGCCGGCGCAATCAACGTGCTGTCGGTTGCGACGCTTCCCTGCGTGCTGCAGCGATCGCCTTCCAGCTTGAGCCGGCCGCTCGCCAGCAGCCGCAGCGCCTCCGGATAGATGCGATGCTCGATTCCGATCACGCGTGCGGCGAGCGTCTCCGGCGTGTCATCGTCGGCCACGGTCACCGCGCCCTGCATCACGATCGGTCCGGCATCGGTCTCCGGGATCACGAAATGCACCGTCGCGCCGGACAGCTTGACCCCTGCACGCAACGCCTGGCCATGCGGATCGAGGCCGGGGAAACACGGCAACAGCGAGGGATGGATGTTGAGCATCCGCCCGTACCAGTGCCGCGCGAAATCGGCGGTGAACAGCCGCATGAAGCCGCCGAGGCAAATCAGCTCGACCTTGTTGTCGTCGAGCGCCTTTTGCAGCACCGTCTCGAAGCCGGCGCGGTCCTTGCCGAACGGCTTGCTCGCGATGACGACGGTCGGAATGCCGCTGGCGGCAGCCTTCTCCAGCCCGGGCGCGTCGGCACGGTTGGAGATCACGACCGCGATCTCGGCCGGAAAGTCCGCAGCCTTCGCGGCCTCGATCAGCGCGGCCATGTTGGAGCCGCGGCCGGAGATCAGGATGGCTGTGCGGCGCTTCATCGCGAGAGATCGAGATGACCGTGATAGACCGCGCGATGCTCGTCGTTCGCCTCGATCACCTCGCCGAGCAGCGTCACGGTCTCGCCGCCGGCGGTGAAGGCTTGGGTCACCGCATCGACCGCATCAGCCTTGACGATCGCGATCATGCCGATGCCGCAGTTGAAAGTGCGCAGCAGTTCGAGCTCGGCGATGCCGCCCTGCTCGGCCAGCCATTTGAACACCGGCAGCACCGGCAGCCGCGCCAGGTCGATGCCGACGCCGAGATGCTTCGGCAGCACGCGCGGGATGTTGTCGGTGAAGCCGCCGCCGGTGATGTGGGCGAGCCCCTTCACCGCGCCGGTCTCGCGGATCGCGCGCAGGCAGGATTTCACGTAGAGCCTGGTCGGCGTCAGCAGCGCCGCGCCGAGCGTCATGACCGGCGCGAACGGCGCCGGCGCGTCATAGGCCACGCCGGACAGCTCGACGAGCTTGCGCACCAGCGAATAGCCGTTGGAGTGCACGCCAGAGGAAGCAAGGCCGATCACCGCGTCGCCGGCCGCGATATCCCCGGTCGGCAGCAGGGTGCCGCGTTCGGCCGCGCCGACGGCGAAGCCACCGAGGTCGTAATCGCCGTCCTTGTAGAGGCCGGGCATCTCGGCGGTTTCGCCGCCGATCAGCGCGCAGCCGGATTCGCGGCAACCCTCGGCGATACCGGCGACGATCTGCGCGGTGGCCTCCGGATGCAGCTTGCCGCAGGCGAAATAGTCGAGGAAGAACAGCGGTTCCGCACCCTGCACGACAAGGTCGTTGACCGACATCGCGACGAGGTCGATGCCAATGCCGCCGTGGATGCCAGTCTCGATCGCGATCTTCAGCTTGGTGCCGACGCCGTCAGTCGCGGCCACCAGGACAGGATCCTTGAAGCCCGCGGCCTTGAGGTCGAACAGCCCGCCGAATCCGCCGATTTCGGCGTCCGCGCCAGGCCGTGCGGTGGCCCGCACCATCGGCTTGATCAGATCGACCAGACGATTGCCGGCGTCGATATCGACACCCGAATCCGCGTAAGTGAGCCCGTTTTTGCGCTCGGTCATGCCCAATTCCAGATGATCAGGGGCTGGTTACGAGGAATTCCGCCCCCGCGCAATGGCTCGCGGGCAGCTCGCCGCGATACTATGTAGATAACACCCGGCCGCCGCGCAAAAGAGCCGGATATCGAGTAAAATCAGGCTTCTAGCCGGGAAGCGACTCAAGTTGAGCATACCGAACATCATTACCCTCGGCCGCATCATCCTGGTGCCGGTGATCGTCTGGGCCATCGTGTCCAGCCAGATGGAGATCGCTTTCGCGATCTTCGTGATCGCCGGCGTCTCGGACGCGGTCGACGGCTTCCTCGCCAAGCGCTTCAACATGACGAGCGAGCTCGGCGCCCTGCTCGACCCGCTCGCCGACAAGGCGCTGCTGGTGTCGATCTATGTCGCGCTCGGAATCTGGGGCGCGGTGCCGCGCTGGATCGTGATTCTCGTGGTGTCGCGCGACATCATGATCGTCTCCGCCGTGATTGTGTCATGGTTGTTCGACAAGCCGGTTGAGATGAAGCCGCTGATGGTGTCGAAGCTGAACACGGTGGCGCAGGTCGCATTCGCTGCCTTGGTGCTGGCCTCACTCGGTTTCGGCTTTCAGCCGCATCCCTACGACCTGATCCTGATGGGCCTCGTCACGATCTTTACTTTGGGTTCGGTGTCCCTCTATCTCGTGGAGTGGGTGCGGCACATGAGCACGATCGAGGCTCGGTAGAGCATGATCCGCAGATCGGTTTTCGCGCGACAAACGCGAAGCGTTCGCGCAGAGATCATGCTAGAATAAAGTGGTTTGGAGACTTGTGTGGCCAGTAGCGTTCAACCTCGTCAATTGGCCTTGGCCTTGCCGCACGAGGAGAAACTGACCCGCGACGATTTCCTCGAGGGCCCTGCCAACGAAGCCGCACTGGCGCTGATCGACGGCTGGCCCGACTGGCCGAATCGAATCATGCTGCTGGTGGGCCCCGACGGCTCCGGCAAGAGCCACCTTGCCGCGATCTGGGCCGAGAGCGCCGGCGCACGCGCGACCGCCGCGCATGCGCTGACCGCCGACACGGTGCCGGCGGCGCTCGCGACCGGCGCGCTGGTGGTCGAGGATTTGAGGCCGTCGGATTTCGACGAGCGCGCGATGTTTCATCTGATGAATCTCGCGCGTCAGGACGATGCCTACGTGCTGATCACGGCCCGCATGCCGCCGTCGGCGTTCGAGATCGAGCTGCGCGACCTACGGTCCCGGCTGCGCGCGGTGCCGACCGTGATGCTGCTGCCGCCCGACGACCAGCTGTTCCGCGGCCTGATCGTCAAGTTCTGCGCCGACCGCCAGATGAGCGTGGACGAGCCGCTGGTCAGCTACCTGACCAACCGGATCGAACGCTCCTATACCGCCGTCCGCCAGGCGGTCGAGCTGCTGGATACCGAGGCGCTGCGGCTCGGCCGGCCGGTGACCCGGGCGCTGGCCGCGGAGCTGTTGCGGGACGCCTGAGCGGACCTGCGGCTTGACGGCGCGGGCGGGCGGAACATCAATGTCATCGAAACGTCATCGCAATATCACATGGTCTCTGCGGCCTTCGGCTAGACCGCTCCGGCCCCCTGCCCCGAATTGGACCAGCACTTGATGGACTCGGCACAAGCATCTGAAATCAAAGAGAAAGAGGCGGAACTCCCGCCCGTCCCCGCGATCGCAACCAGCCCCGAGCGATTCATCAACCGGGAGCTCTCCTGGCTACACTTCAACCGGCGGGTACTCGAGGAATCGGTCAATCTCGGCCATCCCGTGCTGGAGCGGGTCCGCTTCCTGTCGATTTCGGCGAATAACCTCGACGAGTTCTTCATGGTCCGCGTCGCCGGCATCAAGGCGCAGGTCCGCGAGGGCATCGCCGAGCGCAGCCCGGACGGCCTGCTGCCGGCCGAGCAGCTCGTGATGATCAACAAGACGGTGTCGCAACTCGCCGCCGACCAGCAGGCGATCTGGAGCGACCTGCGCGACATCCTGTCCAAGGTCGGCATCCAGCTGGTCGATGGGCGCGACGTCACCAAATCCGAGCGCACCTGGATCGAGGATCACTTCCTCCACAACATCTTCCCGCTGCTGACGCCGCTGGCGATCGACCCGGCGCATCCGTTCCCGTTCATCCCGAACCTCGGCTTCACGGTCGCGCTGCAATTGTCGCGGATCTCCGACGGCAAGGCGATGAACGCGCTGATCCGCATGCCCGGCAAGATCGACCGCTTCATCCGGATCCCGACCACGAAGGAAGGCGCTCCGGCGCGGCTGATCACGCTCGAGCAGGCCACTGGTCTGTTCATCGGCCGCCTGTTCCCCGGCTACACCGTCAAGGGCCAGGGTGCGTTCCGCATCATCAGAGACTCCGAACTCGAAATCGAGGAAGAGGCCGAAGACCTCGTGCGCCTGTTCGAGACCGCACTGAAGCGCCGCCGGCGCGGGTCGGTGATCCGGCTCGAGATCGAGGCCTCGATGCCCGAGGAGCTGCGCATCTTCGTGCAGCACGCATTGTCGGCAGCCGACGATGAAGTGATCCTGGTCGACGGCGTGCTCGCGATGAACGAGCTGTCGCAGCTCACCCGCCTCAATCGCCCCGACCTCGAATTCCCGCCCTACGTGCCGCGCCATCCCGAGCGTGTGCGCGACCATGGCGGCGATATCTTCGCCGCCATCCGCCAGAAGGACCTCGTGGTCCATCACCCCTACGAATCCTTCGACGTCGTCGTCCAGTTCCTGCAACAGGCGGCGCGCGATCCCGACGTGGTCGCGATCAAGCAGACGCTGTATCGCACCTCGAACAACTCGCCGGTCGTGCGCGCGCTGGCCGATGCCGCCGAGGCCGGCAAGTCGGTGACCGCGCTGATCGAATTGAAGGCCCGCTTCGACGAGGAAGCCAATATCCGCTGGGCCCGCGACCTCGAGCGCGCCGGCGTGCAGGTGGTCTACGGCTTCATCGAGCTGAAGACCCATGCCAAGCTGTCGATGGTGGTACGCCGCGAGGGCGGCAATCTCACCACCTACGTGCACACCGGCACCGGCAACTACCATCCGGTCACCGCGCGCATCTACACCGACGTCTCCTACTTCACCTCGGATCCGATCATCGGCCGCGACGTCGCGCGGGTGTTCAACTACATCACCGGCTATGCCGAGCCGAGCGACATCGAGAAGATGGCGGTGTCGCCGCTGACGCTGCGCAAGCGGATCATCGAGCACATCCATGGCGAGATCGCCCACGTCAAGCACGGACGCCCGGGCGCGGTCTGGATGAAGATGAATGCGCTGGTCGACCCCGACATCATCGACGCGCTGTATGAGGCCTCGCAGGCCGGCGTCTCGGTCGAGCTCGTGGTGCGCGGCATCTGCTGCCTGCGGCCCGGACTGCCCGGACTGTCAGAGAATATCCGCGTCAAATCGGTGATCGGCCGGTTCCTGGAACACGGCCGAATCTATTGCTTCGGCATGGGACAAGGCCTGCCGAGCACCAAAGCTGCTGTGTATATCTCGTCCGCCGACATGATGCCGCGGAACCTCGACCGCCGCGTCGAGGTGCTCTGTCCGCTGCAAAATCCTACGGTGCATCAGCAGGTTCTCGAACAGATCATGGTCGCGAACCTGAAGGACACCGAGCAGAGCTGGCAATTGTTGCCCGACGGATCGTCAACGCGTATGAAGGCCGCGAAAGGCGAAGAGCCTTTCAACCTGCATGACTATTTTATGACAAATCCGAGTCTGTCCGGCCGTGGTAAGTCTCTCAAGGAATCTTCACCGCGCCGTCTCACACGTCGCAACGAGCGTCAGCAGTCATCGTCTTAAGGGGGCCTTACGGTGAAGCGGCCGCGGAAGCGCGCTTCCAGCGTCGCTGTGATCGATATCGGCTCGAACTCGGTTCGTCTCGTGGTTTACGAGTCGATGGCGCGCAGCCTCATCACCATCTTCAACGAGAAGGCGCTGTGCGGGCTCGGGCGCGAGGTGCAGAGCACCGGCCTGCTCGCAACCGATGCGGTCAACAAGGCGCTCACCGCGCTGCGCCGCTTTCGCGCGCTGTGCAGGATCCAGCAGGTCGGCCGGGTCTACGCGATCGCGACCGCCGCCTGCCGCGACGCCAAGAACGGTCCGGACTTCATCGCCAAGGCCGAGCGGATCTGCGGCGCCAAGATCGAGATTCTCACCGGACCGCGTGAAGCGAAGCTGTCGGCGCTCGGCGTCGTCTCGGGCATACACAATCCGAACGGCATCGTCGGCGATCTCGGCGGCGGCTCGCTCGAGCTGATCGACGTCAAGGGCAACCGCGTACGCAGCGGCGTGACGCTGCCGCTCGGCAGCCTCGCGCTGCAGGACCTCTCGAACAAATCGCTCAAGCGCGCCGAACGCATCGTCAAGAACGAGCTGCTCAGCGTCGCCCAGCTCAAGACCGGCCGCGGCCGCACCTTCTACGCGGTCGGCGGCACCTGGCGCGCGCTCGCGCGCATCCACATCATCCAGAGCGGCTATCCGCTCAAGGTGATGCACGGCTATTCGATTCCGGCCGTCGACGCGCTCGACTTCGCGCAGCGGCTGCGGCGGCTCGCGGCCACCAACATGCTGGCCAACATCGAATCGATCGCCGATGCACGGCGGCCGCTGCTGGCCTACGCCGCGCTCGTGCTCGAATACATCATCCGCGTCGCACAGCCGAAGACCATCGTGTTCTCGACCTTCGGCGTGCGCGAGGGTCTGCTCTACGAGATGCTGCCGCCGGCCGAGCGCGCCAAGGACGGGCTGGCCTGCGCCGCGCAGAACCTCAACGTATTGCTGTCGCGCTCCGCCCGCCACGCCCAGGAACTGACCGCCTGGACCGACCGCCTGGTGCGCGTCGTCAGGCTGCGCGAGACCGAGGAAGACCGCAGGCTGCGTCACGTCGCCTGCCTGCTCTCCGACATCGGCTGGCGGGTGCATCCCGATCATCGCGGCGAGGAAACTCTCAGCCTGATCATGAACGGCAATTTCGGCTCGATCACGCACCAGGGGCGCGCCTTCGTCGCGCTCTCGGTGTTCTATCGCTACGCCGGCCTCAGCGAGGAAAACGAGCCGCCGCCGCAGATCCGCTCGCTGGTGACGCCGGCGATGGACGAGCGCGCGCGTGTGCTCGGCGCCGCGTTCCGCGTCGCACATCTGATCACGGCGGCGCGCACCGGAGTGCTGCCGGCGACACACTTCCGCACCCAGGGCCGCAAGCTGATGCTGGTGTTCGAGCACCGGATGGTGGATCTGGTCGCCGATCGCGTCGGCAGCCGCTTCAAGCAGTTGGCGCGGCTGGTCGGCCGCGCCGGCTCGATCGTGCGCCGCTGAAGCTGCTTTTTTTAACGCGTTTTTTAACGCGAACCGGCGTCCACTTCGCTCGAGAACGCTTCCGTTCACGCCGCCTTGGCGGCGTGCTTGGCCTTCCTGAGCGCGTGGCGGCGCCAGATCGATCCGACGGCCAGCACCACGACGATGCCGAGCACCGCGAGCGTGATCTCGCCACCGTTGCCGCCATGGCCGAATTGCGGCGACATCCCGAGCGACGTCAGCCAGGAATCGAGCTTGGCGCCGAGCGGCCCGGCGAACAGCGCATCGAGCTTCGGATGCACGGCCGGATCGGTTGCGATGACATCGCCGGCGATCCAGCCGAGCAGCGCGGCGCCGGCCCAGACCAGGATCGGCAGCTTGGTGAGCAGCGCCATGATCAGCGCCGCGCCGGCAACGATCAGGGGAACGCTGATCGCAAGGCCGAGCACCAGCAGCGGCACGCTGCCATTGGCGGCCGCCGCCACCGCGATCACATTGTCGAGGCTCATCACGATGTCGGCGACGACGACGATCTGAACCGCGGCCCACAGATGCGAGGCCGCATGCACGCTGTCCTCGTCCTCCTGCTCCGGCACCAGGAGCTTGGCGGCGATCACGATCAGCGCCAGCCCGCCGACCAGCTTGAGGTAGGGCAGCTCCATCAGGCTGGCGACGATGCCGGTGAAGATGACGCGCAGCAGCACCGCCGCGGCGGCGCCGAGAATCATGCCCCACAGGCGCTGGCGCGGTGCGAGCCCGCGGCAGGCCATCGCGATCACGAGCGCGTTGTCGCCCGACAGCAGGACGTTGATCCAGATGATCTTGCCGACGGCGACCCAGAAGGTCGGCGTCGCCATCTCGTTCTTGAACTCGGTGAAGAACGCGCCGATGTACGCCGGATCAAAGATCTGCCACAGCCAGTCCACAGCGAGTCCTATTCGGCCTTACGGCCGCCCCTGGCGGCGGTCGTCCGCCGCTCCCCAGTCTATTTTGACACGGTCTCCTCCAGGAGACCGTGTCACTTTCAGTTGTACGTCGTTAGCCGACGATCTCGTTACCGGCGAAGAACTGCGCGATCTCGATCACCGCGGTCTCCGGCGCATCCGAACCGTGCACCGAATTCTCGCCGATCGACTTCGCGTAGAGCTTGCGGATGGTGCCTTCGGCGGCCTTCGACGGATCGGTCGCGCCCATCACGTCGCGATACTTCAAGATGGCGCCCTCGCCTTCCAGCACCTGGACCACGACCGGGCCGGAGGTCATGAAGTCGACAAGCTCGCCGAAGAACGGGCGCGCCTTGTGGACGGCGTAGAAGGTCTCGGCCTGGCCGCGGGTCATCTGGATGCGCTTCTGCGCCACGACCCGCAGGCCCGCCTTCTCGATCACCGCATTGACCGCGCCGGTCAGGTTGCGCTCGGTGGCATCGGGCTTGATGATCGAAAAGGTGCGTTCAATCGCCATGATTTCGTCCTTGTAAACGGTGGCTGGGAGTTGCCGGGGCTTATATCGGCGCGATGGGGTAACGGCAAGCGACCCTGTGACGCGTTAGCCTTTAGTTTTGATGGATTTTCGCGGCGAAAACCGTCGTCCAGGCGGTCTCCGGACGGGCGCGGCTGGGCTGGCTTACCGCGATTTCACCTAGGTGAACCCATTCTGTCAGCGCCGTGCCGCTGCCGTTCAGTTCCACCCGCATAGGCTCTCCGCTGATCGGACGCCTTGCTGGCCCTCCCAATCCGCAAGCCTCACAGGACGTCTCGGGAAACGATGTCACCGCGGGCGCGCCGCGCGCGCCCATAGCTCGAGGAGACGATCATGTTACGCAAGATTTCGCTTGCCGCCATTGCCGCAATTTCGCTCGGCGCCGCCGCGCTCGCCCCGACCTCCGCCTCTGCCTGGGGCGGTTGGCACGGCGGCTGGCACGGTGGATGGCACCACGGCTGGTGGGGTGGCCCGCGCGTCATCGTCGGAGGTCCGGCCTACTACGGCGGTTACGGATATGGCTACGGCGGCTGCTACGTGCGCCGCGTGGTGCCGACCCCGTGGGGTCCCCGCTGGCGCCTGGTCAATCGCTGCTACTGATCCATTTGGTCTATCGCCTGCTCCCCTGACTGAACTCAGCCCCGGCCTCGCGCCGGGGCTTTTTTCGCCCGTCAGGGAACTCGGCCGCGTGACGCCCCACCACCTCAAGGCGAGAGTAAGGCGGAACGGAAACCAAATTCGGGGTCGCGACTTGTCATGGCAACGATTGACCGAACACGCGAGGTGGAACTCGCCAAGAAACATCCAAGAGATCTACCATGACGATGACAATGACCAAGATCGACAACGACGCCGATCAGATTGACCACAAGACCTGCCGTTATATCTGCGACGCCGTGGGTGAGCGGCTCCAGCAAAGCTTGCGGCCAGAGCCCGCGCTTTCGTCCCGCCTCCAGCAACTCCTCGAGGAGATGCAACGGCGGGAAAACGATCACCATTAGGTATTGCGGGCTCGCAGCAGCGCCATTGCGTTTTTGCAACAGCCGTCCGGAGAGATTTTTACGAGTAGACGGGTTGCGTTTGGCAGCGGGTCCGGTGACAACGCTGCATGCTCTCCATCACTGACATCTCGGTCCGGATCGCCGGACGGCTGCTGATTGATCATAGTTCCGTGCAAATTGTGCCCGGAGCCCGCGTCGGATTTGTCGGCCGCAACGGCGTCGGCAAATCGACGCTGTTTCATGCCATTCGGGGCGACCTCCCGACCGAGAGCGGCAGCATCGCGCTGCCGCCGCGCTGGCGGATCGGCAGCCTGGCGCAGGAAGCACCCGACGGGCCGGAAAGCCTGATCAACGTCGTGCTGAAGGCCGACCTCGAGCGCGACGCGCTGCTGCGCGAGGCCGAGACCGCGCACGACCCGCATCGGATCGCCGAGATCCAGACCCGGCTGGTCGACATCGACGCCCACTCCGCCCCTGCCCGCGCTGCGGCGATCCTCTCCGGCCTCGGCTTCTCGACCGCGGACCAGGCGCGGCCCTGCGCGGAATTTTCCGGCGGCTGGCGCATGCGCGTCGCGCTGGCGGCGACGCTGTTCTCCGCGCCCGACCTGCTGCTGCTGGACGAGCCGACCAACTATCTCGATCTCGAAGGCACGTTGTGGCTCGAGAACCACCTCGCCAACTATCCGCGCACGGTGATCGTGATCAGCCACGACCGCGATCTCCTGGACACCTCGGTCGATCAGATCCTGCACCTCGATCGCGGCAGGCTGACGCTCTACAAGGGCACCTATTCCTCCTTCGAGGAACAGCGCGCCGCGCGCGAATTGCTCGACGCCAAGCACGCCAAGCGGCAGGCCGATGAGCGCAAGCGCCTGCAGGACTTCGTCGACCGCTTCAAGGCCAAGGCCTCCAAGGCGCGGCAGGCGCAGTCGCGCGTGAAAATGCTGGAGCGGATGAAGCCGATCACCGCACTGGTGACCCAGGACGTTCACGAGATCTCCTTCCCGACACCGGAGAAGCTGCTGTCGCCGCCGATCATTGCGGTCGATGATGTCTCGGTCGGCTACGAGCCGGGCAAGCCTGTGCTCAACCGCGTCACGCTGCGCATCGATACCGACGACCGCATCGCGCTGCTCGGCTCCAACGGCAACGGCAAGTCGACGCTGGTCAAGCTGCTGGCGGGCAAGCTCGCGCCGTTCTCGGGCAGGATCACAAAGGCGGATAAGCTGTCGGTCGGCTATTTCGCCCAGCACCAGGTCGACGAGCTCAATCTCGACGGCTCGCCCTATGATCACATCCGCAAGCTGATGCCCGAGACACCGGAGAGCAAGGTGCGCGCCCGCGTCGGCGCGATCGGCTTCTCCGGCAAGGCCGGCGACACGCTGGTGAAGAGCCTGTCGGGCGGCGAGAAGGCGCGGCTGCTGCTCGGGCTTGCGACGTTCTACGGCCCCAACATGATCATCCTGGACGAGCCGACCAACCATCTCGACATCGACAGCCGCGCGGCACTGGCGGAGGCGATCAACGAATTCCCCGGCGCCATCATCATGGTCTCGCACGATCGCTATCTGATCGAGGCCTGCGCCGACCGGTTGTGGGTCGTGGCGAACCAGACCGTCACGGCCTATGACGGCGATCTCGACGAATATCGCCGCATGATCCTCTCGGCCAATGACGGACGGACGGCCTCACGCGAGCGCGCCAGGGAGATCGCCGCAAAGCCCGAGCGCATTCGCAATGAAAGGCGCGTTTCACCCCGACAGCGGATCGCGCAAGCCGAGAGCGAGATCGAGCGCATCAACGGCATCATCGCCAAGATCGATACCGCGCTCGCGCTGCCCGATATCTTCACCCGCGATCCCAAGCAGGCCGCACAGCTGACCAAGGCGCGCGCCGGCGCCGAGAGCGCGCTGCAACGCGCCGAGGAAGAATGGCTGGACGCCAGCGCCGAACTCGACGAGGCCGCGAACTAGATTTGATCCACCGCGCGGAGCCGCATGTTCGGTGTCGTCCCTGCGAAAGCAGGGACCCATAACCACAGATGGTCATTGTTGCGCGATCGCCGAACGACGAGTCCGCATCCGCCGCGGAGTATCGGTCCCTGCTCCCGTGCGCAATTGCGCACTCGGCAGGGACGACGTGTGGAGGGAGCCGTGGGCTCCCATTCGTCTGGTGTCATGCCCGCGCGTGCAGGCCATCGACCTGCTGCTGCGGCAAAAATGCCCTAACCGTGCGCGGTCTTTTTCTTCTTCGGCTTCGCGACCTTCGGCTCCGGCACAGGATCCGGACCACGCTCGACCGACGTCAGGCGTCCCGACGTGAAGGTGTAGATACCGGCGCGCGCGCCGCGCGACCAGGTCACCACCGCGACGCGCTCACCGCCCGTCCCACTGGACAGGTTCACGCTGTCGGGGGCGCCGATGCCGCGCACGACGTCACATTCGGTATGGCCGAGTGCGACATTGCCGCCGGTCGGCTGCGGCGGCGGGGCACCGGGAGCCTGCGCGTTCGCATCGGCAGCCCCCGGTGGCGGCGCCATGCCTGGACAGCTGCCGTCGGCACTGACGAGGTCGTCGTTGGTCACCGGCTTGTCCGGCGTCAGCGGCGGCGATTCGATCGAGATGTTGCGGATGAACACCCGCCCGGGCCGCGAGAACCAGTCTGCATCGCGCGAGAAAATGTCGGATGCGCTCGAGCAACCGGCAAGGCCAGGTGCAAGCACCAGCAGGGCCAGCAGCGACTTCCGAGTGAATGTTCCGTCTCGCACGATCGACAAGGCTCCTAACCCCTATACCTAAGGGGTTGTCCGAACATCACTTTGCGGCATGACCGTGACCCGCCCCGGGAAACGTCGAATTATCATTAATTTGTCGATATCGCTATTGGCGCCGCTGCCAGCGTCCCCGCTCGTCGGTCTGCCAATAGGTGACCTCGAAGCCCCGTGCCTTGCAGGCGGTCCAGCTCTCCCTGGCCGCGGCCACCGCGTCGGGATCGTCGCCGTTGAACACGAGGACCACCCGCTCGTAGCTGTCGCAGTCGGCCGGCAGCGCCGCGTTGTCGACCAGGAAGCGGACGTTGGCCCGGTTGGGATTGCCCTCCTCGATCGACAGAATGATCGGCTGGTCCTGCGCGTCGGCAACGCGCGCGCTTGCGTGCGGCAGGAACGAATCGTCGCTGTAGGTCCACAGATGTGCGTCGAGCGTCTCGGCGCGCTCCTGCGACGTTGATTGCACGACCACGCGCCAGCCGCGCTCGAGTGACTTCTCAAGCAGCGGCGGCAACACGCTCTCCAGCGTCATGTTCTGCAGATGGTAGAACAGAACCTCGGTCATGCGACGGCTGACACTCTACTTCTTGGCTTCGTAATAATCGGAGACGAGCCGCTCGAGCAGCCGGACGCCGTAACCTGAACCCCAGCTCTGGTTGATCTCGGTCTTCGGCGCGCCCATCGCCGTGCCGGCAATGTCGAGATGGGCCCAGGGCGTGCCGTCGACGAAGCGCTGCAGGAATTGCGCGGCCGTGATCGAGCCGCCATTGCGCCCGCCGGTGTTCTTCATGTCGGCGAATTGCGAGTCGATCTGCTTGTCGTATTCGGGACCGAGCGGCATGCGCCACACCTTCTCCCCGGTCTCGAGGCCGACCTTCGCGAGACGCTCGGCGAGTTCGTCATTGTTGGAGAACATGCCGGCGTGATCGGTGCCGAGCGCGACCATGATCGCGCCGGTCAGCGTCGCGAGATCGACCATGAACTTCGGTTTGCACTTCTTGGCGACGTACCAGAGCACGTCGGCGAGCACGAGGCGCCCCTCGGCATCGGTGTTGATGATTTCGATGGTCTGGCCGGACATCGAGGTGACGATGTCGCCGGGACGCTGTGCATTGCCGTCGGGCATGTTCTCGACGAGGCCGATGGCGCCGACTGCGTTGACGCGGGCCTTGCGCGCCGCGAGCGCGTGCATCAGCCCGACCACGCAGGCCGCGCCGCCCATGTCACCCTTCATATCCTCCATGCCGCCGGCCGACTTGATCGAGATACCGCCGGTGTCGAAACAGACGCCCTTGCCGACGAACGCGACCGGCGCCTCGCTCTTCTTGCCGCCGTTCCAGCGCATGATCACGGTGCGGCTGGGCCGTACCGAGCCCTGCCCGACGCCGAGCAGCGCACCCATGCCAAGCTTGGTCATCGCCTTGACGTCGAGGACCTCGACGGTGACGCCGAGCTTGCGGAGCTGGCTGGCGCGGCGCGCGAACTCCTCGGGGTACAGCACGTTCGGCGGCTCGTTGACGAGCTCACGCGCCAGATTGACGCCATCGACGATCGACGATTCGGGCGCAAACGCCTTCTTCGCAGACGCGACGTCGTCGACCGCGATGGAGACCTCGGCCCGCACGGCGCCGTCCTCGCCGTCCTTCTTCTTGGTCTTGTAGCGGTCGAACTTGTAGGCGCGCAGGCGGATGCCGGTGGCAATCGTGGCCGCCTGGGCGGCGGTCATTGCAGCATCGGGCAGTTCCGCGAGGACGGTCATCGCGACGCTGCCGGCATTGAGCTTGCCGGCCACCACGCCGCCGAATTTGAGAAGATCCTTCTCCTTGAGGTCGGCCGCCTTGCCGGTGCCGATCACGATCAGCCGGTCAACCTTGATTCCCTCCGGCGCCAGGATGTCCAGGGCCGCCCCGCTCTTACCCTTGAACTGGTTGGCGGCGGCGGCCCGTTTGACCGTCTCCGCGGCGGCTCCCAGCGCCTTCCTTGTGGCAGCCCCCAGCTTCAATTGCTCGTCGCAAAAGGCGACCAGGATGCCGCGAGCGGACGCGGAGAATGGGACAAAGCCGACCTTGACGGCGTCGGACATAGGAAAATCCTCCAGAACTCAGGGTGTTGCTCGGACCTGAGACGGTCCTTCCGGCACGCGGGGTGAGCATTGCGATGGCGGTCCGGAACGCCCCGGACCGGGCTTGTGACACACTATGACCTGCCGGCTGCGCCGCTGCCAAGCGCGGGAGTGGCCGGAAGGCCACAAAAGCGATTAATTAACCATAAATTAAGCGTGCCTTGGCCCGGCCATTTTGTTGACGGATCAAAGGGATGGTAGTGAGAGTGTGAACAGAGAGTGAGCCGGACGGGTCCGCGGCTCGACCATAGGGGAACCCGGGTTGACGGGATTGGTCGAAAGCCGTGCGTTTGGTTGCGCCAAGGGGGACGTAGGGGTCGTGCGGTAGCGATGGGGTCGGTCGACAAGTACATCTTCAAAACGACGCTGGCGTCGTTTGCGCTTGTCCTGGTCAGCCTCACCGGGGTGATCTGGATTACCCAGGCGTTGCGCGGCATCGACCTGATGACCAGCCAGGGTCAGACCATCCTCACCTTCCTCGGCATCACCGGCCTCGTGATCCCTGCCCTCGTCCTGATCATCGCCCCGATCGCGCTGATGATCGCGATCTCGCACACGCTGAACAAGCTCGCGACCGATTCCGAAATCATCGTCATGAACGCGGCCGGCTTCTCGCCGTTCCGGCTGTTCTACCCATTCTTCTACGCCACCTGCGTGGTGGCGGCACTGGTCGCCTTCATCGGCGCCTATCTCGCGCCCGACGGCATGCGCCGGATCAAGCAGTGGGATGCCGAGATCACCGCCGACGTCCTGACCAACATCCTGCAGCCCGGCCGCTTCGCCCAGCTCGACCAGAACCTGACGATTCGGATCCGCGAGCGCCTGCCCGGCGGCGTGCTCGGCGGCGTTTTCGTCGACGATCGCCGCGATCCGCAGCAGCGCGTCACCATCGTCGCCGATCACGGCACCGTGCTCAAGAACGAGAGCGGCTCGTATCTTGTGCTGGAGGACGGCAATCTCGAGCGATTCGAAGTCGGCAAGCGCGATCCGACGCTGGTGGTGTTTCAGCGCTACGCGTTCGACATGTCGAAATTCTCGCAAGGGCGCGACGTCACGCTCGGAATTCGCGAGCGTTACCTCTGGGAGCTGATGTGGCCGGACGAGAACGATCAGACCTATCAGCAGCTGTCAGGCCAATTCTTCGCGGAGCTGCATGATCGCTTCATGGCACCGCTCTATCCGTTCGCGTTCGCGGCGCTCACCTTTGCCTTCCTCGGCGCGCCGCGCACCACGCGCCAGAGCCGCAACTTCTCGATCGGCGGCTCGGTATTTGCGGTGTTCGGCCTGCGCATGGTCGGATTCGCCTGCTCGGTGGTCGCGGTGAAAACGCCGATCGCAGCGCTCGTGCAATATCTGATGCTGTTCGGCGGCATCGGCGTCGGCCTCTGGATGATCATCGGCGGCGTGGTCGTCGAGCCGCCGCCGCGGCTGATGGAAGCGATCAACAGGAACAACGAGCGCATTGCGCGCCTCTTCCGAAGGCCGGCAACCGCATGAGCATGGTCACAAATACGCTCGGCCGCTATTTCGCCGGCCGATTCGTGATCGCGGCAGTCGGCGTGTTCGCGGGCATCTTCGTGCTGCTCGTGCTGGTCGACTATATCGAGATGGTGCGCAAGACGTCCGGCCTGGTCGGCGCCTCCGCCATCACCGTCGCCGAGACCTCGCTGTTCCGCGTGCCGCAATTGCTCGAAAAGCTGATGCCGTTCTGCGTGCTGATTGGCGCGATGACCTGCTATCTCGCGTTGTCGCGGCGGCTGGAGCTCGTCGTGGCGCGCGCCGCCGGCGTCTCAGCCTGGCAATTCATCTCGCCGGCGCTGGCCAGCGCGATCGTGCTCGGCATCTTTGCGACCACCGCCTACAATCCGGTGTCGGCCAATCTGCGCGAGCTCTCCAAACGGATGGAGGCCGAACTGTTCGGCTCTGCGCCGGGTGGCGGCATTCAGGACGCGTCGGGATTCTGGCTCAACCAGATCAATGACGAGGGCCAGGCGATCATCAATGCGGCGCGCAGCGAACAGCAGGGCGTGCGGCTGACCGGCCTCACGGTGTTCCGATTCGATACGGCGTTGCAGTTCAAGGAACGAATCGAGGCCCGCGAAGCAACGCTCGAAGAGGGCCGCTGGGTGTTCACGGGAGTACGCCGATACACCCTCGACAAGGCTCCGGTGGACCAGGACACCTTCTATTTGACCACCACCCTCACCCCGGCACAGGTGCGCAACAGTTTCTCCACCCCCGAAACTGTGTCCTTTTGGCAACTGCCGAACTACATCCGCTCATCGGAGAGCTCTGGGTTCGCGACGGCTGGCTATCGCTTGCAGTATCACAAGCTCATCGCACAGCCATTTTTGCTGGCTGCGATGGTGATGTTGGCGGCTTCTGTGAGCCTCCGCTTCTTTCGGATGGGCGGCGTGCAGAAGATGGTTTTGAGTGGCGTGGGCGCAGGCTTTCTGCTCTACGTGCTGTCGAAAGTAACTGAAGATTTGAGCAAGGCTGAGTTGATGCATCCCATCGCTGCGGCGTGGTTGCCCGTCGTCGTGGGTAGCCTCACCGGTTTCTTAGCCTTGCTGTACCAGGAGGACGGGTAGTGGCTACTGTCGCCGCCCGCCAGTTGATGTCGCCTGCATTCGGGCGGCGCAGTGCCCTGCGCCCGCAACGAAGCCGCATGGCCGCGTTTGGCGTTTCGATTTCCGCTCTCTTCGCCGCGTTCGTCGTGGTCAGCGCACTCGACGTCGTCACGTCGACGCCGGCTGCCGCGCAGGCGTTCACCTACAATCCGCGTCCGCCGAAGCCGGTCCGTCCGCCGGCCAAGAATGACGGGCAGATGCTCGTTCAGGCGACCGAGGTCGATTACGACTACAACAACTCGCGCATCTCGGCGGTCGGCAACGTCCAGATGTTCTACAACGGCACCAGCGTCGAGGCCGACAAGGTCATCTACGACCAGAAGACCAAGCGTCTTCATGCCGAAGGCAACATCCGCATGACCGATGCGGAAGGCAAGATCACCTACGCCAACATCCTGGATCTCAGCGACGACTACCGCGATGGGTTCGTCGATTCGCTACGCGTCGATACTGAAGACCAGACCCGCATGGCGGCGACCCGCGCCGATCGGTCCAGCGGCAACTACACGGTGTTCGACAACGGCGTTTATACCGCCTGCGCACCCTGTAAGGATGATCCGAAGAAGCCGCCGCTCTGGCAGGTCAAGGGCGCGCGCATCATCCACAACCAGACCGAGAAGATGCTCTATTTCGAGAACGCCCAGCTCGAGTTCTTCGGCGTTCCGATGGCGTATCTGCCCTACTTCTCGACGCCCGATCCGACCGTGAAGCGCAAGAGCGGCTTCCTGATGCCGGGCTTCACCAGCTACACGGCGTTCGGCTACGGCGTCGAAATCCCCTATTATTGGGCGATCGCGCCTGACATGGACGCGACCTTCAGTCCGCGCATCACGTCCAAGCAGGGCGTGCTGCTGCAGACCGAATTCCGCCAACGCTTCGCGGACGGCTCCTATCAGATCCGGCTTTACGGCATCGACCAGCTCGACCAGAAGCAGTTTACCGGCCAGCCGGGCGACCGCCAGTTCCGCTGGGGCGTTGACACCAAGGGCCAGTTCGCGCTGAACGACAAATGGGTCTGGGGCTGGGACGGCGTCCTGCTGTCCGACTACTTCTTCATGTCCGACTACCGGCTCGCCCAGTACAAGGACCCGTTCGGATCGTTCCTGTCGCTGCCGACGGAAGCGATCTCGCAGCTCTATCTGACCGGGGTCGGCAACCGCAGCTTCTTCGATGCGCGCGCGATCTATTATCTCAGCTACTCGGGTAACCAGAACCAGGTTCCGGTGGTCGCGCCGGTGATCGACTACAACAACGTGATCAACCAGAATATCCTGGGCGGCGAGTTCAGCTACAAGATGAACTTCGTCAACCTGACCCGCGAAACCGCGGTGTTCGATCCGATCACGACGACTGCCAACACCAACAGCCTGTGCCTGACCACATCGGCCGATCCGATGGCGCGTACACCGTCGCAGTGCCTGCTGCGCGGCATGCCGGGCACCTACACCCGCCTGACGGCCGAGGCGCAGTGGCGTAAATCGTACACCGACCCGTTCGGCCAGATCTGGACGCCATTTGCCAGCGTCCGCGCCGATGCGATCAACGCCGACATATCGAACCAGCCGGGCGTCTCCAACTACCTGCCGGTCGGCGACACCCAGACGGTCCGCCTGATGCCGACCGTCGGCCTCGAATACCGCTACCCCTTCATCAATGTGCAGCCGTGGGGCACGACCACCGTCGAGCCGATTGCGCAGGTCATCATCCGGCCCAACGAACCCAATGCCGGCAAGCTTCCGAACGAGGACGCGCAGAGCCTGGTGTTCGATACCAGCAACCTGTTCGCAGTCGACAAGTTCTCCGGCTACGACCGCGTCGAGGGCGGCAGCCGCGCCAATGTCGGCGTGCAGGCCACCACGCAGTTCGACCACGGCGGCGCCATCAAGGGGATGTTCGGACAGTCCTACCAGATGTTCGGGATGAACTCGTTCGCGGTCGCCGACGTCACCAACACCGGCATCGACTCCGGCCTGCAGAACCCGCGCTCGGACTACGTCGCAAGCCTCGCCTACTCGCCCAACCGCACCTACACCTTCAGCGTCCGCTCGCGGATGGATGAAGCGACCTGGAACATCAACCGGTTCGAGGCCACGGCGAGCGCGAATTTCGACCGCTGGTCGGTCGCCGTGACGTATGGCGATTACGCGGCGCAGCCGGAACTCGGCTACCTGACGCGCCGCGAGGGCATCCTCACCAGCGGTTCGGTCAAGGTGGCCTCGAACTGGGTGGTTCAAGGCGCGGCGCGCTGGGATCTTGAAGCGAACAAGATCAACCAGTATGCCTTGGGCGCGGGCTATGTGGACGACTGCTTCGTGCTGGCTGCCAACTACGTCACGTCCTATACCTACCAGGCCGGTTCGCAGCCGCCCGTCCTCAGCCACGCGATCATGTTCCAGATCGGGCTGCGGACGATCGCCCAGACCTCCACGACCAGCAGTTCGGCTGGCATGCAGTAGCAAGTGAGGGGCCTACCAGGGGGCTTGTATTGCCCGCGGGCCTGTGGCCCCGGCTTGAATTGGTTTAAACGGCAGACATGACCATACCAACGACCGCTAGCCCGCCAACGCGCCGCCATTCGCTCGTGTTGAGCTCCCTGCTGGCTCTTTTCCTCCTGCTGGGGGGCGCTGCGCGCCTGCACGCCCAGACCATCGCCGTGATGGTCAATGGCGAGCCGATCACCAATTTCGACATCGAGCAGCGCGCCAAGCTTAACGCCCTGACCGGCGGCAAGGCCCCGGATCGAAAGGCCGTCCTCCAAGACTTGATCGACGAGAAGCTGAAGATAAAGGAAGCCAAGAAATTCGGCGTCGATCCCACCGCCAACGACATCGAACAGTCCTACGGCGGCATGGCGCAACGAATGCGGCTGAACAACGATCAGCTGACCAAGGTGCTCGAGAGCAAAGGCATCCGCCCCGATACGCTCAAGCAGCGCATCAGGGCCGACATGGTCTGGACCAGCCTGGTCCGCGGCCGCTTCAAGGAAAGCCTGCAGGTTGGCGAAAAGGACGTCGCCACCGCGGTCAAGGAGACCGGTGAGGCTGCGGACGCGGAGGCATTCGAGTACAGGATGCAGCCGATCGTTCTGATCGTGCCCCGCGGCTCGCCGCAATCCGAGTTCGAGAGCCGCCGCAAGGAGGCCGACTCCCTGCGCGAGCGCGTGACCAGTTGCGAGGAAGCCAACACCTTCTTCAAGTCGATGCGCAACGCAGCGATCCGCGAGATCGTCGTGAAGACGTCGGCGGACCTGCCGCAGTCGCTGCGCGACATCCTGGACAAGACCCCGGTCGGCCACCTCACCCCTCCCGAGCTCACCAAGCAGGGCATCGAGATGGTCGCCCTCTGCGGCCGGAAGGCAACCACCGTGGACACGCCCAAGAAGCGTGAAATGCGGGATAAGATGTACGTGCAGAAGTACGAAGCGAAGTCGAAGGCCTATCTGCAGGAAGTCCGGAAAGCCGCGATGATCGAATATCCAGGCGGGCGGTGATCGACTATCGTTGACGCATGGCTCAACCTCTCGCACTGACATCCGGCGAGCCCGCAGGCATCGGCCCCGACATCACGCTCGCCGCATGGCTGCGCCGCCGCGAACTCGATCTGCCGCCGTTCTACCTGCTTGGCGACCCCGCCTCGCTGGCCGAGCGCGCCAGGACGCTCGGGCTTGCGGTGGAGCTTGCCGAGGTCAGCGCTGAAGAGGCATCCGCGGCGTTTGAACGGGCCCTTCCCGTCGTTGCGACCGGCAAGGCGGCGACGGCGCAACCGGGCAAACCCGACGGGACGAGCGCGGACGCCGCACTGGCGTCGATCCGCCGGGCCGTCGCCGATGTCGCCGCCGGCAAGGCCAGCGCGGTCGTCACCAATCCGATCGCCAAGAACGTGCTGTACCGCGCCGGCTTCCGTCATCCCGGCCACACCGAATTCCTCGCCGAGCTTGCCGCCCGCGGCGGGGCCGCGCCGCAGCCGGTGATGATGCTGTGGTCGCCGGCGCTCGCCGTCGTCCCGGTGACCATCCATGTGTCGGTCCGCGAGGCGCTGGCGCAATTGTCGACCGACCTGATCGTGTCGACCGCGCGGATCGCGGTCGCGGACATGATGGCGCGGTTCGGCCTCGCTTCGCCGCGGCTTGCCGTCGCCGGCCTCAACCCGCATGCCGGCGAAGACGGCACGCTCGGCATGGAAGACGTCGAGATCGTCGCGCCCGCGGTCGATATTCTGCGCCGCGACGGCGTTGCCGTCCGCGGCCCGCTGCCCTCCGACACCATGTTCCACGCGGCCGCGCGCAAGACCTATGACTGCGCGATCTGCATGTATCACGACCAGGCGCTGATCCCGATCAAGACCGTAGCGTTCGAGGACGCCGTCAACGTCACGCTCGGACTGCCGTTCGTCCGCACGTCGCCCGATCACGGCACTGCATTCGACATCGCCGGCACCGGCAAGGCCAATCCCTCGAGCCTGATCGCCGCGCTGCGGCTCGCCGCGCGGATGGCCGCGGCGTCAAGCTGAGTGAGCGCGATCGACGATCTGCCGCCGCTGCGCGACATCATTCGCGAGCATTCGCTGTCGGCGCGCAAATCGCTCGGTCAGAATTTCCTGCTCGATCTCAATCTCACCGCGCGCATCGCCCGCGCCGCGGGCCCGCTGGAAGACTGCACGGTGATCGAGGTCGGGCCCGGTCCCGGCGGACTGACGCGCGCGCTACTGGCGATGGGTGCCAAGCGGGTGATCGCGGTCGAGCGCGACGAGCGTGCGATCGACGCACTGGGCTACATCGTCAAGCGCTACCCCGGCCGCATCGAGATCGTGCATGGCGACGCGCAGCATTTCGATCCCCGTCCCTTGCTTGATGGCGGCAAGGCCAAGATTGTCGCCAACCTGCCCTACAACATCGCAACCCAGCTTTTGGTCGACTGGCTGTCGATCGAGCCGTGGCCGCCCTGGTACGACACGATGGTGCTGATGTTCCAGCGCGAGGTCGCCGAGCGCATCGTGGCCCATGAAGACGAGGAGGCCTATGGCCGGCTCGCGGTGCTCGCCAACTGGCGCGCCGAAACCAAGATCCTGTTCGACATCTCACCCGCAGCCTTCGTGCCGCAGCCGAAGGTCACGTCATCGGTGGTCCGCCTGATCCCGCGCACCGCGCCCGAGCCGTGCGACCGCCGCATGCTCGAGCAGGTCGCGGCAGCCGCGTTCGGCCAGCGCCGCAAGATGCTGCGCCAAAGCCTGAAATCGCTGTCGGTCGATCCGGCGCGGCTTGCTGCCGCAGCCGATATCGACGCGACCCGGCGCGCCGAAACCATTCCGGTCGCGGGCTTTGTTGCCATGGCGCGGGAATTGGCCGATATACGGTCCACAAAATAGAACAACAGGAGAAAACGTAATGGCGCGTATGGTTCGCCAATCCCTCGTCAAATTCGATGCGCCGCTGTGCGAAACCATCGTCGACACGCCGAAGCCCCAGGGACGCGAAGTGCTGGTGCGCATCGAGCGCTGCGGCCTGTGCCATTCCGATCTCCACATCCAGGACGGCTACGCCGATCTCGGCGGCGGCAAGAAGCTCGACACCACCCGCGGCATGACCCTGCCCTTCACGCTCGGCCATGAGATCGCAGGCGTGGTCGACGAGGTCGGTCCCGATGCGCCGAAGGATCTGGTCGGAACGAAGAAGGCCGTCTTCCCCTGGATCGGCTGCGGCCAGTGCCGCGACTGTCTCGCCGGCGACGAGAATCTCTGCGTCAAGCAACGCTTCCTCGGCGTCTCCATCGACGGCGGTTTCGCAACCCACGTGCTGGTGCCCGACGCAAGATACCTGCTCGACTACGATCCGCTACCGGTCAACCAGGCCGCCACGCTGATGTGCTCCGGCGTGACCGCCTATGGCGCGCTGAAGCGCCTGGTCGATCGTCCGCGCCAGCGCAATCTGCTGCTGATCGGTCTTGGCGGCGTCGGCATGATGGGCCTGTCGTTCGCGCAGGCGATGTTCAAGCAGCCGATCACGGTCGCCGATCTCAGCCCCGCGGCGCGCGAGACCGCGCTGAAGAGCGGTGCTGCGGCCGCCTACGATCCGGCTGAGCCCGACGTCGTCAAGCGCATGCTGAAGGAGAGCGATGGCGGCTTCGACGGCGTCGTCGACTTTGCCGGCAACGAGAGGTCGATGGCGTTTGCGGTGTCGACGGTGGCACGCGGCGGCAAGATCGTGGTGTCCGGCCTGATGGGCGGCCAGTTCACGCTGCCGATGGTGCAGTGGGTCTACAAGCGCATGACCATCGAAGGCTTCATGGTCGGAACGCTTGCCGAAGGCCAGGAACTGATGGCGCTCGCCCGCGCCGGCAAGATCAAGCCGACGCCGATGAAGGAAGAGCCGATGGCCGACGTCCAGAAATGGATCGATGAATTGCGGGCCGGAAAAGTCGTGGGACGCATTGTTCTGAAGAATTAAAGCATGATCCGGAAAAGTGCGTAGCGGTTTTCCGAATAGATCATGCTCTTAGGACGCTAAAGCGCGTCCCCGCGCTTTAGCCGACGTCCCGCCGGCCTCGCCCGACAGGAATGGGGGAGGACGCGAATGAGGAGGATACGTTCGACGATCCAGGCATGGGCGGCGCTCGCGTTCGCCCTTGCCGTGACGCCGGCCCTTGCGCAACAGCATTACGGGCCCGGCGTCACCGACAGCAGTATCAAGATCGGCACCACGACGCCCTATAGCGGTCCGGCGTCGGCCTATTCGGCCGGCGCGATCTCGATCACCGCCTATTTCGCGATGATCAACGATCAGGGCGGCGTCAACGGCCGCAAGATCAACTTCATCAGCCTCGACGATGCCTACAGCCCGCCGAAGACGGTCGAGCAGATCCGCCGCCTGATCGAGAGCGACGAGGTGCTGTTCCTCGTCAACCCGGTCGGCACCGCGCCGAACATGGCGGTCGTCAAATACATCAACCAGAAGCAGGTGCCGCATCTGTTCGTCGGATCAGGCGCTACGGTCTTCAACGATCCCGAGCATTATCCGTGGACGATGAGCTGGACGCCGCATTACGCGTCCGAGGGCGAGATCTACGCCCGGTACATCCTGTCGACGCTGCCGGACGCCAGGATCGGCATCCTCGCGCAGAACGACGATCTCGGACGCGACTACATACTCGGCTTCAAGCGCGGGCTCGGCGACAAGGCCGCGACGATGATCGTATCGCAGCAGGCCTACAACACCAGCGATCCCACCGTGGATTCGCAGATCGTGTCGCTGAAGGCCGCGGGCGCCAACGTGCTGTTCATCGCCGCGGTGCCGAAATTCGCGGCGCAGGCGATCCGCAAGGCCTACGATATCGACTGGCACCCGCAGGAATTCCTCTCCAGTATCGGCTCCTCGATCGCGGGCGCGATCCGTCCTGCGGGCTTCGAGGCCGCCAAGGGCGTGATCTCCGCGGCCTACCAGAAAGACCCTGCCGATCCGCAGTGGAAGGACGATCCGGCCATGCAGGCCTGGAACGTCTGGATGGACAAGTACAACCCGCATGTCGACAAGAGCGACTACTACGCACCCTACGGCTACAACATCGGCTACGCGGTGGTGCAGATCCTCAAGCAGTGCGGCAACGACCTGACGCGCGAGAACGTCATGAAGCAGGCCTCGCATCTCGACATGGAGCTGCCGCTGCTGCTGCCCGGCATCCGCCTGCGGACCTCGCCGACCGACCTGCGGCCGATCAAGCAAATGCGTCTGGTTCGTTTCAACGGCCAGCGCTACGTGCTGTTCAGCGACGTGCTCGAGAGCAACTAGGCGTACCCGAGCGCAACCAACAAGCAGGTTCCTCGGCCTCCGGCTCGCCGCAATTGCGACACGCCGCGAGCCCCAATTAAGCCCTACCCGTTCCGGATTTGCGGCGCATTGCGACCCAACTCTTTGCCGAGATTGGTTTCACCAGCGTTTGCGTAAAAAAAGAAATACCGGGGACGTGTATGTCAAATCGTTCAGCGAAATTCGCTGCGGCGCTTGCCGCGAGCATCTTGGGGGGGCGCCAGCTTCGGCGCCATGGCGCAGACCGCCGCCAATACCGCGAGCACCAACACGGCGGATGCCAAGACGGCGGACACCTGTCAGGCCGCGCCGAAGGGAACCGCGCCGGCGGGGAGTCACTGGTTCTATCACCTCGACCGCAGCACCCAGAAGAAGTGCTGGTATCTCGGTGACGCCAGGAACAAGGTTGTCGCCAAGCCCGCCACCGCGCAGCAACAGCCTGCGGCAGCCGCGCAGGACACCGCGACCGCCGCCGACGCGACGCCGCCACAGAGCCAGCCGGCGACCGTGGTGCCGCCGCCCGCGATGCGCAAATCAGTCGCCAATGCCCATGCCGAGTGGCCCTCGCCGCAGGCCACAGCCGCGCCAGCGGCAAGCCCCGATGCAGCACAGGCCAGCGGCGTGGCAGCGCCGGCCGATCCGGCCGCGACAGCGGCGCCTGCCGGCGCCAACGCCCAGCCGTCGGAGGTGAACGCGCGGTGGCTGGATGCATCCAGCATGGCCGGAACCAACGGCACCCGGCACGCGGCAGACCAGCCGACCGTGGTCGCGCAGGCCGACACGACGCCGCAACAAGCGGCCGCGCCAGCATCAGCCTTCGCCGCTACGGCCGAGGCCTCCGCCGAGAAGTCATCATCGACACAAATGCTGCTGATCGTGATGGTCGGTGCCCTGGCGCTCGCGGGCCTCGTCAGCGCGCTGGTGTTCCGGCTGACGCGCACGCGGACGCCGCCCTACCAGATCAGCGATGAGTGGCGTGCACCTTGGGATTCGCTCCACACCGAGCCGGCCCCGCCGATGTCCGTCGTCGGCCGTGACCGTCCGCTGCGTCTGTCGGAGGCAACACCGCGCCGTGCGGAGACCCCCGTTCCGCGCCACGCCGAGACGCCGGTTGCTCGCCGTGAGGCGGCGCGTGATCCGGGGCAGACCGAGCAGGACAACAAGCAGATCGCGGCGATGCTGCAGCGGCTGGCGCGCAGCGCGGCGAACTAGTGCTGGTTCTGGAATAAGAAAATGAGACGTGATGCGATCCGTTGCGATCGCATCACGATCGCGCGGGCTATTTCTCGAGCTGACGCTGCAGGCCACGCACGAATTCGGTGAGGCCGGTGCGACGCTCACGCTTGAGACGTTCGGCTTTCAGGATCGACTGCACCTCGGCAAAGGCGTCGTCGGCATTCTGGTTGACGACGATGTAGTCGTATTCCGCCCAGTGGCTCAACTCATGACTGGCGCGGTTCATCCGTCCGCGGATGACCTCTTCCGAATCCTGCGCCCGCGTATGCAATCGCTTCTCGAGATCGGCGGCCGACGGCGGCAGGATGAACACCCGCACGACGTCGACGCTGGCCTTCTGATGAAGCTGCTGGGTGCCCTGCCAATCGATGTCGAACAGCACATCCTGCCCCACCGATAGCGCGGCCTCGACCGGAGCGCGCGGCGTGCCGTAGAGATTGTCGAACACGGTCGCCCATTCGAGCAGTTCACCCTGCTCAACCATGTTCTCGAACTTCTTCTTGTCGACGAAAAAATAGTCGCGGCCCTCGACCTCGCCCGGCCGCATCGGCCGTGTCGTCGCCGACACCGACATTTTCAGTCCCGGCTCGCGCTCGAGCAGCATGCGCGACAGCGTCGTCTTGCCGGCGCCCGAGGGCGACGACAGGACGAACATCAGTCCGCGCCGCTCAACGCCGTCAAAACCCTGCGCCGTCATCATTCACTCCAGATTTTGGACCTGTTCGCGGAACTGCTCGACCACGTTCTTCATCTCGAGCCCGGTATTGGTCAGTTCGACGTCGTTCGACTTCGAGCAGCAGGTGTTGACCTCGCGGTTGAACTCCTGGGCGAGGAAGTCGAGCCGCCGCCCGACCGGGCCGCCCTTGCCGATCATCTCGCGCGCCTGGCCGATGTGGGAGGCGATGCGATCGAGCTCCTCGCGGATATCGGCCTTGGTGGCGATCAGGATCGCCTCCTGGCTCAGCCTATCGGCATCGAAGCGATCGGAGGTCTCGAGCAGCGCCGCGATCTGCTCGGCGAGCCGGGCCTTGATCGCTTCGGGCTTGCGGCCGGGCGCCGCCTCGGCGCGCTTGGCGAGCTTCTCGATCTCGTCCATCCGCTGCATCAGGATCTGGCCCAGCGCATCGCCCTCGCGGCGACGCATCTCGACGAGACTCGTGAGCGCCTGCTCGAAGGCGATCGCCGCAGCCTCGCGGGCCGCCTTGTCGTCGTCCTCGTTGCTGTCGGGCTCGACCACCTCGATGACGCCCTTGATGCCGAGCAGTCCGTCGATGCTCGGCGCCACTGCGTCGATCCGCTGCGCCAGCTCACCTGCGACCTTCACGACGGCGGCGAGCACGTCCTCGTTGATGCGGATCGTCTGCGCCGCATCGGTGCGCTTGACGGTGAGGTTGGCGTAGACCGTGCCGCGCGACAGCAGTTCGCCGGCGCGCTTCTTGGCCAAGGCTTCCAGTTCGTCCCAGCCGGGCGGCAGCCGCAAGCGCAGGTCAAAGCCCTTGGCGTTGACCGATTTCAGCTCCCACTCGAACGCATAGGGACCGCTTGCGCCATGGCTCCGGGCAAAGCCAGTCATGCTCGACAGCGCCATCGCGTAAACTCTCCAACAGAAGGATATGGGACCAACCCGGAGCCTTCCGAGACTCGTGGGCAGCCGTTACGACCTTAAAACGGATTCCGTGAAAGTGGAATTACGTCCACCTTCGGGAAACGCAGAGCTAGAACATGATCCGGAGACCTGTGAAGCAGTCTTCCGAAAGATCATGCCCAAACAAGAAGCTAAAGCGCAATGATCGCATCGCGCTTTAGCGCTGCACGACCGGCGGCGAATTGGTCTGCTGGGCTGCGCCCTGGCGACCGCGCGGCGGCTTCTTCTGATTGGTGGGCTTCGGCGGCGTCGTCGCCGTCGGATTGGTGTCGGCCGCCCCGGGCGCAGCGGCGGCAGGCGCCGGATCATCCGCGGGCTCGACGGTGTCGTTCTGGATCTGCTTTTCCGACGCACGCAGCTTGGCGACGTTCTTGGCGTGCTGGTCGTAGGTCTCGGTAAAGGCGTGGCCGCCGGTTCCGTCGGCAACGAAGAACAGGTCGCGCGTGCGCGCCGGATTGGCGGTCGCCTCCAGCGAGGCGCGGCCGGGATTGGCGATCGGTCCGGGCGGCAGGCCGTCGATCACATAGGTGTTGTAGGGCGACGGCTGCGTGATCTCGCTGCGCTTGATCGGGCGTCCCAGCGTGCCCTTGCCGCCCACCAGCCCGTAGATGATGGTCGGATCGGATTGCAGCTTCATCCGCTGCCGCAGGCGGTTGACGAACACGGCGGCGACACGGCTGCGCTCGTCGGCGCGGCCGGTTTCCTTCTCGACGATCGAGGCCAGCGTCACCAGCTGGTCCGGCGATTTCAGCGGCGTGTCGGTGTTGCGGCGCTCCCAGATCTCGGCGAGCACGCGCTTCTGCGCCTGCTGCAGGCGCTGGATCACCTGGTCGCGCGTCGTGCCGCGCGGGAATTTGTAGGTCTCCGGCAACAGCGTGCCCTCGCGCGGAATCTCGCGCACCGAGCCGGTGAAGATGTCGTTGTCGGAGAGCCGCGTCACGATCTGCTCCGAGGTCAGGCCTTCCGGAATCGTGATGGCGTGCTGCACCACCTTGCCGTCGACGATGGTGGCGATGACGTCGCGCAGGCTCGCATTCTTCTGGAACGAATATTCGCCGGGCTTGAGGTCGGAGCTCGCCTTCAGCGCAAACACGCCACCGATGAAGACCCACGGATTGACGTTGATCACGCCCTCGCGCAACAGCACGTCGGCGATGTCGCGCTTGCCGGCGCGCGCCGGGATGTTGACGATCTTGTCTTCCTGCAGCGGTCCCGGCGATTCCAGCGCCTGCTTGCCGTAGTAGTAGGTCGCTCCGGCGCCGAGCATCAGGATGATCAGGATGGTGAAGATGGCATTGCCGACGATCACGAAGGGATTGCGGGCACGATCCGAGCGCTTGGGCGGCGGCGGAACCTGTTCAGGCTCCAGCGCGGCACGTGGACTCCTTGGTGAAATGGGCGGCCTCTCACTCATCGATGCAAACCAATATCCTGCCGGTTGAATCGTGGCCGGACAAACCCCTGCCCTGCCAATAGCATACGCCCGCTATTAGGAGTCACCGCGGAATACGGCAAAACGGTGGACTAGTTCTAAAGTCCCGTTCCGACTGAATCGGAACGGGACTTTAGATTCTTGTTTTGACGCGTTTTCTTCACGCGAACCGGTACCCACTTCGCTCGAAAACGCTCCAAAGACCGACTAATTGGTCACACGCTGCACGATCACGGAGGCGTTGGTGCCGCCGAAACCGAAGGAATTGGACAGCGCCACATTCACGTCACGCTTGCGCGACGTATGCGGCACAAGATCGATCGCGGTTTGCACCGACGGATTGTCGAGATTGATGGTCGGCGGCACCACGTTATCGCGAATCGCCAGGATCGCGAAGATCGCCTCGATCGCGCCGGCCGCACCGAGCAGATGTCCGGTCGCGGACTTGGTCGACGACATCGAAACCTTCGAGGCCGCATTGCCGAGCAGACGCTCGACGGCACCGAGCTCGATCTCGTCGCCGACCTGCGTCGAGGTGCCGTGCGCATTGATGTAGTCGAGATCGGATGCGACGAGGCCGGCGCGCTTCAGCGCCATGCTCATGCTGCGGAAGCCGCCATTGCCGTCCGGCGGCGGCGAGGTGATGTGGAAGGCATCGCCCGACAAGCCGTAGCCGGTGACCTCGGCGTAGATCTTCGCGCCACGCCGCTTGGCGTGCTCATATTCCTCGAGCACGAGAACGCCGGCGCCCTCGCCCATCACGAAGCCGTCGCGATCCTTGTCGTAGGGCCGCGATGCCTTTTCCGGGGTGTCGTTGAAGCCGGTGGACAGCGCACGCGCCGCACAGAAGCCGGCGATGCCGATGCGGGAGATCGGCGATTCGGCGCCGCCCGCGACCATCACCTCGGCATCGCCCAGCGCGATCAGCCGCGCCGCATCGCCGACCGCATGCGCGCCGGTCGAGCACGCCGTGACGACCGCATGATTGGGACCCTTCAGGCCGTGCTCGATCGAGACGTAGCCGGACGCCAGATTGATCAGGCGGCCCGGAATGAAGAAGGGAGAGACCCGGCGCGGTCCACGCTCCTTCAGGAGCACCGCGGTCTCGGCAATGCCGGTGAGGCCGCCGATGCCGGAGCCGATCATCGTGCCGGTCGCGAACTGGTCCTCATCGGACTTCGGATGCCAGTCGGCATCGTCGAGCGCCTGCTTGGCCGCGCACATCGCATAGACGATGAAGTCGTCGACCTTGCGCTGGTCCTTCGGCTCCATCCACTGATCGGGATTGAAGGTGCCGTTGGAGCCGTCGCCGCGCGGAATGTAGCAGGCGACCTGGCTCGGCAGGTCGGACACTTCGAAGGTGTCGATCTTCTTGCCGCCGCTGTCTCCGGCAAGGATGCGCGCCCAAGTTGCGTCAACGCCGCAGCCGAGCGGTGTAAGCATGCCCAGCCCCGTGACGACAACTCGTCTCATTTCCACGTCTCCGGCCAGCAATGCGCGGCTAATAGTAAGAAGCCGGGGGACCGCTCGATCGCGGTCCGTCCGGCCCCGTCAACTTCGCGATCGGCGTCAGCTCTTCGCGTTCTTCTCAAGAAACTTGGTCGCGTCGCCCACGGTCAGGATCGTCTCCGCCGCGTCGTCGGGAATCTCGCAACCGAATTCTTCTTCGAAAGCCATCACGAGCTCGACCGTGTCGAGGCTGTCGGCGCCGAGGTCATCGATGAAGCTCGCGCTATCGACCACCTTCTCGGGTTCGACACCAAGGTGCTCGACCACAATCTTCTTAACCCGCTCGCCAATCTCACTCATCGTTCAACCTCGTTGTTCCATTGGACCCGACCCCAAGACGATACGAGCCATCGTGGTCGTCTCGATTACTCAGTCGCGCATAGTCTTGATTCGGCCCGGTCGTAGCCGACTAAAGCCCCGGCGAACGGCAGGCGTCGCCACGCCAATATACAGGGTTTCAAAATCCTGCAATGGCGTTCTTCGCCCATCCACGGGGGGTTCAGCTACCATACTTCCAAAGCCTTGACTACACGCCTGAACCGGCTCCCGAAAACGGCTTTTCGCCGCATTGCGAGAACCGGCAAGTAGCTCAAATCATGGCCATCCCACCGTTGACGTGAATCGTCTGTCCGGTGACGTAGGCGGCCTCGTTGGAGGCCAGATAGACCGCTGCCGCAGCAATATCCTCGGGCGTTCCGAGCCGCGCCGCAGGAACCTTCGCCAGGATGGTTTCGCGCTGCTTGTCGTTCAGCGCATCGGTCATCGGCGTCTTGATGAAGCCCGGCGCGATGCAGTTCGCGGTCACGCCGCGCTTGGCGTATTCGGCGCCCAGCGTCTTGATCAGGCCGATGATGCCGGCCTTCGACGCGGTGTAGTTGCCCTGCCCCGGATTGCCGGTGACGCCGACGATCGAGGTGATCGCGATGATGCGGCCGAAGCGCTTGCGCATCATCAATTTGGTCGCCGCGCGCGCCAGGCGGAAGGTCGCGGTCAGGTTGACCGCGATGACGTCGTCCCAATCCTCGTCGCGCAACTGCACGAACAGATTGTCGCGGGTGATGCCGGCATTGGCGATCAGGATGTCGACCTGCCCCATCGCAGCTTCCGCTGCCGGCACCAGCGCCTCGACATCGTCCTTGCTCGAGAGATTGCACGGCAGCACATGCACCCGCTCGCCGAGCTTGGCCGCGAAGCCGTCCAGCACCTCGCGCCGCGTTCCCGAAATCGCAACGGTCGCGCCCTGGGCGTGCAGCGCCTGGGCGATCGCACCGCCGATACCGCCGGTTGCGCCGGTGACGAGTGCGGTCTTGCCAGTCAGATCAAACATCGAATTCCCCTCCCGGCTTTAAGCCGACGCTGCCAGCGCGTCCTTGGCTGCAGCAATATCGTTCGGACCGCCGACGGACACGCCGACCGCGCCGTCCGCAATGCGCTTGACGAGGCCGCTCAGCACCTTGCCGGCACCGATCTCGAAGAACCGCGTCACGCCCTGCCCGGCCATATAGGCAACCGACTCGCGCCAGCGAACGGTGCCCGTGACCTGTTCGATCAGGCGACGGCGAATCTCGTCGGGATCGGTGATGGCCGATGCCAGCACGTTGGAGACCAGCGGCGCCGCGGGCGCCTTGATGGTGACGCCGGACAGCGCCTCTGCCATCGCATCGGCAGCCGGCTGCATCAGCTTGCAGTGGAACGGCGCCGACACCGGCAGCAGCATGGCGCGCTTGGCGCCCTTGGTCTTGGCGATCTCGACGGCGCGATCGACCGCGGCCTTGTCGCCGGAGACCACCACCTGGCCGCCGCCATTGTCGTTGGCGGCCTGGCAGACCTGGCCCTGTGCCGCCTCATTGGCGACCGCGACCGCCGCCTCGTAATCGAGGCCGAGCAGCGCAGCCATCGCACCGGCGCCGACCGGCACCGCCTTCTGCATCGCCAGCCCGCGGGTGCGCAGCAGCCGCGCGGTGTCGCTGACGGTCAGGCTGCCGGCGGCGGCCAGCGCCGAATACTCGCCGAGCGAGTGCCCGGCAACGAACGCCGCGTTGCGGCCGACCGAGAAGCCGGCCTCGCTCTCGAGCACGCGCAAGGTGGCGATCGAGACCGCCATCAGGGCCGGCTGGGCATTTTCGGTGAGCTGCAACGTCTCCCCGGGACCATCCCAGATGATCGCGGTCAGCTTCTCGCCCAGCGCGGCATCGACCTCGTCGAACACCGCCTTGGCGACCGGAAAGGCGTCGGCCAGCGCCTTGCCCATGCCAACCGCCTGCGAGCCCTGCCCGGGAAACGTAAATGCTGCCGTCATCGGCGATCCCTACCTTGTTGAGCGTGATCTCCGCGCAGGCGCCAATGCGCCTGCCGCAGGGGAAAACGGTATCCGCGTTGCGCGAAACGCGCCACGGCGGGTCCGGGCCAATCTCTCGCACCAAGTAGTGCAACCGGCCTCGGACCGGGCCGTAAGACACCGTTGGGGGGGCGCGATGTCAAGCCGCGTGGGCGGAACCCCTGGGGATGCCGAACCGGTCCGGCCCTAGAATCCGCCAGCATTCTGGTCGGCGTTAACCTTGGCGCCGGCCCGCGCCCGGCGGGCGCTGTTGACCAATTGCCCCGGGCGATCCTCTTGGGCGGGCCTGGCGGTCGCCAGCCGCAGCACGGCGGCGTAGCCCGGCTGCACCTCCATCCGGTCGGCATAGCGGCTTCCGCAGAGGATGCGGTGGACACGCGGCAGGTTGTAGCAGGGCACGTAGAACAGCAGATGATGCTCGAGGTGATAGTTCACGTAGTACGGCGCGATGAACAGCCGCTCGAGGACGTTGGCCCGTGTGGTGCGGGTGTTGCGCAGGGGATCGGAGCTGTCGGGCACCACCGCATGCTCGGCGATGTTGCGGATGCGCGTGATCACCATCATCCAGGTCAAAAGCGGCACCAGCCACAACAGCGGATAGGCCCACCACACGCCCGCGGCGGCAAGGCCCGCGAACAGCAGCGCGTTGGTGACGCATTGCGGCCCGAGCTTCTGCCAGAAATTGGCGGCGCGCTGCGACAGCGGCCACTCCTTCGGCCCGATCGCGTTGAGCAGTTGCGCCTTGCGCTGCTGGTAGCCGGTCTGCCCGGTGATGTCGCGCAGGAATTTTCGGCGATAGCTCATCCTGGTGATCGGGAACGGCGCCGACAGCACGAGATCCGGATCGTCCTCCTGCTGGGTCCGCGCGTGATGCTGCAGATGATAGCGGCGATAGCCGCGGGTTTCGGCGAAGATCGGATAGGCGCAGAACCACTGGCTCAGCGTGAGGTTGGTCTTTTCGTCCGCCGAGAGACAGCCGTGTGCGCCGTCATGCATCAGGATGGCAAGGCCGAGTTGGCGCGAGCCGATGATCGCGACCGCGAGCAGATAGGTCAGCGGATTGGGCCACCACGCCACCAGCGCGATCGCGCCCAGGATCAGCGCCCAGGCGTGAACGATCAGGGCCACGCCCTTCCACGTCGTGCGCTCGCGCACCGCCACGAGTTCGTCTTCGGTGAGGAAATCGCGGGCACGCATCCGAAGCGCGGTCATGAGCTTGTCTCCCCGTCCGTTGAGGGTGCAGTGTCGCGATCGCCGACCAGGCGCAGCCGCGTCGCATCATTGGTCGAACTCGATGTTGCGGTGGCCTGCTCGCCGAGAGCGCGCAGCAATTCGCGGCACATCTCCTCGGCACCGCGCCCCGTCGCAAAACCTTCGACGATCACGCCGATCGCAATCGCCCAGAACCGCCTCGAGCTCTCTTCGGGGGCGCGCAGCGAACGCCAGCCGTGCCGCTCGACCTGGCCCGCATAGGCGCGCGCGCCTTCGCTGTGCAGGCGCTCGATGGTGCGCTCGACCAGTGGCGCAAGATCCTGCCGGCGCCGCGTCAGGGTCAGGGCCTCGGCGAAGAAGGCGACCGTGTCGGTCGCGGTTACGGTCTCGGCCAAAGCGTGGGTGTATTCGCGCGGCGTGTGCGCCTTCAGGGCGGCTTGCTCGGTCGCGCGCGCGAGATAGAGCACGTCGCGGCTGGCGGCCTCGACGAACAGCGCTTCCTTGGTGCGGAAGTAATAGGTGATCTGGCTCGGAAAGGCGTCGGCGGCCGCGGCGATATCGGAGATCGACGTGCCCGAGAGCCCGCGCTCCTTGAACAGGCGGCTGGCGGCGTCGAGCAGCAGCGAGCGCATCTTGCGCCCCGCCGACCGCGTCGCGCGGACCGCGTGCTTCGGATCGGACGCAGACATGCCGCTGGCGATCTCCGAACCCATCGATCATCCTCCCAGAGATATTTGTATGACATACAAACAAAGAAATCAACAGGGAACCGGGCAGAGTTGCGCCTGATGGCCTTGAGGGCTACGACCCCCCGCAAATCCGGACGCCACGAACCCTTGCTTTCGCGGCCAAAATCCGTATAAGCGCGCCATTCGTGGGCTCCGGCTGGGAGCTGAACGGACGGTCTCAGCAAATTCACCCGTTGATTTTGATGTGGCAGGGCCAGTCGGCCCGTCGTCCCGTGCTCCCGCCTTCTGAGCAGCTCGAGTCCTTTCCGAAGGTCTCGAAGGGCTTGTCGCCGGAAACCGCGCCAACACAGGAAAGGACAACCATGCCTCTTTATGAGCATGTTTTTCTCGCGCGTCAGGATGCGAGCACCCAGCAGGTGGATGAACTGACGGCCCAGATGACGGGCATCGTCGAACAGGGCGGCGGCAAGGTCACCAAGACCGAGAGCTGGGGCGTGCGCTCCCTCACCTACCGCATGAACAAGAACCGCAAGGCGCATTTCGTGCTGATGAACATCGACGCTCCGTCGGCTGTCGTCACCGAGATCGAGCGCCAGGAGCGGATCAACGAAGACGTCATCCGCTATCTCACCGTGCGCGTCGAAGAGCACGAGGAAGGCCCGTCCGCGATGATGCGCAAGGCCGACCGTGATCGCGAGCGCGATGACCGTGGTGGTGGCTTCCGTGGCGACCGCGAAGGCGGCTTCCGTGGCGACCGCGAGGGTGGTTTCCGTGGCGACCGTGGTCCGCGCCGTCCGCGCGAAGAAGAAGCTGCGACCGAGGAGTAATGAATCATGGCTGATGCTGGTGCCCGCCGTCCGTTTTTCCGTCGTCGCAAATCCTGCCCGTTCACGGGCGCGAATGCGCCGAAGATCGACTACAAGGATTCCAAGCTGCTGATGCGCTACGTCTCCGAGCGCGGCAAGATCGTGCCGAGCCGCATCACGGCCGTGTCCGCCAAGAAGCAGCGTGAGCTCGCCCGCGCCATCAAGCGCGCGCGCTTCCTCGGCCTGCTGCCTTACGTCATTCGCTAATAGTTTCCGGCCGGCGGCACACGCCGCCGGCCGCTTCTTCTCATAAGGCTTCCGGGTCGTCCGGTCGCCGATGGTTGGGGTTCTCGAAGCAGGACCCCTAACCGCTCAAAGGGGGCGGGACAGCTGATGATCGGAATATTCACCGTTGCACTTGCAGCCGGCGCCGCGTCGGCGCTGATGTTCGCCTCGATCACTTCGGGCGCGGCGATCTCGATTGTGCTGTTCTATCTCGCGCCACTGCCCGTGATGGTCACGGCGCTCGGCTGGGGCCCGCTCGCCGCCGCCATTGGCGGGATCGCCGCGGCGTCCGCGCTCGGCGTGATCTTCGGACTTCCCTACTGCATCGCGTTCGCCATGATGGTCGCCCTGCCCGGCTGGTGGCTCGGCCACCTCGCGCTGCTCGGACGGCCGATCGAGGGCGCATCCGCCGACAATGCCACCCAGCAGCCGCCTGCGCTCGAATGGTATCCCGTCGGCCGCATCCTGCTCTGGATCGCGGCCTTTGCCGTGATCACCACGGCCGTCGCGTTGCTCACGCTCGGCACGGACACCGATACCATCACCGGCACGTTGCGGCGCGGCCTGCTTAAGGTGCTCAGCGCCGGCGAAGGAGGTCAGCCCAGCGGTGAGATCGAACGGCTGGTCGAGATGCTGGTGATCCTCGCGCCGCTCGCGGCAACCGTCATCGCAATGATCACGCTGACGCTGAACTTGTGGCTCGCCGGCAAGATCACGCAAACGTCCGGGCGGCTGAACCGGCCGTGGCCGGAGTTCCGAAACACCGCGCTCCCCGCCATGACGCTGGTCGCGCTGCTGGTGGCGGCAGCGCTCAGCTTCGTCGGCGGCATGCTTGCGCTCCTCGCCCAGATCGTCACCACGGCGCTCGTGATCGGCTATGCGCTGGTCGGCTTCGCGGTCCTGCACACGCTGACCCTGTCGCTCAACAGCCGGGGCTTCTGGCTCGGCGGCATCTACGCCGTCGTCGTCATGTTCGGCTGGCCGATCGTGGCCATCTTCGCGCTCGGCATCGCCGATGCCGTGTTCGGACTGCGCCAGCGCTACCTGCAGACAAGACCGCCGCCGTTGCCCGCGGCCTGAGATTCGAACCAACCACTTAAACCCGTACTTTGCATCTAAAGGAGAACGAAAATGGAAGTCATTCTGCTCGAACGCGTCGCCAAGCTTGGCCAGATGGGCGAAGTCGTGCGCGTCAAGGACGGGTTCGCCCGCAATTTCCTGCTGAAGCGCGGCAAGGCGCTGCGCGCCACCGAGGCGAACCGCGCCAAGTATGACGGCATGAAGGCCGAGCTCGAGGCCAACAACATCAAGGCCAAGGGCGAAGCCAGCGTGGTCGCCGAGAAGATCAACGGCCGCGACATCATCATCATCCGCCAGGCCTCCGAGTCCGGCCAGCTGTTCGGCTCGGTCACGGTGCGCGACATCGTCGCTGCGCTCGCCGCCGACGGCGTGACGGTTGCCCGTCCGCAGGTCTGGCTCGACTCGCCGATCAAGGTGATCGGCGCGCAGAAGGTGACGATCGCGGTTCACCCCGAGGTCGAGACCAGCGTCACCGTGACGGTCGCCCGCTCCGCCGAAGAAGCCGAGCGCATCAAGCGCGGCGAGGACATCTCGACCCGCCAGGAAGACCAGGACGCTGCCGCCGAAGCGCTCGCCGCCGCCGGCGAATTCTTCGATCCGGAAGCCCAGCACGACGACGAAGCTGCTCCGGCTCCGGCTGCCGAAGAGAAGTAAGCTTCTCGCTATCGTCCAACCGACGAGAGCATCGGCTCTGAACCGATGCTCTCGATTCTGGTTTTGACGCGTTTTCTTCACGCGAACCGGTATCCACTTCGCTTGAAAACGCTATGAAGCCCGGGCCCCATCAGGCCGGGCTTTGGATTCGTGCCGCCGCGTGATCGTCGAGCATCGCGATCGATGCCAGGGCAGTCGCGGTGTGCTTCTCCTTGCCGTCGATGATGCAGAACACATCGGCTGCAACGACGGCGACCTGACGCCCGGGCTTGATCACCCGCGCCCGGCAGATCAGGCGATCGCCCGAGGCCGGCGACAGCAGGTTCAACTTGTACTCCGCGGTCAGCGCCGGCTGGCCGCGCGACGTCGCCGCCGCGATCGTGGTGGCGTTGTCGACCAGAAACGCCGTCACCCCGCCGTGAAACAGGCCGTGCTGCTGCAACAGTTCCGGCCGGCGATCGACCGGAGCGTGCATGTTCCGCGCGACAGCTCAGCCACTTCAGCACCGACAAGACCCATGAAACCCTGACGGCCGACATTGTCGCGGATCCGCGTTTCGATCGGCGCAAAATCCGGATCGGTCTCGTTCATGACGTCCCTCCTGTTCGCTCCGGCGCGCCGGGCGCCACCACCGCGCGGATCGCGCAGGCGATCAGCGTCTCGGCCTGTTCGCGCGGATCGTCGCCTTGGCGGCCCGACAGATAGGCGCGGCAGAAGATCTGCGCCGGCCCGATGATCTGGCTGAAGAACAGCACAGCGCTCATCGGCAGCAGATCGCCGCGCGCGAGCAGCGGCGCGCGCCAGCGCTCGATGCCGTCGGTGAGCCGCGAATTCTCGGCGCGCTGCGCGCCGCGCACCTCCGCGCTCCACTCACTGCGTGAAATCTCGAACAGGAAGCGCGCCTCGCGCCTGGAGGTCACGACCCAATCGAGATGGGCGTGGATCAGCCGCGCGACACCCTCGCTGGCGCCGCAGGTGTCGTCGACCGAGGTGATGATCGCGGCGTGATAAGCCTGCAGGATCTCCAGGAACAACGTTCCGGCGAGCTCCTTCTTCGAGGTGAAGAAGTGGAAGAAGCTGCCGTTGGACGCGCGGGCGCGGGAGCGGATCTCGGCCACCGTCGCGCCCTCGAAACCGTCGCGGTCGAACACCGCCAGTCCCGCCGCCAGCAGATCTTCGCGCGCCGTGCTCACCGCATCTCCTTGACGTCTGCTTGACGTATCCTTGGCTAGATCACCACTCTAGAGTTTTACTCTAGTAGCAGTCAAATGAATACGCCGGACCAAACAGGTCCGGCGTCGGCAGTTACTTCGAGCTTGGCGCTTCCGGCGTACCGGAGCCCGACGTCGTCGGGGGGCGGAGGTGGCGGAGGTGCGGTCGCGGTCACCGGCGCGGCGGGCGCCGGTGTGGGAGATGCCGCAGCGGCGGGCTCGGGCGCAGCAGGCGCCGGAGTGACCTGCGGAACCGGGTCGTTACGCACAGCAGGAGGCTCGCTGCTCTTCGGCGCCTCGAGCTTGGCCGCGTCGGGCTGACTTGCAGGCTTCGCCGCCGGTTTCTCGGCCTCGCCCTTGTCTTCGCGTTTCACGGCCGTCTGGGCCTTGGGCTCGTCGCCCGCGGACTCACCCTTCGGCGTCTCCTCGGACTTCGGCTCCTCGACCGGCTTGCCGCGACGGCCGTGCTTCTGCCGCGAGGGTCCGCCCTCGCCGGCGGCCTGCGGGGTCTGGCCGTCGTCCGGCTTGGCTCCCTCCGGCGTCTCGCTCGGGCGCGCCATGCGCTTGCCGCGGTGAGCGGGACGTCCTTCGGGATTCAAGCCGTCGGCGTCGGGCTTAGCCCCTTCCTGCGGCACTGCACCCTGGTGCTGCCGGCGAGACGGACGCTCAGCCGGCTGGTCCGGAGACTGGTTCGCCTCCTGGCGGCCGTCCCGCGCGCCCTGTTTGGAGCCCTTGGGCTGGTCCTTGGCCTGGTAGCGCGGATCGTTGGCACCGTTCGAAATCAGGTAGGACGACAGCACGCCGGCCATGTCGCTCGACGTCGTGTAGTGCTGGCGCAGGAAACCCGGCAGCGAACCGGCCGGCACCGTCTTCAGGAGGCCGCGCGGGCTCTTGTGGCAGGCCGTACAGGTGCTCCCGAAAATCTGGGAGGGGCTCTTGCCGGCCTCGAGGTTTTGCGCACGCGCCGATCCGGCCGACAGGCCAATCAGAAGCGCCACCGTCGCCAGACTAAGGGCTCGGCTCAACATTCCTTAAGTCTCCAGATTCCGGAAAAATCGCCGCCGGCGCCTCATGGATCGGCCGCGGCGGTCACCTTGTAGCCGATTATCACGCGAATGGAAGCGCGCGCATGACGCATCCACGCAATTGTCACATTTTGGAATATCGGCTTTGACGCCAACGCAGTAGCGGCCTTCAATTCCTTGCCTATCTTGAGATCGGGGACACATTGGAGTGATCAGCTCCGGTGGTGTCGGTGTGCAGCTTGCCGTTCCGTTGGTGTTTCGATGGACCGATTGTTGCGATATTTCTTGGGGCGCTTCATCCGCCGTGGTTCGATCACGTTCACGACCGCGAGCGGCGCTCAATTCAGCTGTGGTGACGGCACCGGAGTTCCGGTCGCCGCACGGTTCATGTCCAGAGCGGCCGAAATCCGCATCCTGGTCGATCCCGAACTGTACCTCGGCGAAGCCTTCATGGACGGCACGTTCGTGGTGGAGCAAGGCACCATCGCCGACGTGCTGGCCGTCCTGATGGGCCAGGCGGCCATGTTGCCGAACTTCGCCAGGCTGCAGGCGTGGCTGCGCTTCCTCGGCCGGCGCGCCCAGCAGATCAATGTGCGCGGCCGCTCCAGGAGTAACGTCGCCCGCCATTACGATCTCGACGGCCGCCTCTATTCCCTCTTCCTTGACGCGGACAAGCAATACAGCTGCGCCTATTTCGAAACGCCGGACGCGACACTGGACGACGCCCAGCTGGCCAAGAAGCGCCACCTCGCCGCAAAACTCCTGATCACGCCCGGCCAACGTGTTCTCGACATCGGTTCCGGCTGGGGCGGCCTCGGGCTCTATCTCGCCGAGATGAGCGGCGCCGACGTCACCGGCGTGACGCTGTCGACCGAGCAGCTGCAGATTTCCAATGCCCGGGCGGCGGAGCGGAACCTGGCGCAATCGGCACGTTTCCTGATGCAGGACTACCGCGACATCCCCGGCCCGTTCGACCGCATCGTCTCGGTCGGCATGTTCGAGCATGTCGGGGTCGCCTACTACGAAACCTTCTTCAAGCGCTGCGCCGAGCTGCTGAGCGATGACGGCGTCATGATGCTGCACTCGATCGGCCGCTCGACCGGTCCCGACGTCACCAGCCCCTGGATCCGGAAATACATCTTCCCCGGCGGGTACATTCCGGCGCTCTCCGAGGTCATGCCGGCGATCGAGAAGGCCGGATTGTTGATCTGCGACATGGAGATCCTGCGCCTGCACTACGCGGAGACCCTGAAGGCCTGGCGCGACCGCTTCATGGCGCGGCGCGAGGAGGCCGTGCGGCTCTACGACGAGACCTTTGCCCGGATGTGGGAATTCTACCTGGCGGCCTCTGAGATGTCGTTCCGCGTCCAGAACATGATGAACTTCCAGCTGCAGCTCACCAAGCGCCAAGGCGTCGTGCCGATGACCCGCGATTATATCGGGCGCGAGGAAGGCCGGCTGCGGCTGAAGGAGGCCGGCGCCGCAAAGCCCCGGCTGCAACTCGCCGGCGAGTAAATGCGCGACAACGGGTTCTGCTAGTTGCGCAGGCTGAAAGCCGACCCGCAATGGCCGAAGCTCGGGGCCGGACGCGCCAGATGCGCGACGGCGGCGGAAACCAGCCTCACATCGCAGGGAACATTCCGGATCTCCGGACGGGCCGACTGCTCCATCGCATCGACAAGCGCCGCCAGCCAGCGGCGGTCCGCACCGCCCGCTCGGCCAAGCCCTGATCGTGCTGTCTGAAACTCTTGAGCCATCGACCCCGTATCTTCCCTGAGCGAGGACAACCCGGAATCCGCCGGGTCGTTCCCGCGAAGCTGCCGCAAAGAAAATGCGGCAGATGTGATCTGCTTCACAGAGGTCCGTTCCGGGCTGTCGTAGTGGTCCGGAATGACCCGAGAAACGCATCAGACGATGTTGGACCCGCAGCGCGACCTCGTGACCGACTACGCCTTGATCGCAACGGGCGTGGCTGCCGCCTTGATCGCGCTGGCTTTCCTCATTCTGGTCTGAGCAGCCGGGGCCAGCAGCAACCTCGCTGCTGATAGGGCGCTGTAACCGCAAAAAAGGTTCAGGCCGCGCCGAACTTTGCCAACGCCATCACGGACCGGCCGCCTTACGCCCGATTCCGGGCAAAACCCCGTCAAGCGGAATGCATCCGGCGGTCCCGGATTCCCACACCGCGTTGTGTGAATCGTGCATAAGAAACATCCGACCTTTCGCTTCGCGCCGGGCTGGCGCTTGATCGCCGCCCCACAGCCGAAAATCTCAGTAACGACGAAATCAGAAGAATAAGCTCGTCCATGGCCTTGATTGATTCGAACGTCCACAAGCTCGCGCCCGATGCCGCATCCCCGACCTATCGGAGTGCGCCGCACAACATCGAAGCTGAGCAGAGCCTTCTGGGCGCGATCCTGGTCAATAACGACGCGTTCTATCGCGTCTCCGATTTCCTCGAACCGAAGCACTTCTTCGAGCCGCTGCACCAGACGATCTACGAGACCGCGAGCTCCTTGATCCGGATGGGCAAGGTCGCGACGCCCGTCACCCTGAAGACGTTCCTGCCGGCGGATACCGACATCGGCGGCATGACGATCAGCCAATACCTCGCCCGCCTCGCTGCCGAAGCGACCACCATCATCAACGCCCAGGATTACGGACGTACCGTCTATGACCTGAGCCTGCGGCGCAATCTGATCCAGATCGGCGAGGACATCGTCAACGTCGCCTACGATGCGCCGGTGGATTTTGCCCCGCGCGCGCAGATCGAGGACGCCGAGCGGCAGCTCTACAGCCTGGCTGAAACCGGCCGCTACGACGGCGGCTTCCAGCGCTTTGCCCAAGCGCTGACGATTGCCGTCGACATGGCGGCCAAGGCATTCCAGCGCGACGGCAAGCTGTCCGGCATCTCGACCGGCCTGCGCGACCTCGACGCCCGCATGGGCGGCCTGCAGCCGTCCGACCTCATCATCCTCGCCGGCCGCCCCGGCATGGGCAAGACGTCGCTTGCCACCAACATCGCCTACAACATCGCCAAGGCCTATGAGGGCGAGGTCCAGCCGGACGGCACCACGAAGGCGATCCACGGTGGCTCGGTCGGCTTCTTCTCCTGCGAAATGAGCGGCGAACAGCTCGCCACCCGTATTCTCGCCGAACGCACCGGCATCCCCTCGAGCTCGATCCGCCGCGGCGGCATCTCCGAGCTCGACTTCGAGAAGATCCGCGACTGCTCCATCGAGCTGCAGTCGCTGCCGTTCTATGTCGACGAAACCGGCGGCCTTTCGATCTCGCAGCTCACCGCGCGCGCCCGCCGCCTCAAGCGGCAGAAGGGCCTCGATCTGATCGTGATCGACTACATCCAGCTGCTGCAGGGCTCGGGCAAGAAAGGCAACGACAACCGCGTGCAGGAAATCACCGAGATCACGACAAATCTGAAGGCGCTGGCGAAGGAACTGAACGTTCCGATCATCGCGCTGTCGCAGCTGTCGCGTCAGGTTGAAAACCGCGACGACAAGCGGCCGCAACTCTCCGACCTGCGTGAATCCGGTTCGATCGAGCAGGACGCCGACGTCGTGATGTTCGTGTATCGCGAGGAATACTACCTCGCGAACAAGGAACCGCGTCCCGGCACCCCCGAGCACGAGAAGTGGCAGATGGAAATGGGGCTCGCCCACGGCAAGGCCGAAGTGATCATCGGCAAGCAGCGCCACGGCCCGACCGGCACGGTCGATCTGCACTTCGAGGCCAGCGTGACGCGCTTCGGCGACCTCGCACCCGATGGCCAGGTTCCGGATCGCGCTTACTGAGGTCCCAAGGTTGAACGCCGCAATCGCGGCGCGTACAACTGCGCCATGAACATCGTGACCGACGCGAAATCGCAGCTGACGCCCGGAGCCAACCTGCTGGCGGCCTATCCGACCGCCACCGGTATCCTGACCGTCGACCTCGACGCCATCATCGCCAACTGGCGCAAGCTCGAGAAGACCGCGGTACCGGCGGAATGCGCCGCCGTGGTCAAGGCCAACGCCTATGGTTGCGGCGCCGAGCAGGTTTCGCGGGCGCTGGCCAAGGCCGGCTGCAAGACCTTCTTCGTTGCCACCGTCGAGGAGGCCGCGGTGGTGCGCGCAGCCGTTCCGCAGGCAACGGTGTATGCGCTCGGCGGCTTCTTCCAGCAGACCGGCGACGCCTACGCCAAAATCGACTGCAAGCCGGTGATCGGCGATCTCAACGAGCTCGCCGAATGGGACGTGTTCTGCCGCCGCTCCGGCTGGTCCGGCGGCGCCGCCATTCATATCGACACCGGCATGAACCGGCTCGGGCTTACCGTGACCGAGGCGCAGGGCATCATCCCGCGGATCAATGCCGGCGACCACGGCATCACCCTTGTGATGAGCCACCTCGCCTCAGCCGAGTTGCTCAACAGTCCCGCCAACGCAAAGCAGCTCGCGAGCTTCCGCGAGATCGCAAGCCTGTTCACCGGCGTGCCGGCCTCGCTGGCAAATTCCTCCGGCGTGTTCCTCGGCGCCCAATTCCAGTTCGAGATGGTGCGGCCGGGATGCGCGCTCTATGGCGTCAATCCGACGCCGGAGGCCGACAACCCGATGCAGCCTGTGGTCGACCTCAAGGCGCGCATCGTGCAGATCCGCAACATCGATCGCGGCGAGACCGTCGGCTATGGCGGCACCTGGACTGCGCGCCGGCCGACCCGGCTTGCGATCGTCGCGGCCGGCTATGCCGACGGCTATTTCCGCGCCGCCAGCGCCAATGACGGCACCCGCGGTGCCGAGGTCGTGGTCGCCGGCAAGCGTTGCCCGATCGCCGGCCGCGTCTCGATGGACCTGATCGCGGTCGACGTCACCGACCTCGACAAGAACGCGGTCCGGCGCGGCCACATGGTGACGCTGATCGGCGAAGGCATCACCGTCGACGAGGTCGCGCATCATTTCGGCACCATCGGCTATGAGGTGCTGACCAGCCTCGGCCGCCGCTTCGTGCGCATCTACAAGGGCGGCGATGCGGTCGCCGCGAGCGAGGCAGTCGCCGAGAAGAGCGACGCAGTCGCTACGCCGGCGGCGCCTCCCGCCTTGCCGACGGCAGCGCCCGCTGCACCGCCGCCATTGCCTGCCGAGCCGTCCACGCCGGCGACCTGACCCGATCGATCGTCGCGCATGAAGATCGCGACCTTCAACATCAACAACGTCAACCGGCGGCTGCCGAACCTGCTGCGCTGGCTGAAATCGGCCAAGCCCGACGTCGTCAGCCTGCAGGAGCTGAAGGCGAGCGACGCCGAGTTTCCCCAGGCTGCGATCGAGAAGGCCGGCTACGGCGCGGTGTGGCAGGGGCAGAAGACCTGGAACGGCGTCGCCATTCTCGCGCGCAAGGCCGAGCCGGTCTTGATCCGCACCGCCCTGCCCGGCGACGCCGGCGATCACGAGGCGCGCTACATCGAGGCCGCGGTGCGCGGCATCGTCGTCACCAGCCTCTATCTGCCGAACGGCAATCCGCAGCCCGGACCGAAATTCGACTACAAGCTGGCCTGGTTCAAGCGGCTGCGCGCGCACGCAACCAAGCTGCTCAAGCAGGACGTCCCGGTGGTGCTCGCCGGCGACTACAATGTCGCGCCGACGCCGTTCGACATCTATCCGACGCGCTCCTGGGACAAGGATGCCCTGATCCAGCCGAAGAGCCGCGCCGCGTTCAAGGCGCTGGTCGACCAGGGATGGTGCGATGCGATCCGCACGCTGCATCCGGACCAGCAGATGTTCACCTTCTGGGACTACAAGCGCCAGCGCTGGCCGCGCGATGCGGGCCTGCGGCTCGATCATCTGCTGCTCAGCCCCGCGGTCGCGGCGCGGCTCGCGAAGGCCGGCGTCGACCGCGACATCCGCGGCGAGGAAGGCGCCAGCGATCACGCGCCGGCGTGGGTGGTGCTGAAGTGATGGGTGGCACGCTCGCGCGCCAATAACGCCGTCGTCCCTGCGAAAGCACGGACCCATACTCCGCAGCGGATGTTGTTGAAGGGACTCGTCATTCCAGCGTCGATCAACAATAACTATTGGTGGTTATGGGTCCCGGCCTTCGCCGGGACGACGCCGAATATGTTGCGCGGCTGGTGAGTCATACTCACTCATTCTCGCGGCGAGTTTCGCCCGAGCTTTGCATTTCGTTCCGCCCTCTCATTGGAGCGCGCAGGTGGGCTTTCTCTTCGTCCTCATCGTCGGCCTGGTCGCCGGCACCATTTCCGGCATCGTCGGCACCGGCTCGTCGATCATGCTGATGCCGGTGCTGGTCTATCAGTACGGGCCGAAACAGGCGGTGCCGATCATGGCGGTCGCCGCCGTGATGGCCAATCTGTCGCGCATCCTGGCGTGGTGGCGCGAGGTCGACTGGCGTGCCTGCGCCGCCTACTCGATCACGGGCATCCCGGCCGCAGCCCTCGGCGCGCGCACCCTGCTCGCACTGCCCTCGCGCGCGGTCGATCTCGCGATCGGCGTGTTCCTGATCGCGATGGTGCCGGTGCGCCACTGGCTCGCCAAACACAAGCTCAAAGCCAGTCTCTGGCACCTGATGATCGGCGGCGCGCTCATCGGATACCTCACCGGCATCGTGGCCTCGACCGGCCCGCTCAGCGTGCCGCTGTTTCTGTTCTACGGCCTCAACAAGGGCGCGTTCCTCGCCACCGAAGCGGCGAGCTCGCTCGGGCTCTATGTCAGCAAGTCGGTGACGTTCGAACGCTTCGGCGCGCTGACGCCTGATATCGCGCTGAAGGGCCTGATCGCCGGCGCCTCGCTGATGGCCGGCGCCTTCATCGCCAAGCGTTTCGTGAGGCAGATGAAGCCGGAGTCGTTCCGCCTGATCATGGACGGCATCATGCTGGCGGCCGGCACAGCGCTGCTGTGGTCGGCAATGACGGCGTAGGCTCGCAGGCATGTCGTGATTTTACGGGGGTCGACGGGCCTCGACGTTGTACTCCGAAAGAGCCGTGTTGGGCGCCCGGTTCCCGGTGTTATCCGGATTGCCACCATCCGGCGACTGCGTTTATGACAAGCGCATTACTTGCACTCGATCGTTTGCGGACAAGCACTTTGCTCTAGCAGGCATCACGGGATTTATCGACGACCCGGATGCGAATCCCCAGGAGTCAGGCAGCACAAGGTGCGCAATCGAGCGCGCATCTCGACGTCTGATGTCGGCCTGGCGGATTCGGGATCGCAAGTCGAAGTATTGGGACGAGCGGTTTGTCGGAACCCCGACAGGCGAGAAAGGCAGACACGCGATGCGCAAGATGATGATCACGACCGCGGCGGCGGTGACGTTCGCTGTTGCTGGCTCGGCCTTGTGGCCGACAGCAAAGCCCGACGTCGAGCACTTCGGAGACAGCGTTTACGAAACGATCTGGGTCTGGCGCATTCCGGCCTACGCGAACAATCCGTCGTGGCGCGTGCGCTGGAGCTGGAGCGATCCGCTGCGCGCGCAGGCAAGATGCTGCCGCGCTTTGCCGACGGGCTCGGTGCTGCGCGAGAAACCTCCGCTGCTGCTGTCCGGGCGAGACATCCGCGTCTAGAGCATGATCCGGAAAAGTGCGAAGCGGCTCTCCGAAAAGATCATGCTTAAACAAGAATCAAAAGCGCGACATCTCATCGCGCCTTAGACGCGGCGCCGAGAGCAACATTCGGGTTCCACGCGTCGGAGAGCATTTGATTCAAATTCTCGTTTTAGTTGAGCTTACTTTTTATCCTTAACCAGAAACACGATCTTTAATTTACATCTACAAGGTGTGGTTTACCTTGTCTCCGCGAACACAGCGGAGACAGGGACAACAAGATGCATCAGCTAAGCCTTACCCTGTCGCTGATCTTCCTTCTGGCAGTACAAGGCTTCAGCGTCGCCGCGGACGATACGAAACCCGGCCAATCGGCTGTCGCCGCTGACCGCGTCGCATGTTCCTTGCAGCCGAAAGCCGTGGAACCGTCCGATCCGTCGTCGACCTCGGCGATACCTCACGTCGAAAAATTCGTCGCGAAAGAGCATTTCAAGGAAGACATCGCGTCGAGCGCTCCGGTCAAGATCTCCTGGCTGGGCGCGACATTCGCAAAGCGCTTCGCGAACAAGATCGAGGACGATGCCGGCGGCGCATCGTTGCAATCCTACGACCTGAGCGCAGCCTCCAGCGACAACGAGATCCTGGCCAAACTGGGTCAGAGCCACGAGAGCAGACTGGCCGATATCTGGTGCGCGTTGAAGCAGCAGCCCAACGGCAGCCGCGGCTCCCTCGAGATCAGCTCCAAGCCGAATGTGTTTTACGTTCGCGATATCGCCGGAGAACTTGGCGCCGTCGACGTACTCTGGGGCGGCGTCGGGTGGGAGATCGGCGCAAGCCCGGTGAGCGACAAGCCGCGATGGCCGGCCGGAACACGGGTGTTCTCGCGCTGATCGCCGCCGTCCATCAGGCGAGCTATTGTCACGTTCCAGCGCTAGTGATTGGCAATTCCACCCAGGCGAAGCTGAAACATGAAATCCTTCGAACTGTCGCTGTTCGCCGACTACTTCCAGTTCTACATCCAGGATGAACCCGCAGCCGGCGACCTTTCCGAGGCGTGGACAGAGGACGCCTTCGATCGGCTGCTCGCGATCGCGCCGGGGACGGTCGGGATCGGAACTGTGCGGAACATGGATGTCCCGGTCGCGGTGCATCTTCTGGAGCGCGAGCCGGACGATGATTCCGCGGACTGGGATCACGTGGTCGAAGCCAGCCTCGACGTCGCGTCCGGACGCATCGTGATCGCCGGCTGCACCGATTACTTCCCTGACGCCATGCGTATTGAGACCCCGCCCGGGTGCTATCGGGTGCGCGTGTCCTACTGCGCGCTCGACACGCTGTCGGAAGACGGCCTTGACGGCGACGACCATTACAGGCTGCAGTTATGGCCGGCCGCCGCGATCGCGGTTCGCGTCCTGAAGTAACGATCGGCATCGGGGCCTCGAAACCGGCTCTGATCGAACATGGCTGAGCACGACGACGACGCCCGGCGTTCCCATCTCCTGATCCGTGCTATGGAGGGGATACGGAATCGAGCTCTCCCCCATGGCCAAATCCACCCTCTCCTTCGTCTGCCAGAACTGCGGCGCGGCGTATAATCGCTGGCAGGGCAAATGCGACTCCTGCGGCGAGTGGAACACGCTGGCCGAGGAAGACACCACGGGCTCGGTGCCGGTCTCGATCCGCAGCAAGCGCAAGGGGCGGACGTTCGCGCTGGAATCGCTGTCCGGCAAGACCCAGGACGCGCCGCGGCTGTCGTCCGGCATGACCGAGCTCGACCGCGTCACCGGCGGCGGCTTCGTGCGCGGCTCAGTGCTGCTGGTCGGCGGCGATCCCGGCATCGGCAAATCGACCCTGCTGACCCAGGCAACCTCCATGATGGCGCGCGCCGGCCACCGCGCGGTCTACATCTCAGGCGAAGAGGCGGTCGCGCAGGTACGGCTGCGCGCCGAGCGGCTCGGGCTCGCCGACGCGCCGGTGCAGCTCGCCTCGGAAACGTCAGTCGAGGACATCGTCTCGACGCTGTCGGAAGGCGCGGTGCCGCGGCTGATCGTGATCGATTCGATCCAGACCATGTGGACCGACACGGTGGAATCCGCGCCGGGCACCGTGACCCAGGTCCGCGCCTCGGCGCAGGCGCTGATTCGCTTCGCCAAGAAGACCGGTGCCGCGATCATCCTGGTCGGCCATGTGACGAAAGACGGCCAGATCGCCGGTCCCCGCGTGGTCGAGCACATGGTCGATGCGGTGCTGTCGTTCGAGGGCGAGGGTTCGCAACAGTTCCGCATCCTGCGCTCGGTGAAGAACCGGTTCGGCGCGACCGACGAGATCGGCGTGTTCGAGATGACCGGGCTCGGCCTGCGCGAGGTCACCAACCCCTCCGAATTGTTCCTCTCCGAGCGCGAGCTCGGCAGCCCCGGCACGGCCGTGTTCGCCGGCATCGAGGGCACCCGCCCGGTGCTGGTCGAGTTGCAGGCGCTGGTGGCGCCGACCTCGCTCGGCACGCCGCGGCGCGCCGTGGTCGGCTGGGACCCGAGCCGGCTGTCGATGGTGCTGGCGGTGCTGGAAGCGCATTGCGGCGTCAAATTGTCCGGACATGACGTCTATCTCAATGTCGCAGGCGGTCTGCGGATCCAGGAGCCGGCGGCGGACCTCGCCGCTGCCGCCGCGCTGGTGTCCTCGCTGGTCAATGCGCCGTTACCCACGGACGCGGTCTATTTCGGCGAGATTTCGCTGTCCGGCGCGATCCGCCCCGTCGCGCAGACCCCGGCCCGGCTCAAGGAGGCCCTCAAGCTCGGCTTCGGCCGCGCGATCCTGCCCGAATCGGCCCGCGGCGATGGCGGCGGCGATGCCGGGCTTGCCCTCAACAGCGTCGGCAATCTGACCACGCTGGTCGCGGAAATTGCGGCCCGCGGCACGCCCAGAGGCGGCCGGCGCGAGCCGGGCGGCGACCAAAGCGGCTCCCGGGGCACTGATGCGGCTGAGAAAAATGCCACACCGGCCCGATTCCGTCGTGAGACGAGCTAAAGCGGGCGTGACGTCACAGCCCCCCGCCGCTATACATCCGCCGCGCGGGACAGGTGGCGCTCCGGCCTTGCCGGATGCCCCCGATGCGCCTCAGTTAGGACGGCACCGAGACGCCGATTCGCGAGAGCCTTAACAGCGTAAGCCCTTAACAGCGTACCGAAACGTACCAGCGGACCTGACCAGCCGATGCCCATAACGATCCTCGATCTCGTCCTGCTCGGCGTGATGCTGATTTCGGGCCTGCTTGCCATGGTGCGCGGCTTCATGCGCGAGATCCTATCGATCGCGGCCTGGGGCGCCGCCGCGCTGGTCACGCTGTATGCTTTCTCCAAGCTGCTGCCGACCGCCAAAACTTACTTCAATAACGACACGGTCGCGGCCGTCGTCGTGGTGGCCGGCACCTTCATCGGTACGCTGATCGTGGTCTCGGTGATCACGGTGCGGATCTCGGACATGATCCTGGATTCCCGGATCGGCGCGCTCGACCGCACCCTCGGCTTCCTGTTCGGCCTCGCCCGCGGCCTGCTGATCGTGGTCGTGGCGTTCATGTTCTTCACCTGGCTGGTTCCGGACAAGCAGCGGCCCGACTGGGTGACCGGCGCGAAGTCCCGGGTGGTGCTGCAGGGAACCGGGGATTGGCTCATGACGCTCTTGCCTGATGACCCCGAGAACACCATCTTAAAGAAGTTCAAGAAGAATAAGCCAGACGACGATTCTGCGGCTGATACCAACGATCAGGCGACGCCGGCGTCGGGCGATGGCTATAGCAAACCTGCGCGTGACAGCTTGAAAAAGCTGATCGAGAAACCCGCGGGCCGATAACTTATTTGGGCCCTTACGAGAGGCGATGAACGAGATGCAAACCCCTTCCGATCACGCCGACCAACTGGATCTCGACCTCGGCCCGACGGAATTGCAGGAACATCTCCGGGAAGACGATCTCCGGTACCACCCCGACCTAGATGGCGACACGCTCCGCGAGGAATGCGGCGTGTTCGGCGTCTTCGGCCACTCCGAGGCCGCCGCGATCACCGCGCTCGGCCTGCACGCTTTGCAACACCGCGGCCAGGAGGCCGCCGGTATCGTCTCCTTCGACGGCGGGCGCTTTCACAGTGAACGCCGCCTCGGCCTGGTCGGCGACGCCTTCTCCCGCCGCGAGGTGATCGAGCGCCTGCCCGGCAACGCCGCGGTCGGCCATGTCCGCTACTCCACGACCGGCGGCACCATCCTGCGCAACGTGCAGCCGCTGTTCGCCGAGCTCAGCGCCGGCGGCTTTGCGGTCGGCCACAACGGCAACCTGACCAACGGCCTGACCCTCCGCCGCGAGCTGGTCAAGGGCGGCGCCATGATGCAGTCGACCACCGACACCGAGGTGATCCTGCATCTCGTCGCGCAATCGAAGCGCACCCGTTTCATCGACCGTTTCATCGAGGCGCTGCGCACCATCGAGGGCGCCTATGCACTGGTGGCGCTGACCAATAAGAAGCTGGTCGGCGCCCGCGACCCGCTCGGCATCCGCCCGCTGGTGCTCGGCGATCTCGATGGCCACCCGATCCTGACCTCGGAGACCTGCGCGCTCGACATGATCGGCGCCAAATATGTCCGCGACATCGAGCCCGGCGAGATCATCGTGTTCGACGAGGCCGGTGCGCACAGCCACAAGCCGTTCCCGCCGAAGCCCGCCCGGCCCTGCATCTTCGAATATATCTATTTCGCCCGGCCGGATTCGATCGTCGGCGGCCGCTCGGTCTACGACGTGCGCAAGGCGTTCGGCGCCCAGCTCGCGCGCGAGAGCCACCCCGAGGTCGACGTCGTGGTGCCGGTGCCGGATTCCGGCGTGCCCGCTGCGGTCGGCTACAGCCAGTATTCCGGCGTGCCGTTCGAGCTCGGCATTATCCGCAACCACTATGTCGGCCGCACCTTCATCCAGCCGACCCAGACCGTGCGCGAACTCGGCGTGCGCATGAAGCATTCGGCCAACCGCGCCGCGATCGAAGGCAAGCGCATCATCCTGATCGATGACTCACTCGTGCGCGGCACCACCTCGAAGAAGATCGTGCGCATGATGCGCGACGCCGGCGCCCGCGAGGTGCATTTCCGCCTCGCCTCGCCGCCGATCCTCTATCCCGACTATTACGGCATCGACCTGCCCGATCGCGGCGGTCTCCTCGCGGCGACCCATTCGCTCGAGGAGATGCGCGACATCATCGGCGCCGACTCGCTCGCCTTCCTGTCGATCGACGGCATGTATCGCGCGATGGGCTATGAGGGACGCGATCCCGCCAGCCCGAAATTCGCCGACCATTGCTTCACCGGCGCCTATCCGACCCATCTCACCGACCAGAGCGAAACCGAGCCCTCGCCGCGCCAGCTCTCGCTGCTGGCGGAGGCGAGCTGACGCGCAGCGTCATCCCGGGGCGATGCGAACCATCGAACCCGGGATCTCGACGTTGTTTTGCGATCTTGCTTCAACCCTCGGGATTCCGGGTCTGGCCCTTCGCCATCCCGGAATGACGGTGTTTTTCACGATGGGCGGGCTTGTCCCGGCCATTTCTGTCTGTAATACCCCCGGCAAAGACGCGGACAGACAGACATGACAAAACCCCTCGCCTCCCGTATTGCCCTCGTGACCGGCGCCTCGCGCGGCATCGGCTATGCGACATCGGTCGCGCTGGCCAAAGCCGGCGCGCATGTCGTCGCGGTGGCGCGCACGCAGGGCGGGCTGGAAGAGCTCGACGACGAGATCCGCCAGCACGGCGGCAGCGCCACGCTGGTCCCGCTCTCGCTCACCGACTACGAGGGGATCGCGCGGCTCGGGCTCGCGCTGCATGAGCGGCACGGCAAGCTCGACATCCTCGTCGGCAATGCCGGCACCGCCGGACCTTCGTCGCCGCTCGGCCATATCGAGCTGAAGCCGTGGAACGAGGTGATGGCGATCAACGTCACCGCCAACTTCCAGCTGATCCGCTGCATGGACCCGCTGCTGCGCCAGTCCGACGCAGGCCGCGCGGTGTTCGTGACCTCGGGCGTGGCCCACAAGGCCAGCGCCTATCTCGGCCCCTATGCGGCCTCGAAGGCCGCGCTGGACGCACTGGTGCGCTCCTGGGCCAACGAGACCGCCAACACGCCGCTGCGCGCCAACCTGTTCAGCCCCGGCCCGATCCGCACCCGGATGCGCGCGCAGGTGTTTCCCGGCGAAGACCCGATGACGCTGGATACGCCCGACATGGCCGCCGAATTCATCGTGCCGATGTGTGCGCCGGACTGGACCGAAACCGGCAAGCTCTACGACTACAAGGCGCGCACGCTGCGGACTTTCCAGCCGCCGGCGTAGGTCTTTCCCCGTCATTGCGAGCGAAGCGAAGCAATCCATCTTTCGGTATGTGCAGGCAGATGGATTGCTTCGTCGCTGTCGCTCCTCGCAATGACGACTGCCGGTTGACACCCTCCCCGCCCCACGATTGACTGCGCTCCCAGCGGGACGCCCGCCAAGAAGAAGCTCGGGAGGCATCATGACGCCGACGTTCAATCGCGCGCGCTCCATTCTGTCCGGATTGTTTCTCACCGCCGGCATCGCATCTTCACTCCTCATTCCACCCACGCTGGCCCAGGCCGGTGACGTCCCGACCTTCGCCGTCGATCCGTCCTGGCCAAAGCAGCTTCCCAACAACTGGATCATCGGCCAGGTCGGCGGCATCACCGTCGACTGGCAGGGGCATATCTGGGTGGTGCACCGGCCGCGCTCGCTGACCGATGGCGAGAAGGCGGCGAGCCTGATCCCGCCGCGCGCGAAATGCTGCGTGGCGGCGCCGCCGGTGCTCGAATTCGATGTCGACGGCAATCTGCTGCGCGCCTGGGGCGGCCCCGGCGACGGCTATCAATGGGTCGGCCGCGAGCACGGCATCGAGGTCGACGAGCGCGGCTTCGTCTGGATCGGCGGCAATGCCGATGACGACAGCGAAATCCTGAAGTTCTCGCTCGACGGCAAGTTTCTCGGCCAAATCGGCAAGATCGCAGCCCGCACCAACAGCAACGACACCACCCAGCTCGGCCGCCCCGCCGAGATCGCGATCGACAAGGCGGCCAACGAACTCTACATCGCCGACGGCTACGGCAACCGCCGCGTCATCGTCTTCGACGCCACCACGCTGGCCTACAAGCGGCACTGGGGCGGCTATGGCAAGCTGCCCACCGACGACAAGCAGCCGCCTTATGATCCAAGCGCCGCGGTACAGGAGCAGTTCGGCAATCCCGTGCATTGCATCAAGATCGCCAATGACGGGCTGGTCTATGTCTGCGACCGCAGCCAGGACCGCATCCAGGTGTTCCAGAAGAACGGCACCTTCGTCAGGGAATGGTTCTACGAGAAGAACACCCGCGGCGACGGCGCGGTGTTCGATCTCGCGCTGTGGCCTGATCCGAAGCAGACCTATCTGCTCAACGCCGACGGCGCCAATAACGAGATCCGCGTGCTGAAACGCGACGACGGCTCAGTGGTCGGCACCTTCGGCCATAGCGGCCGCAATGCCGGGCAGTTCGCGCTGCTGCACGTCATGGCGGTCGACCAGAAGGGCAATGTCTACACCGGCGAGGTCGAGGGCAAGCGGATCCAGAAGTTCAAGCTGACCTCGGACGCGCTCAAATAAGGATGACGACGGGATGACGCTTCGACGCAGTTCATCCGGCTTTATGCGGATTGCCGCTTCCACCCGGACAGGGTAAGCGGGAACCCGAACGACCGGCACAAGGCCCCGCAAGAGGGCCGCCCGGATAAATCACAGTGGAGGAATGTCTGATGACGACGACGCTCGCACGGCGCCACGCCGTGCTTCTCGCTTGCGCTGCACTCGGCCTTGCAACCCCTGCCCTTGCGCAGGACAAGAACGTCAAGATCGGCGTGCTGAACGACATGTCGGGGCTCTATGCCGACATCGGCGGCCCGAACTCGGTCGCCGCGGCCAACATGGCGGTGGAAGACTCCGGCCTGCGCGCCAAGGGTTGGAAGATCGAGGTGGTCAGCGGCGATCACCAGAACAAGCCCGACGTCGGCGTCAACATCGCGCGCAACTGGATCGACAACGAGAAGGTCGACATCATCACCGACACGCCGAACTCCGGCGTTGCGCTCGCGGTGAGCAACCTCGCCAAGGAAAAGAACTCGATCGTGCTCAACTCGGGGGCTGCGACCGCCGACCTCACCGGCAAGGCCTGCAACGCCAACACGATCTCCTACACGTTCGACACCTACATGCTCGCCAACGGCACCGGCAAGGCGCTGACCAAAGCCGGCGGCGACAGCTGGTTCTTCCTCACCGCCGACTACGCCTTCGGCCATGCGCTGGAGCGCGACACCGCGGCGGTCGTCACCGCCAACGGCGGCAAGGTGCTCGGCGGCGTCAAGCACCCGCTCAACACCGCGGACTTCTCCTCGTTCCTGCTGCAGGCGCAGGCCTCCAAGGCCAAGATCATCGGCCTCGCCAATGCCGGCGGCGACACCACCAACGCGATCAAGCAGGCATCCGAATTCGGCATCACCGCGGGCGGACAGAAGCTCGCGGCGCTGCTGCTGTTCGTCAACGACGTGCATGCGCTGGGCCTCAAGATCGCACAGGGCCTCACCTTCACCGAGTCGTTCTACTGGGACATGAACGACCAGACCCGCGCCTGGTCGAAGCGCTTCCAGAAGGTCTCGCCCAAGGGCTCGATGCCCTCGATGACGGTCGCCGGCGTCTATGCCGGCGTGCTGCATTACCTGAAGGCGCTGGACGCGATGGGCGGCAACCCGCATGACGGCGCCAAGGTCGTCGCCAAGATGAAGGAGATCCCGACCGACGATCCGCTGTTCGGCAAGGGTCCGTTGCGGATCGACGGCCGCCGCATCATCCCGGCCTACCTGTTCGAGGTGAAGAAGCCGGAAGAGTCCAAATATCCCTGGGACTATTACAAGCTGATCGCCACCATCTCGCCGGAAGACGCCGCCAAGCCGCTCGAGGCCAGCGATTGTCCGCTGGTGAAGAAGTAGGCAGCACACCATTCCTCCGTCATTGCGAGCGCAGCGAAGCAAATCCACAGCACCGCAAACGCGACACGATGGATTGCTTCGTCGCTTCGCTCCTCGCAATGACGTCCACAGCGAGCTAACCCCACCCGACTCCGTCACTTCGCCGCCGCCTTCCTGGCCGGCGGCGGTAGCGAGGCCCATTCCCTGTCGGCGCGCGGGCCGCCGACGTCGCCGGTCAGACCGACGAGCTGCCCGGGCTGCACGTCGAGCGTCTGTGTCCAGGTCTGGGTCCGGCACAAGAACTTCATCAGACATCCCTTCAGCTTCAGCCGGTCGGACTTATCGCGCCACAACGAGACCGAATAGGACTTGCCGTCCTCGGCATTGTAGATGTCGCCGTCGAACCGGCCCTCCGGCGACAGCTTCAATCCGAGGATCAGCTGATGGCCGAGCAGCGCGCGCGTGCGCTTCTCGGGATCGGAATTGAGGCTATCGCGGATCGGCTGGCCGCGCGGATCGAGCGGCTCCTTCATCCACACGATGAAGCCGCAGATGCGGTCGCGCGCGCTGCCGCAGCGCTCGAGGCGGATACGGGCCTGTCCGTTTTCGGTCAGCCAGGTGCCGCTCGGATCAGCGGGGATCGCCTCGGCGCGGCCGGTCGAGCTCATCAGCAAGGCCGCGACGAGGCTGCGCAGAAACATGTGAACCAGAAAGTTCATTGTCCAGGACCTTTCAGTGTCGGGATGATTTGCAGGACGCGCGCGACGCGCCTCACTTCAGTTGTGCCATGAAGGCATCGGCACCCTTGTCGATGCCGGTGGTGGCGGCGGCGAGATCGCCGACGCTGGCCTTGATGTCGTAGGCGTTGGGATATTGCTTACTGACGTAAGCACCGAGCAGCCGCGAGGTCGCGCTGTCGAACATCTCGACGGCATAGATCACCGAGCCGGTCATCGTGCCCTCGCCGTCGCGCGCCGCCTGCACGCCGTTAAAGATCGCGCCGGCCATATCGAAGCGCGACAGCGTGCCGAGCACCGGCGTGTTGGCGACCGCGCCGGTCAAGGTCAGCCGAACGCGGAACGTGTTCGGCCCGCGCGTATTCACCAGCGTGAAGCGGCCGCGCAATTTGTCGGCGAAGCGGGTCTGCATAGTGGCGGCGAGCGTCTCCTTGTCCTTCTCGGACATGTTGCCGAACTGATGATCCGCGCCGCGATAGATCACGACCGGGTCGAGCATGACCTTGTTGTAGCTCCGCCAGTCGACCGGCGGGGCATAGCGGCACGCGTCCCGAGGAATCCGACGTATCAGGCATCATGTAGGCCGACGAGGCCACCTCCGAATAAGCCACCGGCGTGACGGCGGCGCATCCTCCTGCGAGGACGCAAAGCGCCATCGCTCCCAGACCGCGCACAGCGATCGAGCTCTCCATTCCAATCTCCTCGTCCGAGCTAAAGCGGAAGAGCAGCTCGGCCGCAGCCGGGTCCGGGGCTAAAGTTACGGCTGCGGCCGTCAGACCTTGCCTCAGTGCGACGATCTATCAAACCGACCAGGCGGTTTGTAAAACTGCAATCGCGGGACATGCGATGAAAAAATGCGGCGATCGAAATGCCGTGAAGACTTGGTGAGGCGCAGCGCGAATGAGGGCCGGGCGTTGTCACAAACCCGAGATATCTCCTGTGGTACGGCAGCAGCGGCCGGGGGATTTCAGGGGCCCGGTGCCGATCCAACGCCGCCAAGCGATCATATTCCGCTTGGGCGGCGTTGTGTTTGCGGGCACCGCAGGTGCGTCAGCTGCGCTTGCGGGCCGATGCCGACTTTGTGGCCCGCGACGCCGATGCCGCGCGTGCCGCCGTCGCCCTGGACGGCTTTGCGGCCGCCGGCGCGCCCTGCTCCATCGCCGTCCACTTGCTGTCGTCGAGCAACCGCTCGAACAGCCGATCGCGCTCGGCATCGGTCAGCGATGACAGGCCGAACAGCGAACTCAGCAGCAGTCCCCGCGCCGCCGCCCAGCGCAGCAGCGCAAGATCCGGATCGCGCGCCTCGGCCCTCATCCGCGCGACCTTCTCGATGTCGACATCGCGCGGCATCGCCATCAATTCCGGATTCTCGTTCATCGCCGCCAGCAGCGCGAACGCCCCTGCCCGCGGCGTCGAGATCGCTTCCCTGAGCGTTGCGATCTGCGCCGCCAATTCGGGCTGGTCCGTCGTCTCGCGCGCCTTCTCGAGGTAGCGGTTCGAGAACGCCTCGAAATAGGCCATCTGCTGCTCGAGCAGAGCGCGCAGCACCGCTTCCTTGGTGCGGAACTGATGCATCACGCCGCCCTTGCTGAGCCCGCTCTCGCGCGCGATCGCATCCAGCGTCAGGCGCCCGGGACCATCGCGCGTCACGATGGTGATCGCGGCGTCGAGCGCGGCGTTGCGGGAGCGTTCCGAGCGGGAAGGATTGTCCATGGGATTACTTACTCAGGAAGGAGTCGCGTGAGCACAGTATCTCAGCGGCCTTGGTCAATCTCAAGCGCGGCATCCGATGCCGCCAGACAGAGCGAATGACGTCCCCGAAGTGCCGGCGCTGGCTTCGGGTGGTACGTGTTAGTCGCTCACGCGCAAGCGCCTTCGCTGCCGTAGACTCTCCGGAGCCGCCGGCGCAGGCCGTGCAAGAAACCGTGGGCCATCCGGCCGATCACCCTTTCCCCTCGCCCGCGCGCGCGGGCGACAGACTGCGCGTCGGCATAGCTGGCGGCGACGATCGTCCCGCGCCTGCCGCCATCGAGTTTCAGGTCGGTCAGATAGACGAGGCTGCGCGACGTCAGCAACGCCGCCTGTGCGTCGCTGAAACACGTCAGTTCATCGCAGATATCGGCGGCCTCGTCGTTCACCATGCTCCTCCTGGCGGAGCGGCCCCGGAGCGAGGTACCCAGGCTGATATCGCGCCTTATACAAACCAACCAGATGGTTTGTAAATAGACAAAATGGCGCAATTCTCCCGACGCGGCCGGTCCGGACGCTTGTCGGATCGGCGCCATCGCATTCGTCCTCGAGGCATCGATCAGCCAGCACCCGGAGACGCGAGCCATGCCACAGCCAAAACAGACGGCGGAAACCGAAATCAGGACGCTCATCGAAGCCTGGGCGGATGCCGTTCGCCGACAGGACTATCCGGGCATTCTGGCCCATCACGATCAGGACGTCGTGATGTTCGACGTTCCCCCGCCATTGCAGTCGCGCGGATTGGACGAATACAGGAAGACGTGGGACCTGTTCTTCAGCTGCTTCCGCCCGTCGCACGCGTTCAATATCGAGGAGATCGCGATCACGGCCGGCGAAGATGTCGCCTTTGCCGTCATGGTGATGCGGTGCGGCCCGCCCGACGCCACGTTCCAGTTCAGGCTGACGATCGGCTTGCGCAAGGTCGGCGGCGACTGGCGCATCACGCATGAGCACCATTCGGTGCCGGCGACGGACTAAAGGACAGCAGCGGTCCTCGACGAGGCGCGACAACAAGGCGCCTTGATGCAAATCAAGAGCAAGTGGAACTCGTCCCGATATCTGGTTATCCTCCGAGGAGGCCAGGAGGGTTCGCCATGTCGATCAGCCGTCGCCAAATGCTTGCACTGCTAAGCGCCGCGGCTTCGCCGCTCGCACTTTCCCGAGCTGCACACGCCGATTTTGATGGTCCGGTTATCCGGGCGTTGGAGGCCGGCGAAGATTTCTGGCTCGCCCAGGATGCCTATATCTACGGATATCCGCTCGTGACGATGGAGATGACCCGCCGGATCATGACCAACGTTGCCTCCGTGGAAGGTACGCGCGGGCCGATGGGGCAATTCATCAAGCTCCGCAAGTACCCGGACGCCAGCTTCAGGGACGTCACGGCACCCAATGCCGACACCCTCTACACATCGGCCTGGATCGACGTGGGCGACGAGCCTTGGGTCCTCAGCATGCCGGACATGAAGGACCGCTACTTCCTGTTTCCGATGCTGGATGGCTGGACCGATGTCTTCCAGGTGCCGGGCAAGCGCACGACAGGCACGAAGCCGCAGACCTATGCGATCACAGGACCGGGCTGGAAGGGAACGCTTCCGGCAGGGGTCAAGGAGTACAAATCTCCCACCAGCACGGTCTGGATTTTGGGCCGCATCTATTGCACCGGCACACCGGAGGATTACGCGGCCGTGCATGCCGCGCAGGACGAGTTCAAGCTTGTGCCCCTCAGTGCCTACGGCAAATCGTATACGCCGCCGCCAGGCAAGGTCGATGCGTCAATCGACATGAAGACGGCGGTTCGCGATCAGGTCAACGGTCTGGATGCCGCGGCCTACTTCACCCTGCTTGCGCAGCTGATGAAGCGCAATCCACCGGCGGCCGCCGATGCATCCGAGGTCGCCAAATTCGCGAAGATCGGCCTTGTCCCGGGCAAGGATTTTGATGTGAGCAAATTCGATGCCGCGTTCGCCAAGCGAGTCCCGCAGGTGGCATTCGACCGGATCATGCTGCAGTTCAAGGTGAACAAGGCGATCCGAAACGAGAACGGCTGGGCTTTCGATAGCGAAGCCGGCATCTACGGCACCAACTATCTCAACCGTGCCTTTGTCACCGCAATCGGCCTTGGCGCCAACCGAATTCAGGATGCGTGCTATCCGACATCGCAGAAGGACGCCGACGGCAAGGATTATGTCGGCAGCAACAAATACGTGATGCGTTTTCCGAAGGGGCAGCTCCCTCCGGTCGCCGGCTTCTGGTCGATCACGATGTATGACGAAAACTACTTCTTCGTCCCCAATCCGATCAACCGCCAGTCGATCAGTGCCCGCCAGAACCTCAAATCCAATCCGGACGGTTCGGTTGAACTCTATATCCAGAAGGACAGTCCAGGTTCGGACAAGGAGAGCAACTGGCTTCCCGCACCTGCGGGCAAGTTTATCCTGATGTTGCGCATGTACTGGCCGAACGAAAAGTCGCCGTCGATCATCAACGGAACCTGGAAGCCGCCCCCGGTGCGGAAGGTGACAGGCATGAAGGAAGTCTCGCGTTGACCTGGCGGCCGATGGACGGAGGTGGGCTTGATGCTGTTTCCCGACACCCCGTCCGTCGAACAACTGTCGCAGGTGATCGTCCAGGTCACCGCTCCTTCGTTCCTTCTGGGAGCGGTTGCCGGGTTCGTTTCGCTGCTGATCGCCCGCATGAACCGCGTGAGCGACCGGATCCAGGCGCTCAATGCAATCTCGGATAGCGAGAGCGCTAAAATCGGGTCGAAGAAGGACATGCACCAGCTGAGGCGTCGCGCCGAATTGCTGAACCGAGCGATCGTGTTCTCCGCGACGAGTGCGATATTGACGTGCTTGCTCGTGATCGTGGCGTTCGTCAGCGCATATTACCAGCTGCGGCACGAATATGGTGTAGCTGTGCTATTTATCGTTGCGCTGGGATTCTTCATGGCAGCGTTGGTCAATCTCGTCCGGGAGACCTGGATTTCCGTGCACGAGTACGCGCTCGATCGCTAAAGCGTGATGAAGTTAGGTTCGTCCATATCCTGCATTTGCTAGGTAGCTCAGACATTCTTCGGGCGAGAAGAGCTTGAGGACCTCGCCGATGGCGAAACAAACAGCCT